>DATHPQ010000205.1:0-3003 GCA_035483735.1 Xanthobacteraceae bacterium | reverse complement strand
GGCCCCTGCTTGCCGCCGACAGCGGCGATGCGGCCGCCCGAGATCGCTACATCGCCCGTGAAAGACGCCTTGCCGGTGCCATCGACAATTGTGCCGCCGCGAATGACCGTATCATGCATGAGGAGCCGCTCCTGGTGTCCCATTCCCTAGATTGCTTCAGCATGATCTTTTCCCGAAAACCGGTACCCACTTTTGGGGATCATGCTGTAGCGGCCTTTGATTTGCGGGCCAGACGAAAGCTTGGAGGACCTGCAAATCAGCTGCACTTGCTTATGACAACGAGATCATGCACCCGGACAAAACCAGGCGCAACGCCCGGTCGTGACCATTTTCCGCTGGTGCAAAGATGCGACCGCGGTCTTGATCCCGGCGATTTGGATTGCCAATGCCGGAAATGCAGGCCTAAAAACTCCTGCGACCATTGTTGGGTGAGAAAGCGTCCGGGACGATCGCGATGACACAGATGCCTACGACACACATAGCGACAACACGCGTGCCGACAACAATCAAATCCAGACGCGCGCCAGTGCTGCGCGGCCTGTTCGGCAGCCTTCTGCTCGGCGGCGTGTTCTTCGGCCTGCCGGAATTCCGCGTGCCAAGCGCTTTGGCCGGAGACACCAGCGCACTGGCGCAGCTTGCGCAACTGACGGTACAGAAGGGATTCGAAAATATCTCGCTTGGCGATGTCTGCGACCGCCTGCATATCGGCGCCGGCTGCCGGGCCTATCAGTTCAACGCGCGGATCGATCAAGCCGAAAGCGAGAAATTCGGCTTGCCTGCCGGATGGCAGACCGCATTGAACGTCCTGCCGCAGCGAAACGGGGCGGCGAATGTCGTCATCACTGATCACGACGATCACATCGGCTACGGTTATTTGATCGGCGCCGACGAAGGTCTGCGCGCGGTGACGGTCGGACTGAGCGCCAGCGGCGACGGCAAGAACTGGCGCTGGAAGCCTATCGCGATCAACGACGAGACCACGCGGAAATTCGCTTTGGCAAAAGCCTATTGGCTGGCGCAGATCGAGGCCATCCAGGCGCTGCCCGACCGCAAGAACTAGAGTGCGGTCGGCGGCGGCATTAACGCTTCATTTACCATAATTTCGTACTGAATCTGCAGGGGCGCAGCACCACTCGCCGGCTTTTATGCCGTGCTTGTTCGAATCGACCGTGGCCAATTTCTTGCGCGCGCTTTTGCCGATCTCCGTCACGACACCAGCCGGTTGCGTCGCGCCGACCGCCGACGCGCCAAGGTTTGGCGCGCCAATCCGTCCGCATCTCTGAAATCACATCCCGGAAGCCTAAAGGAGGCAATACATGCGCAAACTTCTTCTCTCCACGCTTGCCGCAGCAACGATCGTATCGGCGGGCCTGATCGCGAGCCGCGCCGCAGCGATGGCGCCCGCCGCGCCGACGGCAGCCACCGTCGCACATGCGCAGATCCGCATGGCTTCGATCGTCTGCGGCAGCAATGGCTGCGGCGTGGTGCAGACCAAGGCGCTCAAGCGTCGCAAATTGCAATGGCTCGGCCACGGCTAATGAGACGCCGGCGCAATTTCGCATAGTCATTTCATCACGCCCATGCTGTTGGCCAAGCACATCACGATCGGTCCGCTGGTACCGGAGGATTTCGGTTCGATATTCTGCTGGGCCAATGATGCGGCGGCGGCGCGGCTCGACTTTGCGTACCGGCCAGTCGACATGATGGCCCATCAGCAGTGGTGGGACAGCCTCGGCAAGGACCCGACCAAAGTCGTCTTCGCCATCCGCAAAATCGACGTGCCGCTGATTATCGGCTACGTACAGATCACCGGCATCAACGCAACGCACCATTCCGCGGAGCTCGGCATTCGGATTGGCGCCGAACAGAATCGCGGCCAGGGTTTAGGCAAAGAAGCGCTGCATCTCGCAGTCGATTTCTGCTGGAGCCACCTCAACCTCAACCGCATCCAGCTCATCGTCTTCAAGCATAATCAGCGCGCCATCCGCGCCTACCAAGCCGCGGGCTTCAAGAAAGAAGGCGTGTTGCGCAAGGCCGCCTTCATCGGCGGCGAATGGGTCGACCTCGTGCCGATGGCCATTCTGCGGCCGACCCCGAAGCGGCAACGCAAGGCTCTTCCGTCGCAAGCAGCGCAGCTGCAGCTCAGCGTCGCCTGATTTCGGTCAGGCCGACAGCGCGACCGGCGCGCTTGCCGCGTCCTGTAAAATCATATCCGAACCTTTTTCGCCGATCATCACCGCGGCCGCATTGGTATTGCCCGATGCGACCGTCGGCATGATCGAAGCATCGACGACGCGCAGCCGTTCGAAGCCGCGCACGCGCAAGCGCTCGTCGATGACGGCGTTGGGGTCGGAGCCCATACGGCAGGTCGAGGTCGGATGATAGACGGTCGTCGCCGTAGCGCGCGCAAAGGTGAGGAAATCGGCGTCGCTGACGCAAGCCTCGCCGGGTGCAAGCTCTTCGGCGATGTATTTGCGCATCACCGGCTGATTCATGATCCCGCGCAGCGCCTTCAATCCGGCGACGATCGTGTCGCGATCGGTCTGTGCAGTGAGATAACGCGGCTGGATCGCCGGCGGCACTGTCGGATCGCCCGATGTGATGCGCACGAAGCCGCGGCTGTCCGGCCGTAATTGGCACACCGAAGCGATGAATCCCGGGAACGGATGCAGCGCAGCGCCGGCGGTATCGGCACTGAAGATAAGAAAGTGGATCTGCACGTCGGGTGTCGCCAGTTCCGGCCGCGTGCGCAGAAAGGCGGCGGCGTAGCCGGCACCGATGGTCAACAGGCCTTTGCGCGACAACAGATAACGCAGGCCTTCGATGTAGCGGTAGCGCCAGTTGTTGATCACGTCGTTCATGGTGATCGGCTCGGTGCAGCGGTACTGCATGCGGATCTGCAAATGGTCTTGCAGATCGGCGCCGACGCCGGGCATGTCGGCGATGACGTCAATGCCGAGATCGCGCAAGAGCTTCGCCGGGCCGACGCCGGAGAGTTGCAAA
>DATHPQ010000204.1:0-28522 GCA_035483735.1 Xanthobacteraceae bacterium | reverse complement strand
GGGCTACCCGCGCGCGTCCATCTTGTCCTGCGTTTTGGTCTCGAAATCGCCGGCGTCATGGCGCTCGCGCAGCTGTTCTTCAGGCGACCCGCTGGCGCGGTTGACCATTCGCCCGCGCTTGACGGCCGGGCGCTCGCCGATTTCTTTCGTCCAGCGCGTCAGGTTCTTGTAGTCGTGCGTCTGCAGGAATTTGCGCGGGTCGTTGTAGGAGGCGCCGTTCAACATGCCGTTGCCGTACCATGGCCAAATCGCCATATCGGCGATCGTATAGTCGTCGCCGGCGATGAATCGATTGTCCGCAAGCTGCCGGTCGAGCACGTCGAGCTGGCGTTTCACCTCCATTGTAAAACGGTCGATGGCGTATTTGATCTTCACCGGAGCATAGGCATAGAAATGCCCGAAGCCGCCGCCGACATAAGGCGTCGAACCCATCTGCCAAAACAGCCAATTGAGCGCCTCAGTGCGCTTGCCGCGATCCTTCGGCAGGAAGGCGCCGAACTTGTCCGCCAGGTAGAGCAGGATCGCGCCGGATTCAAACAGGCGTCGCGGCGGCTGCTCGCTGTAGTCCATGAGCGCCGGGATTTTGGAATTCGGGTTCACCCCGACAAATCCGCTGCCAAACTGGTCGCCTTCACCGATCCGGATCAGCCAAGCGTCATAGTCCGCTCCGCTATGACCGGCGGCCAGCAATTCCTCCAACATGATCGTCACCTTGACGCCGTTCGGCGTCGCCAGTGAATAGAGCTGAAGCGGATGCTTTCCGCGCGGCAACGCTTTCTCATGCGTCGCGCCCGCGACGGGGCGGTTGGTGTTGCTGTAGCGCCAATTGGGACTGTCGTTCTTCTCCCAGACCCAAACGTCCGGCGGCGTGTATTGCGGTGTGTCAGTCATGGTGGGCTCTCGGGTGTCGCGCGATAGGTTGGCCGATTGGATAGAGTGATTGCCAATCACGCGCAACGCCTTGGCGTCATCAGCTGCCGCGACGCGCTCTAATTGCCGCGTCCGCTTTGCCCCCAATAGCGGACATCAGCAGCCTGGCGCCGAATGTCCGCTAAGGGCCAGAAGCGGAACTTAAAGTCATTGGCTGCTGCGCCGTTCGCCTAGCCAAGCCGCGCGGGGGGTTATCCCTCTTGCTTGCCCTGAGGCTACTGAGGAAGCTTGGTCAGTTGCAGCCCCTTGTCGAAAGCCGCCAGATCTTCTTCGCGGCGGAGCGGCCAGACATTCCTGAAGCTCGACATTTTGCAGGCCGGATCGAGTTTCAAGAGCTGGCTGACCGCCCTAGTCATTTCGTCCTCGCGGCCGGCCAGCGCCGCGCTGACCGCGGCCATCATGATCGCTGTGGCATAGTTCGGATTTTGCGCCATCGTCTTCTTGGCGTAGGCGAGCGCCTCTTCATAGCGGCCGGCGAAGAAATGCGCCAGCACGATGCCGTTTTGCACGATGAAGATGAGCGGATCGAGGGGGCTTAGCCGCAGCGCACGTTCGAGCGGCTCGATCGCGAGATCCGGCTGGCCGAGAAAGACACTGACATAACCGCTGAAGCGCCAAGCGGCCGCGAGATTGGGATTGAGCGCGACTGCGCGCTCGATCAGGGCCATGCCGTCATCAAGCTCGCCGACGACGAAGGCCAGCGCGAAGCCGGCCTGCGCGAGAGCGACCGCGTCGTCCGGCCCGAGCCGCGACGCGGTTCGCGCCAGGCGCTCCGTCTCCGCGATCGCGCGCTCCTTGTCGGCCAGCCAGCCGTTCGCTTTGCGCCAGACATAGCAATAGGCGCACATTCCGTAGGCTGATGCATAATTCCGATCACTGTCGATGGCGCGTTCGAAGTTTTGCAGCGCCTCGATATTGGCCACGCGCGTGCCGTCGTAGATCCGTGCCATGCCGCGCAGGAAATAATCGTAAGCTGCGAGGCTTTCAGTCGGTTTGCGGCGAGCGCGTTCCATTTCGGCCTGTTCGAGCCTTGGCGCGATAGCGCTGACCACGTCCGTCGTGACCTCGTCCTGCAGGTCGAACACATCCTCCAGCGCGCCGTCGAAGCGGTTCGCCCACAGATGCGCGCCGGTGGAGGCGTCAATCAGCTGTCCCGTGATGCGGACTCTGTTGCCGGCCTTGCGGACGCTGCCTTCGAGCACGTAGCGGACGCCGAGCTCGCGGCCGACCTTTTTAATATCGACCGCCTTACCCTTGTAGGTGAAGCTTGAATTGCGCGCGATCACGAACAGCCAGGCCATGCGCGACAGCGCTGTGATGATGTCTTCGACCATGCCGTCAGCGAAATATTCCTGCTCGGGATCGCCGCTCATATTGGTGAAAGGCAGGACAGCGATGGACGCCTTATCCGGCACTTCGAGGCTCGTCGACATGGCCGCACGCGCTGCTGGCGCGCCGTCATTGAGCAGCGCCCGCCAAGCGCGGATCGGTTCGGCAATGTTCTTGAGCGATTGCGGACCCAGATCGTCCCATGCGATCTCGATCTTGCCGCGCACCTGGCGATGCGAATCGTCGGAGATGCAGATACCGCCGGGCTCGGCGATCGATTCCAGCCGGGCGGCGATATTGACGCCGTCGCCGAAAATATCGTCGTCATCGATGATGATGTCGCCAACATGGATACCCACACGAAATGCGATGCGCCGATCCTCAGGCACCGTATCGTTCGCCTGCGCCGTCGCGCGTTGAATATCGACCGCACAGCGCACTGCATCAACCGCGCTGGCAAATTCCACCAGCACGCCGTCGCCCGTCGTCTTGACGATGCGGCCGCGATGCTCGGCGATTTTCGGATCGACAAGCGCACGCCGGCACTCTTTGAGACGCGCGAGAGTCCCTTCCTCGTCCCGTCCCATGAGCCGGCTGTAACCAACGACGTCCGCCGCAAGAATAGCCGCCAGACGGCGCTCGACGCGGGCGCCTGTCATACTCTAAGTTCCATTGAAGCACGCACTCCTGCGGCGAGGACGCAATTATACATTGCTAGCAGACAAAGCGGAATGCATTTCGCTCTGAACGCCGTACAATTGCTAGTGTGTCTCGGTCCCTTCTGTTTCACTAGCCAATTGTCCCCGTGTCGGTTTATTCCGGGACCAATTGGCAGACTCCTCAGGTCCCTGCGGTACGTCCGAGTTGGGTCATTCGCTGCCGCGGCGGCTCCGATTTGCGGCGTCCGCTTTGCGCTCGAAAGCTGACACCGCGCGGCCTCGTGGCGATGTCCGCTCAGGGCCAGCGGACTCATACACTGCAGCAAAAAGTACCCTGATGGATTCACACGTCGGCTTTGGGCCGGCAGCGTGACTGGTTGGGTCTTTGCGGGTTAGGATACGCGGATGAGGAAGTCCTGCCGCCTCCTTCTTGCCCTCGTCCTGCTGCTCGTCGCCGGTCCCGCGCTCGCCGCGCCATGCGGCGGCGACTTCAATGCTTTTCTGGCCGCGGTCGCGCGCGACGCGCAGGCCCAAGGCGTCTCGCGCGCGGTTATCGACCAGGCCTTCGCCGGCCTGACGCCGGACCCCGCCGTCCTCGCTTTCGACCGCCGCCAGCGCGGCATGTTCCACGCCAAGAGTTTTGAGGAATACGCCGCCACCCGGGTCATCCCGGCCCGCATCAACCGCGCCAGGAAACTGATGCAGGTGCACGCCGCGCTGCTCGGGCGCATCGAGCAGCAATTCGGCGTGCCCGCTTCGGTGATCGTGGCGGTCTGGACGCTGGAAACCGACAACGGCACCGGCGACATGGGCAAGCTGCCGGTGATCCGCACGGTGGCGACGCTGGCGCATGACTGCCGCCGCACCGAGCTGTTCCAGCGCGAACTGATCGCCGCCCTGCAGATCCTCCAGCGCGGCGATCTGCCGTTGCGCGATCTCATCGGCGCCTATGCCGGCGAGATCGGCCAGACACAATTTCTGCCGTCGTCATACATCAAGTACGGCGTCGACTATGACGGCAACGGCCATGTCGATCTGCGCCATTCCGTTCCCGATGTGCTGGCCTCGACCGCCAATCTGCTCAAGACCAATGGCTGGCAAGCCGGCGCGCCGTTTACCGAGGGCACGCCGAATTTCGAGGTGGCGATGCGTGAGTGGAATCACTCCGAGGTCTACCGCAAGACCATCGTGCTGATGGCGCAGCAGATCGGCGGCAGGTGAGGGTGTCCCAGACGCACCAAAAATCATCGGCGCCATCCTGTTTTCGCGCTTCATATCTTTTGGCTACGAACGAAAGATCGTAGAAAGGTTCGGGTCAAAAAGAGTTTGAACTTATCATTCCGCCCAGCCGAGCACCGAAATCAAAGAGGCCGCCAACTGAGGCGGCCGAAGAAATCATCATGACTAATCGGCAAGCCGTATGGGTCGCTATTGGGATGGGACTAGGCGCGGCGGCCTGGATTGTGATGGTGCTTATCGGGGTACGTTATGCGCTTAATAAGCCGAATCCGCTTGCGGCGACTATGATAGGCGGGGCTTTAATCGCATGGGTCGCCACCAAAGTTTTGCACATCAAGTGACGGCCAATTTCAAACCCGGCCACTGTGATTTTCAAAACCTGCCACTAGGGTCGGAAACCGGCCAGTACCGGACTGCGTATAGGAACGGATCGGGAAACCGGAACAATCTAAGAATCATCACATCGCAGTCAGATGACTGTGCATGTCCCCCTAGCGTCATTCAGCGACATCTGATCCCCTCCGTTCCAAGCCTGCGCGAAACGACGATGCTTGCCGATGCCAGCAAGCAACGCCTTAACGGAAACGTTGGGTAGTGGGCCAGCCAATTGTGGCGGACCGGATTTGACCCGTGGCGGCGAGACGAAGCACATCAGCACGTCATATGCTGAGCGCAATAATCTCAACGTGCGGATGCACTCACGCCGGATGACGCGTCTGACGAATGGCTTTTCAAAAAAGCTTACTAATCATCGGCATGCGATGGCGTTGCATTTTCTCTATTATAATTTCGTTCGCATCCATCAGACGCTCAAAATGAGCCCTGCGATGGCCGCTGGCGTGTCTAAGCGTCTCTGGGAAATGAAGGACGTCGTTGATATGCTTGAGGCGTGGGAGGCAACGCAGTGAGCGAAGGACCTAATAGACGCCTGTTTTATTTGTACGTAATTGTTATCGCAATCGCTCTGCCGGTGCTGGCAGCTCTGTTTATCGGTCCAATCACGCGCCAGCAATTCAGGTCTTGGCTGGCGATTGGTGTAGCGATCATAATGATTATTGGTTTTGTAGGTCCTCGACTCACCAAGTTCTGGAAAGGGCTCGCCGGAGATAACCGGGACTAAAAGCGTCACCAATTCAGCGAGAATGTACGCTTCCGAATTGTGGCGAAATGGGCTTGTCAGACTGGACCACTACCAAACGTTGATGTCACCGTTCTATTGACAATGGTCACCGTTTCAGATACATATCCCGGCGTGAATCTCGCTCACGTAAAGGACCTGTGCCGGAGGCACACCGGCGCGGGGAGCGAGAGGGCGGTGCCCGCGGGCGGCGTTGCAATCCGCTCCCGGGCGGCTTCGGGCATCAATCTTCCGGCACTAACGACCGGAGTGCGAGGTGCTCGCTGGACTGGGACAGGTTGGGGCGGGTAACACCCGCTAAAACGGCGCTGGTTCTGCCGCCGGAAGGCGGATGTAACAGGATCACGCTCCGCCGCGTCCCAGGAAACATGGCCTGAAGCAGAGCCTTGGGGAGGAGATCTCCCTCTGGCAAGAGCCGCGGTGGAACGCCGATAGGCGTGCGCGCTTACTGAGCGCGCGGCCGTGTCAGCAACACGGCAGGTTGGATTCGCGTCTGTCGGCGTTCCGCTTCCTTTCTTTGTTTCTTACGGCGAAGTGAGAGAGCGCAAGAAGAAGAAGGCACCACCCCTTCTTATCTCTTGCACCGCTCGCTTCGCGCTTCACCGGTGCCGTCACAGCAAAACTCGGGAGCGCGCCGCGCTGCGAGGACGAGAACGCTTGTCCTTCCGGCCGGCGCGGGCAAAGGAGCATTCGCCATGAAGCGATACGTCAAACGTGTGCTCGCCCGCGATGCCGGTCACGTTCTGCGGCGCAGCGATCTCGCTGTCGGGCTCGCCATGTTGCAAGCGTCGCAAGCGGCGAAAAAACCCAAGCCGAGGCTGAGCCCGGTGGAATTTGCCGCGCGCTTGGCCGTCGAAAAGGCACTGCAGCGGCGGCGCTATTGCAATGCCTTTGCGCTGTGGCGGACCTGCCGCGACAAGAACTGCCGCCGCAAGGGTGCCTGCCGGGGCGATCCGAATGCCTGTTTGCAGCGCGGTGTCACGAGCGTGCCGCGCGACGTGCAGTTGCGCGTGCGGCGCGACATTCTCGAAGCGACGCCAAGCAATATCGGCGCGCCGGAACGCAGGGCGCGCCAAAGCATGCCGTTCGATTTATGCAAAGGAGGGGCTGATTGACCTAAACGTCGAGCGACGCTTCGTCGGCGAATTCGGCGCGCTCCTGGATGAATTCGAAGCGCGACTCGGCCTTGGTGCCCATCAGCCGCTCGACGGATTTCTCGGTGTCCTTGCGATCGTCGGGCAAGAGTTGGACCTGAAGCAGCGTGCGCTTCTTCGGGTCCATGGTGGTTTCCTTGAGCTGCGCCGCCATCATCTCGCCGAGCCCCTTGAAGCGGCTGATTTCCACCTTGGCATTAGCGTGGAATTCCTTCTTCAGGATTTCGTCGCGGTGTTTTTCGTTGCGCGCGTAAAAATTCTTGCCGCCGTGTGAGAGTTTGTAGAGCGGCGGCACCGCGAGATAGAGATGACCGTGGTCGATGAGCTGCGGCATCTGCCGATAGAAGAAGGTAATGAGCAGCGAGGCGATATGCGCGCCGTCGACGTCGGCGTCGGTCATGATGATGACGCGGCCGTAGCGCAGATCCTCGTCACGGTAATGCACGCCGGTGCCGCAGCCGAGCGCCTGCGCCAAATCGGCGAGCTGCTGGTTCTGCGCGAGCTTGTCCTTGCCGGCCGAGGCCACGTTGAGGATTTTTCCGCGCAACGGCAGGATCGCCTGCGTCGCGCGATCGCGCGCCTGTTTCGCCGAGCCGCCGGCGCTGTCGCCTTCGACGACGAAAATCTCGGAACCTTCGGCGGCGCTGTTGGTGCAATCGGCGAGCTTGCCGGGCAAGCGCAGCTTCTTCACCGCGCTCTTGCGGGCAATGTCCTTTTCCTGGCGGCGGCGGACGCGCTCCTCGGCGCGCTCGACCACGAAATCCAGAAGCTTGTTGGCCTGCAGCGGATTGCCGGCAAGCCAATGGTCGAACGGGTCCTTGATCGCCTGTTCGACGATCTTTTGCGCTTCGGCGGTGGCGAGGCGATCCTTGGTCTGGCCCTGGAATTCCGGCTCGCGAATGAACACCGACAGCATGGCGCCGGCGCCGACCATCACGTCGTCCGAGGTGACCGAAGCGGCGCGCTTGCCTTGGCCGATGCGCTCGGCGTGATCCTTGAGCCCGCGCGTCAGCGCCGTGCGCAAGCCGGATTCATGGGTGCCGCCGTCGGGCGTCGGGATGGTATTGCAATAGGAGTTGAGGAAGCCGTCGGCATCGGCGGTCCAGGCCACCGCCCATTGCGCAGCTCCATGCGCGCCGGCCTTTTTCGCGGTGCCGCTGAAAACCTCGGGATGGACCAAAGTCGAGCCGGTGAGCGTCTCCGACAGATAGTCCTTAAGCCCGTCGGCGAAATGAAAGGTCGCTTTGTCCGGCACGTCCTCGACGCCGTGCAAAAGCTCCTTGGCGCAGGACCAGCGGATCTCGACGCCGCCGAACAGATAGGCCTTGGAGCGCGTCATCTTGAAGACGCGTTCCGCCTTGAAATGCGCCTTCGCTCCAAAGATGTCCGGATCGGGGTGGAAACGCACTTTGGTGCCGCGGCGGTTCGGCGCTTTGCCGGCATCCTGCAACTTGCCCTTCGGCTTGCCGCGCTCGAACGCCATCCGGTAGAGCTTTTGGCCGCGCGCGACTTCGACTTCCATGCGGTCGGACAAAGCATTGGTGACCGAGACGCCGACGCCGTGCAGGCCGCCGGAGGTTTCGTAGACCTCGGAGTCGAATTTGCCGCCGGCATGCAGCGTGCACATGATGACTTCGAGCGCGGATTTTTTCGGAAATTTCGGATGCGGATCGACCGGCATGCCGCGGCCGTTATCGGTGACGGTCAAAAATCCGTCCGCCTCAAGTTCGACCTCGATCCAGTCGGCGTGACCGGCGAGAGCCTCGTCCATCGCATTGTCGATGACCTCGGCGAACAGGTGATGCAGCGCCTTCTCGTCGGTGCCGCCGATATACATGCCGGGGCGGCGGCGGACCGGCTCGAGCCCTTCGAGGACCTCGATATGGCGCGCGGTATAGCCTTGTTCGGCCGAGGAGCCGCGCGCCGGGGCCGCCGCACTGCGGCGGCCGCTGCTACGTTTGCCTTCAGCGAGGCCAGAGAACAGATCGCCGGTTTTGGCGGCGCTCTTGGTGGCGGCCTTGGTGGCGGCTTTGGCAACGGCTTTTGCCGGCTTGGAGGCTTTGGAGGATTTCGCTGCTTTTCCCACGGCTTGTCCCGGATTCCCTATCCTAGAGTCTCATCCATGTAGTGTGCATGTAGCGCGCCGCTCGCGGCACGCAACGGCGGCCGAATCATTTCCGGCCGGACATTGGACTATGCCACCGGGACGGCAAAAGCATGTGCAGATTGACGGCACAAAGCGTCCACCTTATATGCCCGCCCATGAGCTTACCCGTCGCGAGCCTTTTTTCTGCCCAGCGCCGCCGTCGCCGTACCGGCACGGCACGGATGCGCGCTCGCGCGTAATCTCATTCGTGCCGCCGGTTCCGCGGCCGTCATCTTGAAGTTTTCTCGATCCTGATATTCTGCCTGCGGTTTCCGGCCTGACGCCTTTTCTTCGGAGCAAAGGTCCAATCATCATGTCTGCGAAAGCGAAAATCGGCATTCTCGGTGCGTCGGGCTATACCGGCGCCGAACTGGTGCGGCTGTTGCTTCGGCATCCTCACGCCGAAATCCTCTTGCTGACGGCCGACCGCCGCGCCGGCAAGCCGATGTCGGACGTGTTTCCGCAATTCGCACCATTTGCGCTGCCGGCGCTGACCTCAATCGAACAAGCGGACTGGAAGGCGCTCGGGCTCGATGTGGCGTTCTGCGCGCTGCCGCACGGCACGACGCAGAAGGTGATCAAGGATCTGCTCACGCGCGCGCCGGCGACCAAGGTCGTCGACCTGTCGGCGGATTTCCGATTGTCCGATCCGGCGGCTTACGCGCGCTGGTACGGCCACGAGCATTTTGCGCCGGAGCTGCAGAAGGAGGCCGTCTATGGCCTCACCGAAGTCTATCGGTCGGACGTGAAATCAGCGCGGCTCGTCGCCAATCCGGGCTGCTACACGACGTGCTCCGAACTGCCGCTGATCCCGCTCCTGAAGGCGAAGGCGATCAATCCGGACGAGATCGTGATCGACGCCAAATCAGGCATGACCGGCGCGGGCCGGGCGGCCAAGGAGGAAATGCTATTCTCGGAAGTTTCCGAGGGCTTTCACGCCTATGGCGTCGGCCACCATCGCCACATGGCCGAGCTCGACCAGGAATTCTCCAAAGCCGCGGGCCGCGACGTGGTCGCGACCTTCACGCCGCATCTCGTGCCGATGAATAGGGGCATCCTTTCAACCGTCTATGTGCGCGACGCAAAAGCGTCGCCGCAGGACCTTCATGCGATACTTTTAAAGTCCTATGCGAATGAGCCCTTTGTCCATGTCCTGCCCTACGGCGCCATGCCGCAGTCGCGGCACGTGCGCGGCTCAAACATGACGTTTATCGGGGTGACGGCCGATCGCATTGCCGGCCGCGCTATCATCTGCTCCACGCTCGACAATCTGACCAAGGGCGCGTCGGGCCAGGCGGTTCAGAACATGAACGCGATGCTCGGCTATGGGGAAACGACCGGCCTCGAACAGGTCGCGCTGTTTCCGTAAAGTCAAAGCTGCTGCTTTCCGATGTCGGGATTGAGCGCCTTCCGGCCGAAACCAAGCTCGGGTCGACGCTTAGCCCTTGACCTTCACGTAGCTTCCCGGCGCGTCTTCGACCGGGGTTAGCGCACCTGAGCCCGGAACGCGGGCGGGAACCTCGGTCGGGCTTTGCCGGGTGATCCAAAGCAGCCAATCCGGCCACCATGAACCGACATGTTCCTTGGCCTTGGCGATCCAGCCGTTGAGGTCGGCGTTGCGCGGCTTCGGCCCGGTCCAATACTGATATTTCCGCTTGGCGGGCGGATTGATGACGCCGGCAATATGGCCCGATCCCGCCACGACAAAGCGCACATCGCCGCCGAAGCATTTTGAGCCAACCATCACCGACCGGGCCGGCGCGATATGATCCTCGCGCGTCGCCAGATTGTAGATCGGTATCGTCACCGCCTTAAGATCGATCAGCGTATCGCCGAGCACCATCTTGCCTTTCGACAGTTTGTTCTCGAGATAGCAATTGCGCAGATAGAACGAATGGTTGGCGGCCGGCATTCGTGTGGCGTCGGAATTCCAGTACAACAGATCGAACGGGAAGGGCGCCTTGCCTTTCATGTAATTGTTGATGACATAGGGCCAGATCAGGTCGTTGGAGCGCAGCATGTTGAAGACGCTCGCCATGGAGCCGGACTCGAGATAGCCGCGTTCGGCCATTTTCTGCTCCAGGGCGCTGACCTGCTCCTCGTCGACGAAGACCTTGAGATCGCCGGCATAGGTGAAATCCACCTGGGCGGCGAACAAAGTTGCCGACACGATGCGTTCGTCATGCCGCGCCGCCATGGCCGCGAGCGTGACCGATAGCAGCGTGCCGCCGACGCAATAGCCGATGGCGTGGACCTTTTCCTCGCCGGTCGCCTCCTTGATCGCATCAAGCGCCGCCAGCGGGCCTTCGCGGACGTAATCCTCGAAGCTCTTTTGCGCGAGATGCGCGTCGGGATTGACCCAGGAAATGCAGAACACGGTGATACCCTGATCGACGCACCATTTGATGAAGGATTTTTCCGGCGTCAGATCGAGCACATAGAATTTGTTGATCCAGGGCGGTACGATCAGAAGCGGCCGCTTGAGCACCGTCTCGGTCGTCGGCGCGTACTGGATGAGCTGCATCATCTCGTTCTGGAAGATGACTTTGCCCGGCGTGACGGCGAGGTTGCGTCCGACCTCGAACAGCGAATCGTCGGACTGGCGGATGCGCAGCTCGCCGCCGCCGGCTTCGATGTCCTCGGCCAGCATGTGCATGCCGCGCACCAGATTCTCTGCGCCTGAGGCAAAAGTCTCGCGCAACAGTTCGGGATTGGTCAGCACGAAATTGGTCGGCGCGATCGCGTTGAGGATCTGGCGGACATAGAACTCCGCCTTTTGCCGCGTATGCGCATCGAGACCGGCGGCGTCCGCGACCAGGTTGTCGGCCCATCGCGCGGTGAGCAGATAGAGCTGCTTGAGGAAATCGAAGAACTGGTTCGACGTCCATTCCGGATCGCTGAACCTTTTGTCGCCGGCGGCCGGTGCGATGATGTCCGGGGCGGGCTCGCCGGTGAGCCGCTTCGCGGCGACCGCCCAGAGCTCGAGATAGGACTTGCCGAGGCGGTTCTGCAATTCCACGACGCGCTGCGGATCGGCGAGCCAATATTCCGCAACATGACCAAGCGTTTTGACGATTTCGCCGAGCTCGTCGGCCACCTCATCGGTGATGCGGCCTTGTTCGCGCGGCCGCAGATAGGCCGCGAGCGCCCGGCCGCCTTCCTCGACCAGCCGCGCCAGATTGCGCGAGAACCGCTCGATGTCGCCGGCACCGATGTTCCCCGCGAACTCCGGTGCGTCTTGTTTCAGCATGGAGGTCTGCGGCGCCGGCGCTTGCGTGACGAGGTCGCCCTCGCTCCGCGCACCAGCATCCGGCGCACCAGCATCCGGCGCACCAGCATCCAGCGCGACGGTGCCTGGCGTGACGATGCTTTGCGTCACGCCGTTCTGCGCCTCCGGTTGTTGCGATGGAGTTCGCACGCGCGTTCCTCACTGACGAGAGGGTTCGGCCCCTCGGCGAACTGGCCTTATCAATTCCGGCATATAGAAGACAACGCTTAATGAAGCCCGGAAGTCTCATCCGCCAGCGCACTTTATTAGCGCACCGCTTAAGGCCGCATCAGTTTTGTTTCTGCTGCACCGCCGAAGGCGATAGTGACACCGGTCCTTGTTTCGACATATTAGCTTAGCATCCTGGCTTGAGGGCTTGTGTAAGCTCTGAGTTGATTGCCTTAATTTATTGGGGTTCTGCTCTTTTTAAGATTCTGAGGGGCGGCGAGGCGGGTTTCGGCGGCCAAAAAACGCGAGCAAATAGGCCAAAGCCGGGCGCCTTCTGAGGGATATCGGAGACTGAGCGTGCAGCGGTTGCAGAGAATGAAAACGCGCGCGCGCGCGGGCTTTAAGCCTGCGCAGTCGGCGTTTTTGCGCTCGGCGTCGCTTGGCTTGTCGTTGACTGGCTTGGCACTCATTACGGCGACGTGCTTGCTGGTCGCCGGTTGCTCGCCCGGGGCCGCCGACTATCCGTCGATCTTTCCGGCCGGCTTTCCGGCGGTCCATGACATGCCGCCGCCGCGCAGCGATCCACCGATGGATCAGGTCCAGGTGCAGAAGGCGACCGAGGATCTGATCAGCCAACGCGATCATCTCAACGCCGAAGCGCCGCCGAGCAAGCCTGCGTCCGGATCGGCCGGTCAAGCGACAGGCGCGACGGCAAAGAAGCCCGCCCACAAGAGGCCGGCGCAACAGGCGTCCGCCGCGGTACCGCCGGCTACCACCGCCAGCGCCCAGGGTGCTGGCATAAATGGCGCCGGCATACAGGGCGCCGGGGCCTCAGGCACTGCTGGTGCCGGCTTGAAGCCGTGATATTCTGCCCTTTAAACCACTGAATCGGGCCTATAATCGGCCCTCAATCGAAAAGACGATCCGCGGGGACTCCCATGGAGGAATTTTATCGTATTCGGCGGCTGCCGCCCTATGTGTTCGAGAGTGTGAACCGCGCCAAGGCAGCGGCTCGCAATGGCGGCGCCGATATCATCGACCTTGGCATGGGCAATCCTGACTTGCCGGCGCCGGCGCATGTGGTCGAGAAACTCAAAGAGGTCGTCGGCAAAACGCGCACCGACCGCTATTCCGCTTCCAAGGGAATTCCCGGGCTGCGCAAGGCGCAGGCTGCTTATTACGCACGCCGTTTCGGTGTGAAGCTCAATCCCGAGACGCAGGTCGTCACGACGCTCGGCTCGAAGGAAGGCTTTGCCAATGTCGCGCAGGCGATCACCGCGCCCGGCGACATTATCATCGTGCCGAACCCGACTTATCCGATTCACGTGTTCGGCTTCCTGATGGCGGGCGGCGCCATCCGCTCGGTGCCGGTCGAAGCCAACGACGCGTTTTTCGGCGCGCTCGAGCGTGCGGTTTCACATTCGATCCCGAAGCCGATTGCTGTTGTGGTGTGCTATCCGTCCAATCCGACCGCTTGCGTCGCCAATTTGGATTTCTATCGCGAGCTTGTCGCGTTCGCGAAAAAGCACGGGCTCTTGGTGCTGTCGGATCTCGCTTATGCCGAGGTTTATTTCGATGACGATCCGCCGCCCTCGATTCTGCAGGTGCCGGGCGCAATGGATGTCGCGGTCGAATTCACCTCGATGTCGAAGACCTATTCGATGCCAGGCTGGCGCATCGGCTTTGCCGTCGGCAATGAGCGCGTCATTGCGGCATTGAGCCGCGTCAAATCCTATCTCGATTATGGCGCGTTCACGCCGGTCCAGGTGGCGGCAACCGCGGCGCTCAATGGGCCCGACGACTGCATCCGCGACATGCGCGCCATCTATCGCCGCCGCCGCGATGTGCTGGTCGATTCGTTCGGCCGGGCCGGCTGGCATGTGCCGCCGCCGAAGGCCTCGATGTTCGCCTGGGCACCGATCCCCGAGCCGTTCCGAACGCTCTCGACCATCGAATTCTCGACGCTTCTGGTCGAGAAAGCCTCGGTCGCGGTGTCACCCGGCGAGGGCTTTGGCGAGCACGGCGAGGGCCATGTGCGGATCGCGCTTGTGGAGAATGAGCAGCGCATCCGGCAGGCGGCACGCAATATCCGGCGCTTTCTTGAAACAGGGCCGGAAATGCTGCACAACGTCGTTCCCCTTGCGACGCGGCGTTAATCGGGCGTCGTTTTTCCCAATTTGGGCGACGCGTTATGGCTGAGCCGCTGAAAGTCGGTCTTGCCGGGCTTGGTACCGTCGGCAGCGCCGTTGTGCATCTTCTCGATCAGGGACGCGACAAGCTGTTGGCGCGCTGCGGGCGGCCGATTGAGATTGTCGCGCTCAATGCGCGCACGCGCGGCAAAAAGCGCGATTTCGATCTGAAAAAGTTTCGCTGGGTCGCGGATCCGGTCGCCCTGGCGAGCGATCCAGAGATCGATGTCTTCGTCGAAGTCATGGGCGGCTCCGGCGATCCGGCCAAACGCGCGGTCGAGACAGCACTTACAGCCGGCAAGCCGGTGGTGACCGCCAACAAGGCGCTGCTCGCCGCCCATGGCCAGAAGCTTGCCGCGCTTGCCGAGCGCAAACATGTCGCCTTGAATTTCGAAGCCTCGGTCGCCGGCGGCATCCCGATCGTGAAGACGCTGCGCGAAGGGCTCAACGGCGCGTCGTTCTCGCGCATCTACGGCATCCTCAACGGCACCTGCAATTACATCCTGTCGCGCATGGAGCAGGACCGGCTGCCGTTCGACGAGATCCTGCGCGACGCGCAGCGGCTCGGTTATGCCGAGGCCGATCCGACCTTCGACATCGAAGGCCACGACACCGCGCAGAAGCTTGCCATCCTGGCAAGTCTCGCCTTCGGCACCAGGATCGATCCCAAGGCTATCTATGTCGAAGGCATTTCCTCGATCACGCTCGCCGATCTCGATGCCGCGAGCGAGCTCGGTTACCGCGTCAAGCTCCTCGGTGTGGCGGTGAAGACCGGCGAGGGCATCGAACAGCGCGTGCACCCGACCATGGTGCCGAAGGACTCCGCGATCGCCCAGGTGATGGGCGTCACCAATGCCGTCACGGTGGACGCCGAAGGCATCGCGCCGATCACGCTGGTCGGGCCCGGCGCGGGCGGTGTGGCGACGGCTTCGGCCATCGTCGCCGATCTTGCCGATATTGCGCGCGGGGTGCGCTGTGCACCGTTCGGCCGTCCGGTGGCGCGCATGACGCCGACCCGCAAAGCGCCGATGCTGCACCACGAAGGCGGCTATTACATTCGCCTGTTGGCGCGCGATCGGCCGGGCACCGCGGCCACCATCGCGCACCGGCTGGCGCAACAGAAAATATCGCTCGAATCCATCGTGCAGCGGCATCCGGTCGGTTCGGCCGGCGCGGCGCAGCCGGGCCGCTCCAACGAGGCGGTGCCCGTCATCATGACGACCTATGCCACCAGTGAGGATGCCGTGCACAAGGCTCTTGCCGCCGTGCGCCGCGACCGCGTGGTTTACGGAAAGCCGCAAGTCATCCGCATCGAGAAGAACTGACGTTCACACGCGTATTCGGCCGTTTATGGAGATTGCTCCCATGTCATCGAAGCCTGCCCGTTCCCAGTCCGGCATTGATCGCATCATGTCGATTGAGATCGCGCGCGTGACCGAATTGGCCGCGGTGGCGGCGGCCCGGCTGCGTGGGCGCGGGCTTGAGAAGAAGTCCGACGGCGCCGCCGTCGACGCCATGCGCCGCGAGCTCGGGGGCCTGTCGATCGACGGCACCGTCGTCATTGGCGAGGGCGAGATGGACGAGGCGCCGATGCTCTATATCGGCGAAAAAGTCGGCAATAAATCCGGGCCGAAAGTCGATATCGCGGTCGACCCGCTCGAAGGCACGACGCTGTGCGCCAAGAACATGCCGGGCGCGATCGCGACTTTGGCAATGGCTGCGGCCGGTACGCTGCTGCACGCGCCGGACATCTACATGGACAAGATCGGGATCGGTCCGGGTTATCCGAAAAACACCGTCGATCTCGACGCGCCGGCCGATGAGAACATTCTCAACCTCGCCAAGGCCAAGGGCGTGAAGCCGCAAGACATCACCGCCATGATCCTCGACCGGCCGCGCCATGCCGACATTATCGCGGCGGTGCGCAAAGTCGGCGCCGCAGTGAGCCTGATCAGTGACGGCGACGTCGCCGGCGTCATTCACACCGCCGATCCGGACAAGACCGGCATCGACATCTATCTCGGCATCGGCGGCGCGCCGGAAGGCGTGCTGGCGGCGGCCGCGCTCAAATGTATCGGCGGGCAGATGCAGACCCGGCTTGTCGTCGACACCGACGAGAAGCGCGATCGCGTCGCCAAAATGGGCATCAAAGACCCGCGCAAGAAATACGAGATCGAGGACATGGTGAGCGGCGATTGCCTGTTCGCCGCAACCGGCGTCACCGACGGCCCCATGCTCAAAGGCGTGCATTTCGGCAAAGGCATAATCGAGACCGAAACCGTCGTGATGCGCTCGGCGAGCAGCACCGTGCGCTGGATCCGCGCCGAGCACCGCAAGCTTGATAAATTCGAGTAGCGTCTTATTTCTGCGGATAGCTGCCGCTTAGAAGCCTGTTGCGGCGCAATTCGCTCTACAATCGTACAGATGGCTGAGACCCGCTTGTTTCTTGGCGTCGAGAATTCGGCGACCGGACGCGCCTGGCGCGACCGGCTCGACGAGCGTGGTAGTGCGCGCGCGCTCGCCATCGCGCAACGCCACGATCTTCCCGAACTGCTCGCCCGCATCATTGCCGGCCGCAATATCGAGGTCGACGCGGTTGAGGCGTTTCTCGACCCGACGATCAAACAGGCGATGCCCGATCCCTATGTGCTCACGGCGATGGAGGAGGCAGCGACCCGTATCGCCGACGCCGTCGAGCGGGGAGAGAACGTCGCCATCTTCGGCGATTACGACGTCGATGGCGCGACCTCGGCGGCGCTGCTCGCGCGCTATCTGCGCCATGGCGGCATCGATCCGCTTATCCATATTCCGGACCGGCTGTTCGAAGGCTATGGGCCGAATGTGGAAGCCGTGCGCGCTCTCGCTGCACGCGGCGCGACGCTTCTGATCTGCGTCGATTGTGGTACCACCAGTATCGAGCCGCTGAGCGAGGCCAAGAAACTCGGCCTCGCTGTCGTCGTGGTCGATCACCATCAGGCCGACGAGGAGTTGCCGCCGGCTTTTGCCATCGTCAATCCGAACCGCCGCGACGATCTGTCGGGCCTCGGCTATCTCGCCGCCGTCGGGCTTACTTTCATGACAGTGGTGGCAGTCAATCGCGTGTTGCGCGCGCGCGGCTTCTGGCACGGCGATCGGCCGGAGCCGGATCTGCTCGGTCTGCTCGACGACGTCGCGCTCGGCACTGTGGCCGATGTGGTGCCGCTGATCGGGCTCAATCGCGCTTTTGTCGCCAAAGGCCTGATCGCGCTGCGCCGGCGCGAGCGGCCAGGGCCGGTCAGCCTGATGGATGTGGCGCGACTGTCGTCGCCGCCGGAAGCGTGGCATCTCGGCTTTCTGCTCGGGCCGCGCATCAATGCCGGCGGGCGCATCGGCCGCGCCGATCTCGGCACCAAGCTCCTGCTCGAGACCGATCCGATCGAGGCTGCGAAAATCGCTGCCGAGCTCGACCGGCTCAACCGCGAGCGCCAGGCCATCGAGCAGGACACGCTGGCGCAAGCCGAGGCCGAGGCCATTGCCGCGCTCGGCATCGAAGAAAAGGGCGCGGTGGTCGTCACCGCCGCCGAGGGATGGCATCCCGGCGTGGTCGGCCTTGTCGCGGCGCGGCTGCGAGAAAAATTCAACCGCCCAGCCTTTGCCATCGCGCTCGAGCCCGGCGGGGTTGGCACCGGCTCCGGCCGTTCCATGCCGGGCGTCGATATCGGCCGCGCGGTGCGGCGCGGTGTTGCCGAGGGGATTTTGCTCAAAGGTGGCGGTCACGCCATGGCGGCCGGCGTGACCTTGCGCAAAGGCGCGCTTGCGGAATGGCGTGCCTTTCTCGAAGCCTCGCTCAGCGCCGATGTCGAGATTGCACGGCGCGCCAGCGGGCTTTTGATCGACGGCGCGGTGACGGCCGCGGCCGCCGACGCCGAACTCGTCAACATGATCGGCCGCGCCGGGCCGTTCGGCTCGGGCAATCCGGAGCCGGTGATCGCATTGCCCGCGCATACCGTGACCTATGCGGAGGAGGTCGGCCAGGCGCATGTGCGGGCGCGGCTGAAATCCGCCGACGGCACGAGCGTCAACGCCATTGCCTTCCGTGCCTCCGGCAACAAGCTCGGCGCGGCTTTGCGCAACAGCCGCGGCCGCCTGGTTCATGCCGCCGGCTCTTTCGCGCTCGACCGCTGGCAGGGCGAGGAGCGCGTGCAGTTTCGGATCGCGGATATCGCGCCGGCGGAGCCCTTTGCGGGACGTTAGCGCAGACCTGCATTTCAACCCCGCGCATTCGCGGCTTGGCACAGGCCCTCCCGAGCGGCTATCTGGGGGCCGCGATTTTAGGCAATCCAGGGAAGCGAAATGGCCAAGCTCAATCTCTCCGTCGCCGTCGGCGATTATGACCGCACGCGCGCCTTGATCGACGGCAGCGTCCAGATCGATGGCGTCGATCCGGTCTATATGACGCTCGTGCCGGAGGAGATTTTCTTCCGCGCCTTCCGCGCCGCCGAATTCGACATCTGCGAATTGTCGCTGTCGAGCTATACGGTGAAGACCGCGCAGGGCAATTGCCCCTATATCGCGGTGCCGGCTTTCGTGTCGCGCGCCTTTCGCCATACTTCGGTCTATGTGCGCACCGACCGCATCAAGAAGCCGCAGGACCTGAAGGGCCGCAAAGTCGGCGTGCCGGAATATCAACTGACGGCAAACGTGTGGGCGCGCTCGTTTCTCGAAGACGATTACGGCGTCAAGCGCTCCGACATCCATTGGATCCGCGGCGGCATCGAGGAGGCCGGGCGGCCGGAAAAGATCACCGTCAACCTGCCGGCCGGCGTG
Organism: Xanthobacteraceae bacterium; assembly: GCA_035483735.1. Lineage (GTDB taxonomy): Bacteria > Pseudomonadota > Alphaproteobacteria > Rhizobiales > Xanthobacteraceae > BOG-931. The sequence goes on along the minus strand of DATHPQ010000204.1, from coordinate 9,496 downwards.
AAGCTCGACAATGCGCCCGAGGGCAAGACGATTTCCAAGCTGCTCGAGGAAGGCGAGATCGACGGCTTCATCGCGCCGCGGCCGCCGACTTTGATCGAGAAGGCCCACCCGCATATCGGCTGGATGTTTCCCGATCCGGTCGTGGTGGCGAAGGATTATTTCAAGCGCACCGGCTTCTTTCCGATCATGCACGTGCTTGGCATCCGCCGCGAGCTCGCCGAGAAACATCCTTGGCTGCCCGGCGCGGTGTACAAGGCGTTCGAACAGGCCAAGGAAGCAGGCCTGAAGAAACTATCGGACACCTCCGCCACCAAAGTAACGCTGCCTTTCGTCGAGGAGCGGCTGAAGGAAGCGCGCGATCTGATGGGCCACGATTTCTGGTCCTACGGCGTCGAGCCGAACCGCAAAGTGCTCGATTATTTCCTCGGCCAGCATCACGCCGAAGGACTGTCGCCGCGCCGCGTGTCGGTGGATGAGCTGTTTCATCCGGCGACCTATGAGACGTTTAAGCTTTAGCGCCCGACGCTAAATCCGGTCCGGAAACCGGATGATGAAATTGTCGTGGTTCGGCATCTTCACCTTCGGCAAAGTCTGCGCGTTCATCACTTCGTCCTGCGGGATTAGATTGTTCGCAGCGAGCAGATAGGCGCAAAGCGCATAAACCTCGTCGTCGCTCAGCGTGTGCGGCGTCGGCCACGGCATGGCGCGGCGGATATAATCGAACAGCGTCGTCGGCCAAGCCCAGAAATTGGCGATGGTTTTCAGCGCTGCGACGTCGCCGGTGAGTGGCGGATTGCCGACCAGCGCCGGGTTCGGCCCACCTTTGCCGTTGTCGCCGTGACAGAGGTTGCAGCCCTTGTCGACATAGAGCTTGGCGCCGAGCGCCGCCGTGCCGCTGCCTGGCGGCAAATTAGTGCCGTCCGGCAGCACTGAGATGTCCCACGGCTTGATGTCGGCTTCCGAGATCGGCTTGCCGAGACCGGGTGTGTTTGCGGGTGTGTTGCCGGTGTCGCCGGCGGAGGCGGGCATAGCGATTGCAAGTGTCAGCAGCATTGCGCCGGCAAGGTTTTTAAACATAGACATGTTTGACCTCCCCGCCGCCGTTGACCGCCCATGACGTCAGGCTGTTGTAATGCTGGTTGGGAAAGCCGAGCACGTTCGGTACTTTCTTGGCTTCGCCGCGGGCGGCGACGAAATCGGCGCGCAGCGGCTGCACTGCGCCGGAATCGTCCCAGGCTCGGCTGGTCAACACCGCCGGCTGGCCGTCCCAGCGCCACGGCATGCGAAAGCGCGTGAAGGCTTTTGGGCTTACCGGCCCGTCGATGACGGCGTCGCCCCAGCTGTTGCCGCCGTCGGCGGAGACTTCCACCTTCTCGATGCGCCCCATGCCGGAATAGGCGATGCCGGAAATCTCGTAGAAGCCCGGACCTTTGAGGCTGTAGCCGAACGACGGCCGCGTGACGAAGGATTTCACCTCATTGACGAAATAGAACTTGTACGCCTTGCCGTCCGGCAACAGCGGCGAATAGTTGCGCGACTCGTAATAAGTCATCGCCGGCTGATCGACGACTTTGATCCGGCGCAGGAATTTGATGTTCATATTGCCTTCGTAGCCGGGCAGCAGCAGCCGCATCGGATAGCCGTTGCCTGGCATCAGACGCTCGCCGTTCTGGTAGAGCGCGACGATGGCGTCGTCATAGGCTTTCTTCATCGGCACGCTGCGCGACACCGCGAGCGAGTCCGCGCCTTCGGCAATCAGCCATTTGGCGCTGGTGTCGGCGCCGGCCTCGTCCAACAGGATCGAGAGCGGCACGCCGGTCCATTCCGCGCAGGAGGACAGCCCGTGCAGCGCCTGCACCGTGGCCTGGATCGGCTCGGGCGAGAACATCGGTGCGCTATTGCCGCCGCATTCGACGAAATGCTTGCGCGTCACCATCGGATAGCGGCCGAGCGCTTCGAGCGTGAATTCGAGCGGCTGCTTCACCTGACCGTGGATGACCAGCACATGCTTGTCCGGATCGATGTCGGGAATGCCCGAATGCAAAATGGTGAAGTGCAGCGGGTTGGGCGTGATCGTGCCTTCGAGCATCTGCAGCGGCGCGCGGGCGTGCTGCGTGCGGGCATCGCCCTTTGGATTGCTGAGCGTGCGCACGACTTTGTCTTCGAAATGCGAGGGCTTTTGCAGCGCCGGCGTCACGTCGCCGGGCGCAAGGCTCCATTCCGGTTCGTCGAGCGGGTCCGCAGCAGCGCCGGTGAGTGCTGAGCTTGCGGTCAGCGCGCCGGCAAAAGCGACGCTGCCGCTGAGCAGCGCCCGGCGATGCAGGAGACCATTGCCCGCGATCTGTTCGAGCGAAGATTGTTCGTGCAGAGTCGTACTAAAGCCGCGCTTTCGCTTGCGCATGGCGTCTCCCTCCCATGTCGGAGCGCCATTTTTGGCGCTCTTTATAACTTGCCGTCAGTTCCGTCTGGCGTCGTCGAGGCGGACCAGCCGCGCCATCACGGCATTGATGCCGATCGCGATCACGAACAGCACGACCAGAATGGCGTAAAGCAGCGGCATATTGAAACTGTTGTAGGCCTGAATGACCAGGAAGCCGAGGCCCCGATTGGACAGCTTGGTTTCTGCCAGCAGGGTGCCGATCAGCGCCACGCCAAGTCCAAGCCTCAAGCCGTTGACGATCGGATGGCGCATCGCCGGCAGATAGATTTTCGTCGCCATCTGCCAGGCATTGGCGCGGAAGCTGAAGCCGACCCGGATCAGGACCGGATCGATCTGGCGCATCCCGGCGGCGACGCTCAGCGCAATCGGAAAGAAACACGACACGGCGCCCATCGCGATCTTGGAGCCGCCGCCGACGCCGAACCACATGATCATGACCGGGAAGAACACGATCTTCGGCGTCGGGCCGAGATAATAGAGATAAGGCTCGAAGGCCTGGGCGATGAAGCGATTGCCGCCGATGACCAGGCCCGCGATCACGCCGCAAATGCCGCCGATGGCGAGCCCGATCGCGATTTCCTCTGCGGTGACCCCGACATTCCAGTAGAAGTCGCCGGTCGAAAGCAGTTTCACCAGCGCCGCGCCGATCGCCGACAATGACGGCACCACGCCGCGATAAAACAGGCCGGAATCCGCCATCACCTCCCAGGCGACGAGCGCAAACAGCACGATTGCGACGCGCAGCAGTGTGACGCCCGAGACCCAAGGCCGTGTCGCCGGCGCACGCGTTACGATCTCAGCCATCGCTCGGCTCTTTCGGTAACGATGAAGAAGACGATGCTGATGAGAACGACAAACGAGATCGCCGCATAGGTGCCCGGCAGGTCGTAGCGCTCCGCAAGCTCATTGATGAGTTGGCCGAGCCCGCCGAAATTGATCAGGAATTCGACGGCCACTACATTGATCAGCGCGAAGATCATGCCGAGCCGGATGCCGACGAAAATCGTCGGCAGCGCCGAGGGAAACAAAATCTTCCAAAATTGCTGCGCCGGCGTGAGCTTGAAGCTGCGGCCGACATTGATCAGCACGCGGCGCGTGGCGGTGAGCCCCTCGACGGTTTTCAGGATCACCGGCGGCAAGCCGGAGAGGAAGGCAAGCATGATGATGGTCAAAGTGCTGCGCCCGAACAGCACCAGGAACAGGGGATAAGCGAGCACCAGCGGCGCCGAAGCGAAGGCCGCGACCCAAGTTTCGCAGGCAAGCCGAATGAGCCGCACCCGGTGCATCAGCGCGCCGATGGCGACGCCGAAAACCGTGAGCAACAGGCTCGCGGCCAGGCATTCCCAAGCCGTCTGCACGAGGCGGCGCGGAATGTCCTCTTCGGTAATGACGCGCGCAAAGCTGAGAACGATTTCCGACGGCAGCGGCACGATGAAACGGTTGATCGCGCCGAGGCGGACCAGAATTTCAACGCCGACGAGAACCAGCACGCCGGAGCCTAGGCCAACCACGGTCGGCAGCCAATTGGGCGGGGCGAGCCTGGCCGTCGTCATGACCGCTTCTCTGTCGCGTCGTGGGCGTGGAGCTTGCGGGTTTCGTCATCGACCATTCCGCGGCTCGCTTCTTCGCGCAGATCGCTCCAGATCTGAGCGACGTAGCGGCCGAAGGCTTCGCTTGACACGATCTCCGAGCTGCGCGGCCGCGGCAGGTCGATATCGACAATGCGTTTCACCCGGCCCGGCCGATAGGTCATCACCAGGATGCGGTCGGCAAGCTGCACCGCTTCGGTGATGTTGTGGGTGATCAGCAGCGTCGTCTGTTTCAGCTGCTGCTGGATTTGCAGCACCTTGTCGCCGAGGAGGAGCCGGGTCTGCTCGTCGAGCGCGGCGAACGGCTCGTCCATGAGCAAAATCTTCGGCTCCGAGGCAAGCGTGCGCGCCATCGACACGCGCTGGCGCATGCCGCCGGACAATTCGGAAGGATAGCGCTTCTCGAAGCCGTCGAGGCCGACCATGGAAATGAAATGTCGTGCGCGGTCGATGCGCTCGGCTTTCGGCATGCCGGCGATTTCCAACGGGAAGCACACATTGTCGACGACATTGCGCCAGGGAAAGGTCGATTCTTCCTGGAACACCATGCCGATGGATGCATGCGGTCCGGCGATGGAGTGGCCGGCGACGCTGACCGAGCCTTGATAGCCGCTCAACAGGCCGCCGACGATACTGAACAAGGTCGACTTGCCGCAGCCCGACGGTCCGATCACCGCCAGGAATTCGCCGGGCTTGACCTTGAACGACACATGGTCGAGCGCGGTGACGCCGCCGTCGCCGGTGACAAAGCGCATGACCAAGTCGTCGACAACGAGGATCGCCGGCTCCGTCTGCGGAGCCGGCACGACGCGATCGCTCGTCGCTGCAACGGCCATGGACGATACCGTTTAGCTGCCGGCGCGAGTCATGGCGGCGGTCATGACGGCGGTGTAGCCGGGTTCGACGCGGACATCGACGACGGCGACGCCGCCGGCATCGACTTCCGCGATGGCCTTTTGCAGCACGCCGGCAAGGTCGCCCGGCTTGGTGACCGGACCGAACCCAACGGCGCCCTGGGCGCGACCCATGGCGGCGATATCGACATCGGGATCGGACATGCGCTGGCCGATCCATTTGTTCTCGACCGGCCGGTTGCGCGCCCGCGCCATGCGCTCCTGGTGCAGTTCGTCGTTATAGAATGAGCGGTTATTGGCGATGACGAAGAGCAGCGGGATCTTGTAGTGCACGGCGGTCCACACCGCGGTGACGCCCATCAGGAAGTCGCCGTCGCCGCAGATCGCGATCGGCAGCCGTCCCGTTCCCTTCAGCGCCAGCGCGGCGCCGACGGAAATGCCCGGACCGCCGCCAACGCCGCCGCCGCCGTCGGAGCCGACAAAGTCGAGCGGATGGCGGAACGGCATCCAGGTGTCGTCCCACGACAGCGGCAGATGCGTGTAAGTGACTGGCCGGTCGCCGAGCACTTTGCGCAAGGCGCGCGCGATATTTTCGTTGGTGAAGCCCGGCGGCTCCTTGTCGGAGATTTTGCGCGGGGAAGGCACCGCATGGGGCTTAGTGCTGGTGCCGATTTCTTTGACCAGTTCCGGCACGACCAGATCGGGATCGGCGGACAGCAGAAGGTCGACCGGCGGCAGGCCCTGATGATCCATGCTCCAGCCATTGTGGATGCGATGGTCGAGCGAAATCTGGATCACTTTGGCGCTTGGCGACGGCCCGAACCAGCGCAGCGCGCCGGCGAGATCAACCCAATCGAGGCTCAAAACCACATCGACGTCTTTCAGCCCCTCGAGGCCTTCCGGCGTCACCGCGCGTGGCGAGCCGAAATAGAGCGGATGGTCGGTCGGAAAGCTGGCGCCGATTTTGAGGTCGCTCAACACCCGCGCATTGAGCGCCTCGGCGAGCGCGACGCGCGCCTTCCACACTTCCGGATCGCGCGAGCTGCGTCCAGCAAGGATCAGCACCTGCTTGGCGCCTTTGAGCATCGCCGCCGCCTGCTTTACCTGCTCGGCAGGCGCTGCGGTCGAGATCTGCGGCATGTAGCGGGCGACATCGATCGGCGGCAAAGGCTCGCTGACTTTTGCTTCCTGCACTTCGGCGTCGAAATTGATATAGACCGGCCCCTGCGGCACGGTATTGGCGATCCAGGTGCCGCGCAAAATGGCTTCGCGCGCCGCGCCGGGCGAGGCGGGCTGATCGTCCCATTTGGTATATTCGCGGACCAGCGCGCCCTGGTCGCGCGCGGTGTGAATCCAATCGATCCAGGGCCGGCGCTTGACGGCATCGACCGGCCCGGTGGCGCCAAGCACCACCATCGGCATGCGGTCGCACCAGGCGTTGAACATCGCCATGGTGGCGTGCATCAGCCCGACATTGGAATGCACCGCGCTCACCATCGCCTTGCCGGTGACCTTGGCATAACCATGGGCGATGGCGACGGCCGCTTCCTCGTGCAGGCAGAGCAGCATCTGCGGTTTCGAATTGCCGAGATAATTGACGATGCTGTCGTGCAACCCGCGATAGCTCGCACCCGGCGTCAGCGCGATATAGGGGATATCGAGCGAGCTCAGCGCATCCGCGATGATGTCGGAGCCGAAGCCCGGCGCATTGGTGCCGGCAGGCGTCGGGCGTTCGACCGCGGCGACCGCGGGGTCGGCTGAATTATGGGCATGTGCGGTCGCGGATTTGGGCGGCGTCATGAACGTTCCTCACTTTGCAAGCCAGAAATACGTGTTTGAGCACGATCTTTTCCGAAAGCCGGTCGCCACGTTTCGGGATCACGCTCCAGGCGGTTTGGTGGGCCGCATCCAACCGTTTTATGAACTTTGGCGCAAGCTGGCGAGGGGCCTCGGACCTGCATAACCGCTGCTCGGTCCATGCCGATTTTGCGCAGGCGCTCAGAGCGGGTTTGCCTAAGACCTGTGGCGGCGGGACGAGCCCTGCGCGTGACGCACGTGGGCATCGCTCACGTGGTGCCGTGTGCTGTCGCCGGCGCTGTCGGGCTCGCAGCTCTGATGACGATGGCCCCTGGCACGGTGCGTTGTGCACGCCTTGGCGTCGGCCGATTTCTGTTCGTGGGCGGCTTCGCTCTCGCGCTCCGCGACTTTGATATCCGGTCGCGGGATTGGCAGCGGCGGCAACTGCACTGCGGCGGCCGCCGGCGCTGCGGAGGAATCTCGTGCGGGATTGGAATCGGGCTCGGCGCCAGCGGCGTCCGGCGGTTTGACTGCTGCGCTGTCCGCCGCTGTGTCCGCGGCCAGGTTCGGTGCGCTGTCCGCTGCCGCGGTTGCTGGAGCGGCTGCGATCTTTCGCGGAGTTCCCCAGAGCGCGTCGATCCAGAAACCGTCGCTGGTGGGCGGTGACGCATCGGGCTGCGCGTCGGTTGCTGTCGTCGCGTTCGACGCCTGATATTGTTGCGCGCCCTGTAAGTTCTCCATCAGCCGGTCGATGCTGTCGGCAAAGCTGTCGACTTTGAAGTTCAGCGGATCGTCGTGACCGTTGCGAATGTCGGCGTCGAGCGCGGCGTGAAATGCCGGGACGAGCCAGCGCCCGGCACGCACGCTGACGACGGTGTAGAGGAGCGCCAGGCGATCGTATTGCGCTGGCGTAAAGGCCGGGTCCGGCGAATGGCCGTCGCCACGGCCTGCGCCGGCGCGCCGCGGCTGAATCATCTCGATGTGAACAAACAGACCTTTCAGCGCGCCGCCGAATTCGGCGGCCTGCTCGAATTTGGTTTCCCGCCACGGAATCGAGAAATCATGATTCAACAAACTATCGCCCATGCGATTGACGACGACGTGGGCTTTTCCCCATTCGTCCGAGCAGGCGAAGCTCCGCAGATTATTGACCTTAGGATTGACGTTGATGTCGTCGGGGAAAGCGCGGTGTCCGTAATAGGGTCCGCTGGTATCGTGGATGACGAAATATTTCGCCATCGGCGCGTCGGGATCGTTGTCGTGCGCCCGCGACAAGGGCTGCCAAAGATAGGCGGCGAAATCCCATTCCAGATCGAGCTTCGACAGATAGGCGCTCAGCGTCTCGCGCGTGGGTAGGCCGGTCGTTTCCCCGACCCGTTTGGCGAGCCCTGGCGGCAAGCCCTCGAGCAGCGGTCCGAGATTGCGCGTCGCGTCCATGCCCCGCATCAGGCACATGGCCTGCTGCGCCGGCGTGCCGCGAAAGCTCAAGGCTTCGGAGTTGAAGCCGCATTGCCCCATGGTCTTGATGAAAAAGGGCGGCCGGAAATGGCCCGGCCTGCATTCCGCGAGCGCTGCGTTGACGGAGCCGATAATCGCCATGCAGGCGAATCCCGTCGCGAGGCCGCCGGTGAGCCCAGTTGCAAAGCCGTTCCTGCGAAGCTGACGCGGAGCGCGCACGACACCAATTCCAGATTCAGGACAGCGTACTATCGCTACCAACGCGGCATCTGCCAAGCGGTGCCGGACGAAACCACTGCCGCCAAAGCGCTGGAATCGCTGCGCTAATGAATAGATATTCAGAATCTCGGCCGGTAATCGGAAACCGACGGCGCCAAGCTAGTCTTTCGCGCGTTCGACGTAGCTGCCGTCTTCCGTCATCACCACAATTTTGGTGCCGGTGGTGATAAAGGGCGGCACCATTGTGCGCACGCCGTTGGAGAGAAGCGCCGGCTTATAGGACGAAGAGGCGGTCTGACCTTTCATCGTCGGCTCGGTCTCGACCACTTCGAGGATCGCCTTCGGCGGGATCACGGCCGCGACCGGCGTGCCTTCGTGCATGCTCAAGGTCACTTCCATCTCCGGCTCCAGATAGGGCTTCTGGTCTCCGATGATGTCTTCAGGCACCGCGACCTGGTCATAGGTTTCCATATTCATGAAATGGAAGCCGTCGCCATCCTGATACATGTATTGGAACTTGCGATCCTCAACGAAGGCGCGCTCGACCTGGTCGGTGGTCTTGAACCGCAGCGACACTTTCACGTCGTCGGCGATGCGGCGCACGTCCATCTGCGTGACCGGCGTACCCTTGCCGGGGTGGATGTTCTCGACGGACATGATGACCCCGAGCTTGCCGTCGATCTCGACGACATTGCCTTTTCGCAACGAGCTGGCGATGACTTTCACGAGATGAAATCCTTGAATGTTTCTTGGTTGGGTTCTTGGTCGGTTTTTGGATGTTGCTTGGAAACAAGGCGAAGGGCCTAAAGGGCCGGATTCGCGACGCAACATACTGTTTTCGGGGCGCAAATCCACCGGACCCGGTAGGTTATTTTTGCAAGAGCGTTTAAACAGGGACCATGCCCGAGAAATCGCCCGATTCTTCGCCCTTTTGGGCCCCTTCTGCCTATGCCGACCGCCGGCCGATCCTGCTGACGCGGGGCCGCATCGTCGCGGGATTGCGGGCCTGGTTTGCCGATCAGGGCTTTGTCGAGGTCGAAACCGGGGCGCTGCAAGTCTCGCCCGGCAACGAGACGCATCTGCATGCTTTCGCCACCGCGCTGACGGCGCCGGACGGCACCGTGTCGCCATTTTATCTG
>DATHPQ010000203.1:0-6732 GCA_035483735.1 Xanthobacteraceae bacterium | reverse complement strand
CTGATTCGTCCGGCCCAGGCGCCGGCGGCCCTTGGTGGTCCGGCCAAACCCAGCGGCGGCATCAACGGCTCGACCATGCGGCTCAAGCCCTGATATTCAGGCCCGATTTTCCGCTCAGCCGACACCAGTTCTTCAGAAAATTCCGCGCTCAACGCGCGTACCCGCTTACGCTTTCCGCAGTTTGGAACTATACTGACTGCATGGCGACGGGGCGCGTTGTCGATCGGCATTGCTCGGTCCGTGAGGGCTGGCGGCCGGTGGAGTGTCGGGAGAGAGCCGCGAGCACCACCATGGATGCCGGGTGGAGCGAATACGATGGCGACATCGGACAACATACCTGAAGCCGAATTGCCGGCTTCACACGGGTCTAACGGACTGCGGATTGCGGCCACGCTTCTGCGCACGGCCTTCATTTTTATATTGATGGCCCTCATGGTCAGGGTCAGCCTGCCGCAAAGCGAGACGATCTGGTCGGCCTACGAGACGCCGGGTGATCTCATCCGCTTGTGGCTCGGCATCGGCGTCTGCATCTGGCTTGTGGTGCAGCTGTTCCAGGGCCCGCACGACGCCCACGGCTACCGCACCTGGCTCTATCTCGGGCTTGCCGCGGTGCCGTTCACGCTGATCTGCCTGCTTGCTGTCTGGTAGGTTTTTAAGGCTCGATCAGCCGTCCGGTCGCGGCCTTGATCGCTGCCTCCGTGCGCGTGGCCGCGCCGAGCTTTGCCCGCGCATTATCGGTGTGGAAATCCACCGTTCGCTTGGTCAGGCCGAGGATCTGCGCGATTTCCGCCGAGGTCTTGCCGCGCGCGACCCAGGTCAGAACTTCAACCTCGCGATCGTTGAGGTCGACCGCGCTCGGCCAGATCGCGGTGCGCGCAACACCGTTGAGCCGTGCCGTGATGATGGTGGCCAGCACGTCGAAATCGATCGGCTTGGTCACATAGTCGTCGGCGCCGAGCTGGCGGCCCTTGAGCTCGTTGTCGCGGTCGCTGAGTGCGGTCAGGAACACAAACGGCATTTTTGAAAACCGCGGCGCCAGTGCGACCAGCCGTTCGAGCAATTCAAACCCCGACATCGCAGGCATGCTGATATCCGACAGCACCAGATCCGGCGTGGATTTCAGGATCGCCGCCAAGCCGTCGCGGCCGTCATGGGCGACGATCACCTCATAGCCGCGGTCGACCAGCTCCTCGGCGATCAAGGCTGCGGTTTCGCGATCGTCTTCGATACAGAGTATTTTCTTGGGCGCTTCAGGCATGTGCGGCGGTTCGTCGATAGGTCTCGTGTTGCGCTCAAAGCCGGCGGCATTCGTTAAGGACACTTCTTTGACCAGTCCGCAATCTAGCGCAATCCGGTTTCCTGCGGTTGGCCCTTTGCGATATGGTTAGCGGTCCAGATAAAACGGCCGGTTTTCATGTTGCAGCCGCATTCGATCCGATTTCATCTCGCCGCCGTCTTCCTGCTGTTCTTTACGCTGGTCGGCGTGCTCGGCTCGTTCAGCATCTGGCGATTGTCCAATTTCGATTTGCTGTCGGCGGATGTCGCCGAGATCTGGCTGCCGACGACGCGCGCGCTTGGCGATCTCAACAATTACACTTCGGACTTTCGCGCTGTCGAAGGCGGCAACCTGTTGTCGGCCGATCCGGCCGAGGCTGCGGCGACCGAAAAGGAAATGGCGGAGCTTGACCGCACCATCGCCGCGTCGGAGCGGGAATTCGAGGCGATCCGCCACGATGCCGCGGAGGACGATCTCTACAGCCGCTTCAAGGCGCGCTGGACCGAGTATCGCGGCATCGTCAATCAGATGCTGGCACTGTCGCGCAATAACCGCAAGGACGAGGCGCGGCAGATCTACGGCAGCTCTTCGCGCACGGCCTACGATGCGGCGAGCGACACGCTCGGCCAGCTCACCGATCAGGCCGTCGTCAGCGCTCAGGCCGCGCGCGACCGCCTCGCCGCCGCGTATCGCCAGGCCTTCTGGCTTATTCTTCTGGCCATCGGTATCGCCGGCATTCTGGTCGTTGGCGCGCTCATTCACATCAGCCGCTCTATTTCCGCGCCGCTGCGCCGTCTCGCCGACCGCATGCGCCGTCTTGCCGCCAACGACACCAATATTGAAATTCCTGAAACCGGACGCCGCGACGAGATCGGCGAAATGGCGCAAGCAACGGTGGTGTTCCGCAACAATGCGCTCGAACTGATAAAAAGCCAGCATACACTTGCCCGCCAGGCGGCGTTGCTTGAGGAGCGCTTGGCGCACGAGCAGCGGCTCGCGCTATTGCAGCGGAATTTCGTGTCGATGGCCTCGCACGAATTCCGCACGCCGCTCACCGTCATCGACGGCCATGCGCGGCGGCTCGACAAGATCAAGGACGCGGTGACGGCTTCCGAGATCGGCGAGCGCGCCGGCAAGATCCGGAGCGCTGTGCTGCGCATGACGCGTCTAATCGACGATCTGCTCAATTCGTCGCGAGTCATCGACAGCGGCGCCGAGCTTTATTTGCAGGCCGCCGAAATGGACATGACGCCGGTGCTGCAGGAGGTTTGCCAGTTGCACCGCGAAATGGTGCCGGGCTCGCACATTGTCGAGCGCTTTGCCGCAGCGCCGATGCCGATGGTCGGCGACGCCAAGCTGTTGTTCCAGGTGTTCAGCAATCTCCTGTCCAACGCCGTCAAATATTCCTCGGGCGGCGGCGCGATCGAGGTCGCGGCGGAAAGTCTCGGCGGCGAAATCGTCGTCTCGGTCTCCGATCACGGCATCGGCATTCCGGCAAGCGATCTCGGCCGGCTGTTCGAGCGCTATCATCGCGGCGGCAATGTCTCGGGCATCGTTGGCACCGGCGTCGGGCTTTATCTGGTGAAGCTGGCGGTCGATCTGCATCATGGCCGCGTCAATGTCGTGAGCAAGGAAGGCGAGGGCTCGCGCTTCACCGTGCACTTGCCGAAAACTCTGATGATGGCGGAAAGCCCGTCGCCGCTCGATGCCACGGAAATGACGGAGGCCTGATGAGGGGCTTCGTGCTTTCGGCGCTGATCTGCGCGATGGGCCAAGCCGCATGTTGCGCGGCCGAGGCAGGAGCTTTACCCACGCACAATTTTGCGCCCGGCCTTACGCGCGATCTTGCGATCCGCACCGATTGGCAGGCGCCGCAATCATTGCCGCCGCGATTTCGCAATCACTGCACTTACGAGAATTTCACTTCGCGGCCTTATTGCTCGGATCATTGCGGTCCGGGCTATCAGTTCTATTTTTGCTCCGAAGGTTCTCTTGGCTGCTGCCGTCTCGGCCACGGCTATTGCGATTTCAGCGGCTTTTTGCGCTGTCATCCGTGATCGGCGCGACCGGAGAATCGAGCTTTAAGACGGAAGCCGCGCCGATTGCAGGGTGCCCGCGCCATGCCGATTGCGGCGCGACAGCCGCCGCGTAACGACGCGCGCAGCGCTGAGCGGGATGTCGATCAGAGCCGGCCATGGATCGTCCCAGGCGAAAACGGCCGAGGCCGAAGGCCGGCGCACCGTGCGCAGATAGCCGAGCGGCGACAAGCGGCCGGCTGCGATTTCATGAAGCGACGCGGCGAAGTCGCGCGGAAAATAGAACCAATTGACGCCGTGGCGCGCGGCCGGCGGAATAATTACCTCGCCCATTGCCAGTGCCCATTGCAGTGCCGCGAAATCGATCCCGGCGGCGGCGCCGAGCGCAATCCAGGTCCAGGCCCGCGCATTGACGTCGAGAATCTTATAAAGCCCGTCGCGAGCGTCGTGCTTGAATTCGATCTCAACAAGCCCGCTGTAACCGAGCGAGCCGAGAAAACGTGTCGCCGCTGCTTCGATCTCCGGTGCGTCCACCGTCTCGACAAAAGTCGAGGTGAAGCCGAAGTCGATCGGATATTGCCGCCGCCGCCTGGCGACGAGCGCGCCGATAGGCCGGCCGCGATCCCACACTGCGGCGTAGGAATATTGTGCGGTGCCGTCGCCGGGTATCATTTCCTGAATCATGATGGTGTCGGCGCCGACCAGCGCCTTCGCCGCCGCGTAACGTGCGGCAAGGTCGCCGGCGTAGTCGACGCGCCAGGCCTTGGCATCGACGAAGGCGTTGCGGCCCTCGCGGACGCTCGGCTTGAGAATGACTGGAAACGCAAGGCCGCCCTCCAGATCGTCTGCCGTCCGTGGATAGCAGGTGCGTGGATAAGCGATGCCAAGTTCGGCGGCGCGCACATTCATCTGCCGCTTGTCGTAGGCAAAGCGTATCGTGTCCCAAGCCGGCGTCGTCAGCGTGAACAGGGTGCCGAGCGCCGAATGATTTTGCGCGACAAAGCAAAGATCGTCGTCGCTGCCGGCGAACAGGACCCAGCCCGCCAAATCATGCCGGCGGCAAAGCTCGACCAGGAACGACAAAGCGCCGCTGTCGCGCGGCCCGGCCCAGCTCAAGCTGCGCTCGACATAACGCGACATTCTTGCCAGCGGATTGTCGTCGATGATCAGCCAGACGCGGATGCCGCGCCGGCCGAGGCTGCGGGCGATTTCGAGACTGCCGTGCGCGCCGCCAAGAACAATAGCGCCGCGCTGCGGGTCGCGTTGCGACGTCGAGGTTTGCCGGCGATTTGTCATCGGCGCGGCGAGATGATGTCGGCTGTAGCGGCGCCGAATGCTGTCTCGGAGGCCTGCTCTGCGTCATCGGCGCCGCGCATCGCGGTTCCGGCAAGCGCCGCGCGCGTGATGGCCTGCGCGGCAAACGGCGCGCCGGCGATGAAGCGCAGCAGCGGACCGTAGCTTCGCACCGCGTAAGAACCGACGAAATGCAGATTGGGAACGCTCGAGACGAAGCCTGCGCCGAGAACCGGAGAACCGTCGATTCGCGCAACGGCGTCGAGCAGTTCGTGCGACAGGATGCCGAGCCGTGCAATGTCGACGCGATAGCCCGTTCCTAACAGCACATGATCGAAGGTGCGTGCGCCGTTCTCGAGGTCGAGCACGACGCGGCCGTCAACCGCGCGCGCGCCACCGATCGTGCGTCCGCTATTACAGGTGACATTGTCGAAGCGCGGCTTGAGCCATCCGGCGGCGCCGGCCTTAAGACAGCGCCGCGTGAACTCTTCGCGTAATTTCGCCGGTAGCCGCCGCGCAAGGCCGGGAAATTCGGCGAGCCAGCTCAGCGGAAACGGTCCGACGGCCGACGGCGCCGCAAGCGCTTCGCGCAACCACCATAGCTGCCGCTTGGGGGGCGCTGCCGTCGGTCAGATGCCCCAGCCAATGAATGTCGCCGCGGCTGATGATCTCGGTCTGCGCGCCGTACTCGGCAAGCAGCGCCGTGGATTCGCAGGCGCTCTGACCGCGACCGATGACCGCGACATGTTTGCCGCGGAAGATTCCAAGATCGTCGTGCGCGCAACTGTGCGACACCAGCGTCGCCGGCAATTCGGCGAACACGTCGGGCCGGTATTCCTGATTGCGCAAGCCGGTTGCGACCACGACGCGGTCGGCTGTGACGATTTCGCCGTCGGCGAGCGTCACGGAAAAGCCGTCGCTCGTCGTTTCGATCAGCGTTACCGCGCGGCTGTCGAGCTGCGGCACCGCGTGCCGTTGGAACCATTCGCCGTAAGCGATGAAATCCCGCAACGGCAGAAGCTTCGTATCATCGACTTCGTGGGCGGCAGCGTAGACATCGAGCGAATGTGAATCGTCGGGGCTCGAAAGATGCGTGGCGCGCCACGGCGAGCGCAGCATCATGCCGTTCGGCATGTTGTGCCGCCAGAAACCCATCGGTTCGCCGAATACGCGGGTGGAGAGGCCCGCATGATCAAGATGCGCCGCGACCGAGAGCCCATAAGGACCCGCGCCGATAACGGCGACCTCGCAGGAATTGGCTCGTCGAGATGACATGTGAGGACGCTGAATTGGCGGCAGAGTTATTGGTTAAGGTGCTGATAACCAAACGATAAATCCCGCGGCAGAACGATATCAGATTTGCGCTTCTCCGTCAGAAAACGGTCTGATTAGTGTTAAGGCGTAATGATCGCCACCGCGCACGCCAATAGCTTCGCGATCGGCTGACCGTGCCATGGCATTGCGGCGACATGCAGCTTTGGCCGCACGACCGGCTGGTGCAAATTTAGGCAATGCGTTGCTGAAGGGGCGGCGTCCGCGCAACGGATGTTTGATTCGAAGAGGGGCTGGTTCCGTCCTTCGCGCATGATCCGGGAAAGTGAAAACCGGCTTTCCGACAAGATCGCGCGCGAGAGAACTCTAATCTCGCTGCCGCGATTTACCGGACGCCCGAATATTGTTATGTGCTGGTCCGCGCCGGCCGATGATGCGTTCAGCGCAACGCGGGTGTAGCTCAATGGTAGAGCAGAAGCCTTCCAAGCTTATGACGAGGGTTCGATTCCCTTCACCCGCTCCAACCTTTTCGCCGACCTGCCGCTAAGCGGCATGCTTCAGCCCGAATAATTCGCGCAGCGTCGATGGCTTACCGTCGCGCAGCCAGGTGATATCGTAAATCCGCCAATCGTTCTTGATCGTGACGAGGTCGAGCACGATCGTTTTCGGCGTGCCGAGATTGGTGAATGTGACTGTCGCGTTCGCCTTGCCGGGCGCGGTGTCTTTCATGGCGACGTCGAAGCTCTTGAACTCCCAGTCCTGGGCGTCGATGAACGGATCGCCATCGAGCTTGCCGACGTCGCCGTGTCGCGCTGCGTCCTCCTGATCCTTATTCATCGCCGCCGCCAGCACCGG
>DATHPQ010000202.1:0-29559 GCA_035483735.1 Xanthobacteraceae bacterium | reverse complement strand
AGATAGGGATTCTGATAATTGAGATGAACGACGAAGCCCACTGAGACCAGGTTGTCGTCGAAGTGATACAGAAACGATCCGCCGCCGGTTGCGTTATCGAGTGGCCAGCCCATTGTGTGCTGGACCAGGCCTTTGCGGAATTTGCCGGGCGCGACCTGCCAGAGCTCTTTGAGACCGATGCCGAATTTCTGCGGCTCGCGGTCCTGCGCCAGCGCGAAACGCTGGATCAGCATCTTGGTGAGACTGCCACGCGCACCCTCGGCAAACAGCGTGTACTTGCCGCGTAGCTCCATGCCGCGGGTGAAGCCTGATTTCTGCTCGCCACTCTTGCCGATGCCCATGTCGCCTGTGGCGATGCCGGCGACCGCATCGCCTTCGTATAAAACTTCGGCGGCGGCAAAGCCGGGATAGATTTCAACACCCAGCGCTTCGGCCTTCTTCGCCAGATAGCGGCAGACATCGCCAAGCGAAGCGATGAAGTTGCCGTGGTTGCTCATCAGCGGCGGCATCAGGAAGTTTGGCAGCCGCAGCGCACCCGACGCGCCGAACACATAGAAACGGTCGGAGACTACCGGCGTCTTGATCGGCGTATCTTCGTTCCGCCATTCCGGGATCAGACTGTCGAGTCCGATCGGATCGATCACCGCGCCGGAAAGAATGTGTGCGCCGACTTCGGAGCCTTTTTCGACAACGACGACGGATGTGTCAGGTGAAAGCTGCTTCAGACGGATTGCGGCGGCGAGCCCCGCCGGGCCGGCGCCAACAATCACAACGTCGAATTCCATTGCCTCCCGGGCCGGAAGCTCCGTCGTGCTCATGATCCTTGCTCCGTTCCCGGCTACTCAAGGAGGATTGTTCACGAAATTGCTGCGCTGACAATCGCCGGACCCGTCAAATCGGCTTGCAGCGCGCATTGCCTTCGCCCATGACTATTGCGCACATGACTACTGCGCACGTGAATATCTTGATCTTGGGCAGCCTATGAATGTCCCCGGCCACAAAGAAGCGCGCGAATTGATCGCCTTCTATCTCGACGCCGGCGCCGATGCTTTGCTCGGTGAGGAGCCCGTCGATCGCATGGCGGACGAAAGCCCGCCGATCGCCCCGCCGGCCCGAGGCACCAGTGACGCCGCGGCCCAAGTCCTTCCTCACAAAGCGGTCCTTCCTCACAAAGCAACGGTGCCGGCACGGGAGAGGACGCTGCCTCAGCCGGCCCCGCCTGCTTCGCCGGAGGCCGCGGCCATGGCGGCGCGTGAAGCGGCCAAAAGCGCAGCGTCGCTCGACGAGTTGCGGGCGCTGCTCGAGGGTTTCGAAGGCTGCGCGTTACGCGCGACCGCAACTCGGTTGGTCTTTGCCGATGGCAATCCGCAAAGCCGTATCATGTTCGTTGGGGAAGCGCCGGGCTATGACGAAGATATTTCCGGCAAGCCCTTTGTCGGCCGCTCCGGCAAGCTCCTCGACCTCATGATGGCGGCGATCGGGCTTGATCGCAGCAACGCCTATATCGCCAATGTCGTGCCGTGGCGGCCGCCGGGCAACCGCACGCCGACGCCACAGGAAACCGCGATCTGCCTGCCGTTCATCCGCCGCCAGATTGAGCTTGCCGATCCCGACATCGTGGTCTGCCTCGGCGGCCCGGCGATGCAGACGCTGCTTGGCATCAAGGACGGCATCACCCGCAGCCGCGGCCGCTGGTTTCCCTACGACACCGGCAGCCGCGAGATCAGAGCGCTCGCGACCTTTCACCCGGCGTTCCTGTTGCGGAGCCCGCTGCAGAAGCGTTTCGCTTGGCGGGATTTTCTCGCACTGAAGAAAGCGCTGGCGGCGCGCGTTTAGTTTTACCGCACCGCCACCAGGATCGCGCCGGCCGCGACCAGGGCGACACCGAGCCAATTCACCGTCGAGAGCTTCTCGCCGAGAAACAGCACGCCGAATATGGCGACCAGCACGACGCTCAATTTGTCGATCGGCGCCACCTGCGCCGCATTGCCGAGCTTGAGCGCGCGGAAATAGCACAGCCACGACGCGCCGGTGCCGAGCCCCGACAAAGCGAGGAACAGATAGGTGCGGGCGGAAATGTCGGCCGGGTTCTGGAATTGCCTGGTCGCGTAGACGATCAGGCCGAGAACGCAGACGACGATGATGGTGCGGATGAAGGTCGCGAGATCGGAATTGACGTTCTCGACGCCGACTTTGGCAAAGATCGCGGTGAGCGCCGCGAAGACCGCCGACAGCACCGCCCACACTTGCCACGATGAAAAGGCTCCGGCATTCATCGCTTCCTCCTTTGCCAGACTTTGCGCCCTAATCGATCGCGAACTTAGCTGCAAAGATCAGCGCCAGCACCAGCACCGCGGGCTTGGCCTCGGCGAATTTGCCGGCGAACAGCTTGGCGAGCGCATAAGTGATGAAGCCAAGACCGATGCCGGTCGCGATCGAATAAGTGAGCGGCATGGTGATGGCGGCGACGACCGCAGGCGCGGCCTCGGTGATGTCGTCCCAGTCGATTTCCGCGAGCCCCCGCGCCATGAAGCAGGCCACGTAAAGGAGCGCCGCGGACGATGCATAAGCCGGCACCATGCCGGCAAGCGGAGCGAAGAACAGCGTGGCGAGGAAGAACAAAGCGACAAAGAGCGCCGCCAAGCCGGTGCGTCCGCCGGCGGCGACGCCGGCCGCGCTTTCGATATAGCTCGTCGTCGTTGACGTGCCGATCAGCGCGCCGAACATGGCAGCGAAACTGTCGGCGACCAGCGCCTGCCGCATCCGCGGCAGATTGCCATGTTCGTCTTCCAGTCCGGCGCGATGGGTGACGCCGATCAGCGTGCCGGCATTGTCGAAAACGTCGATGAACAGGAAGCTGAGTACAACGATGATGAACGATATCTCGGTCAGGCGCGAGAAATCGAGCTGCAGCAAAGTCGGCTTCAGCGACGGCGGCGGCGCGGCGATGCCGCTATAGGTCACGAGCCCGAACGGAATGCCGATCACGGTGACGATGAGAATGCCGATCAGCGTGCCGCCGATGATCTTGCGGGCGTTCAGTGCGGTGATCAGCACCAGGCCGAGCAGACACAGAATGGCGAACGGGCTGCGCAAATCGCCAAGCGTCACCAGCGTCGCCGGGCTGGCCACGACGATCTTTGCTTCTTCGAGCGCGATGATGCCAAGAAACAGGCCGACGCCGGCGGAGATCGCAAGCTTCAGGTTCTTGGGGATGGAATTGACGATATACTCGCGGATGCGAAAGATCGAAATCAGGAAGAAGAGCACGCCCGAGCAGAACACCGCGGCCAGCGCCTGCTGCCAGGTGAACTTCATCGTCAAGACGACGGTGAAAGCGAAGAAGGCGTTCAGCCCCATGCCGGGCGCAAGCGCGATCGGATAATTGGCGTAGAGCGCCATCACCAGTGTCGACGCGGCTGCGGCAATGCAGGTGGCGACGAAGACCGCGCCCTTGTCCATCCCGGCATTGCCGAGAATCTGCGGATTGACGAAGACGATATAGACCATCGTCAAAAACGTGGTCAGGCCGGCGACGAATTCCGTGCGCAGATTGCTGCCTGAAGTGCTCAAGCTGAATAGTCGGTCGAGGATGGGCTGCGGCTTCTGCGTCGTTGCGGCGTCGTCCATGTTCTCGTCCCCCTTAACTGCCCCAACAGCACTTTTCCTATTTTGGCGCCGGCATCACGCTGCCCGGCCTGATAACGCCCCAGCCGATCCGCAAGAGCGGCAGGCGGCCCTGTACCGGCCGGTCGAAGGTGCGCGGCACTTCAGGCACCAGATCGGGAAAATAGATTCTGATATCCGGCGGCGGCGTCGGCGATGTGTCCGCGGTGAGCCACACCACGACGGCGCCCTTCTTGCGGATGTCGTCGGCGCTGACCCAAGGCGTGTGCGACGGATCGGCGTCGGAAAAGACGCTCGGCCGGCTCGGCGCGGTGAGCGCGATCAAGGCCGCGGTGCGTGGGTCGCCGGTGACGATGGCAAGTTTTTGGCCGGTGCGGCGCTGAAAACTATCGGCAAAAAATTCACCCATCGCGTTCGCCGGCTGGGCGATGCTGAGATCGGTGCCGACCGCCCATGGCAGTGTGACGATCAGGAGCGGAACGAAGACCGCCGGCACGATAAGCAGACCGGACCAGGCAAAGCCGAGCACGCGCTGATGATAAAGTTCGATACTGTCGCCGGCGGCGAGCACGACGAAGAGCCCGGAGAGCACGACGAGCGGCGCCGCGCCGCCGATTGGGGCCTTCTGCCCGACCAGCACCGCGCAAATACTCGCCAACAAAGCCGGCACCAGGGCGAAGATTTTGACGAACGTCGCTGCATAAGGATCGGTATGGCGCCGCGCGATTGCCGGCGCCGGCGCGGTGCTGACGCGCGGCCAGCCGACCGCCAGCACCAGGAGGATCGCAAGCCCGGCATGAGCAAGACCGAGCGCCGCGAGAAGCCGCAGCCAGGCCGAAGTATTCAGGCTCGCGCTTTGCGCCTGCCGCAAGCGTTCGAAGAGCAGTAGCAGATTGTCGCCGGGACCCGCCGGCCACACCCCCTGCAGCCAGATCACATGCAGGACCAGAACAACGGCGAGCGCGATGCCGACGATCCACGGCTCGTCTGTTGCGAAGGCCCCACGGCCGCGCGCGGTCGCCGCCGTGAACGCAACCAGCACACCGAGCAGAAGCAGCGCCGCCGAGCTCGACATCAGCAGCAGCGCCGCAGCGCAGCCGAGCACATACCAGGAGCGCTGGTGCCGCTCCACGGCCGCCCGCCAATAGTACCGCAACACGATCGCCCACAGCGCCATACTGAGGATCGGCGGGCCGAAATCCGGTGACGGCACCGTGAACAGCGCGATGCCGACCATCAGCAGCACCGCCATCACCGCATGCGGGGCGCCAAGCGTGGCGCGGCCGAGCGCGAAGACGTGCCAATAGGTCGTGACCACGCAAATCTGCGCCAGCACATAGACGCCGAACAGCCCGGCGACGCGAAACGCAATCTCGGCGAGCCAATAAGCCAGCGGCGGACCGACGCCGGCATCGAAACGAAACTCGTGGCCGACGGCGAGAAGCTGCGCCAGGTCGCCTGGCGGCGCGGAATAGAACAGCATCGGGACTGCGATCCACACCGCGGCTTGCGCCAGCGCCGCCGCCCAAAAAATCAGCAGCGGCCGGGCACGGATCGCTTCGATGTAAATCGGAACAAAAAACATCTGCAGGAAAACCGGGCAAGAAAACGAGGTCTGGCGGGCATTGGATGCAGCATCGCCAAATGAGAAAGCCAAACCAATCTTTTTATGATGGTTCGGCGCTGCCCTATACGGCGGCAAAGCTACCGAGGCAAGCCAACCTAAGTGAGCGAGCTAGAGCGGCAACACGCCGAGCTGCGGCTCACCGCGCTTTCCGGCCGCACCGGAGGTAAGTCCGAGCGCAATGGCCACCGGCGCAAACGAGCGACGGTGGTGAATTGTCGGCCCCAGCCGCTCCAGCGCGGCGAAATGTTCGGGGACGCTATAGCCCATATGTCGCTCGAAGCCATAGCCCGGATGGGCGCCGCCGAGACAGGTCATGAGCCTATCGCGCGTGACCTTGGCGACGATGGAAGCGGCGGCAATCGAGGCGACGAGGCCGTCGCCGCCGATAACCGCTTCGCAGTCGCAACCGGCGTCGATACGATCGCGGCCATCGACAAATACCAGGCACGGCCTGGCCGGCAGCGCGCGGACGGCGCGCGCCAGCGCCCACAAGGACGCGCGCAGGATATTGTCGCGATCGATGCGCCACGGTGGCGCCATGGCGACGGCAACCTGGGCGCGGGCGCAGATGCGCTCATAGAGCACTTCGCGCCGCTCCGCCGTCAGTCGTTTGGAATCGTCGAGGCCGCGTGGAATATTCTCGGGATCGAGAATAACGGCGGCCGCGACCACCGGACCGGCAAGCGGGCCCCGCCCCGCTTCGTCGCAGCCTGCGATCGGCCATACCCCGCGCTTGAGCGCTGAGCGTTCGCGGCGGAACGTGGGACGCAGGATCTCTTCGTCGAGCGGCAGGCGCGCCGCGGCCTTGGCAGATCCGTTACGACCGGTTTCTTGGCGAGCGTTCGCTTGGCGACTGCTGGCTTGGGGGCTGGTTGCTTGGCGACTCATGCGGGCATGATGCCCGCATGCCGCCACGGTCCGCAATGCGCGTTATTCGCGCCAAGGGGATTGCGGGGAAATCAAAACAGATCGAGCTGTTGCGACGCCGGGCGCGGGCGCTTGAAATGTTCCGTTGTCGTCCGCGCGCTTGTCACATTGAAGCCAAGCCGCTCGCAGGCGAGTTCGAAACGGCGGCCGATCATCCAGGCGATCGGACCCGAGCCGGTCATCCGCTTGCCGAAGGTCGAGTCGTAATCCTTGCCGCCGCGCGTATCGCGAATGAGCGAGATGACATGGCGATAGCGGTCGGGAAAATTCTCGATCAGCCATTCGCGGAACAGATCGCGCAATTCGAGCGGCAGCCGCAGCAGCACGTAGCCGGCATTGCGCACGCCGGTTGCGGCCACCGCATCGAGGATGCGCTCGATTTCGGCATCATTGAGCGCTGGAATGACCGGCGCCACCATGGCGGACGACGGCACGCCGGCGCTTACCAATTGCCTGAGCGCATCGAGCCGGCGCGGCGGTGTCGATGCCCGCGGCTCCATGACACGCGCCAGTTTCGGATCGAGCGTCGTCACCGAGATCGCCACTTTGACCAGATCGCGCTTGGCCATGCGCGCGAGAATATCGAGATCGCGCAGCACCAGCGCCGATTTGGTCACGATGCCGACCGGATGCCCGGCGCGCTCCAACACTTCGAGGATGCGGCGCATGATCTGATGCCGCCGCTCGATCGGCTGATATGGGTCGGTATTGGTGCCGATGGCGATGATTTTCGGCACGTAGCCCGGCGCTGCCAATTCGCGCTCCAGCAATTCCGGAGCGTTCGGCTTCACGAACAGTTTGGATTCGAAATCGAGCCCCGGCGACAGGCCGAGATAGGCATGCGTCGGCCGCGCGAAACAATAGACGCAGCCGTGCTCACAGCCGCGATAGGGATTGATCGAACGGTCGAAGGAAATGTCCGGCGAGTCGTTCTTGGTGATGATCTTGCGGGTGGAATCGACCGTCACCGTGGTCTTGAACGGCGGCAGATCGTCCAAGCCCTGCCAGCCGTCGTCGAAGACGACCCGCGCCAGCGGCTCAAAACGCCCCGACGCATTCGATGCCGTGCCGCGGCCGCGACGCCGCTCGCGGTCGACCGCAGTTCCTTGCACAACGCCAGTCCCTTCCACGACGCCAATTCCTTGCACGACGCCTTGCGTAACTCCGGTCTCGCCCGCCGGCTGGGAGGGCAGCGGTGCCGGCGGGCGTTTCAAGGCTGACGATCGACTCATGTGACACCGATCAATTGGTTCATCGGCTCTGGCCTTCCGATCTCGTGGCTCAAAGGTAGTGCGGCTGAGTGAACAAAACAAGAACAAAAATCCGTGACCGAGACGCCGTAAACCGGAAATTCTGAAGAGGCTTGGAGCCGCCGATCCGAGGCCCTATTGAGCATTGGAACATTGGAACCGGCTAGCAGCCGTCCGTCATGCTGAGCGTCATCATCCCCACGCACGATTCCGAGCACGCGCTGGTGCCGACGCTGGCCGCTTTGGTCTCCGGCGCGACCGCAGGCTTGATCGGCGAGGTGCTGATAGCTGACGGCGGCTCCAAGGACGACACCGCAGTGGTCGCCGATGTGGCCGGCTGCGAGTTCCTCGCGCTCGAAGAATCACTCGGTACGCGGCTGAAGACGGCCGTCGCCAAAGCGCGGGCGCCGTGGCTGATGTTCATCCAGCCGGGCACTGTGCTCTATGCGCCCTGGACCGACGACGCCATCCGTTTCGTCGAGCAGCCCAAGCCGAACGACCGCGCCGCCGTATTTCGCCGTGGCGCCGGCCCGCAGACGGCATTGCGCGAAGCTTGGTCGTTCCTGATCGCGGCGTTCCGGATGGCGCGGCCGGAGCAAGGACTGCTCATCGCGCGACCGCTCTATGACAAGCTCGGCGGCCATTCCGAAAGCGCCGCCGACCCGCAGGCCGAATTCATCCGCCGGATCGGCCGCCGCCGTATCGTGACGCTGCCCTCAACCGCCTTTCACACATTGTAGCGCCGGCTTAGCGGCTGCCATCGGCCATGAAATATACTTGACTTTATCAAGTATCAGACCGAAGCTTCGCTCATGGCCCAGATCGACCGCGACCGGCACATCGCCGCCGCCCGCCGCTTCAATCGCTTCTACACGCGGCAGATCGGCGTGTTGCGCAAGAACTTCCTCGACAGCCCCTACTCGCTCGGCGAAGCGCGGGTGATCTACGAGATCGCCAAGGATGGATCGCCGACGGCGAGTGAAATCGGCCGCAACCTCGATCTCGATGCCGGCTATCTGAGCCGCGTGCTGCGCAATTTCGAGAAGCGCGGGCTGCTCGATCGCAAAGTCTCCAAGACCGATGCGCGGCAGAGCCATCTCGCGCTGTCGCCGCGCGGGCGCAAAGCATTCGCGCTGCTCGACGACCTGTCGCAGCGCGATATCGGCGCCATGCTCGACAAGCTCGCGCCGGCTGACCAGTCGCGGCTGATCGCGGCCATGGACACGATCGAGACGCTGCTCGAAGCCGCGCCGGAACCGGCGTCCGACACCGCATCAAAGTCAAAATCGGATAAAGCAAAGCCGCGCTATAGGCTGCGCGATCCGGCGCCGGGCGATTACGGCTGGATCGTCAAACGTCACGCCGAGCTCTATGCGCAGGAATATAAGTGGCGGGAGCCGTTCGAAGGCGTCTGCGCGCAGATCGTCGCCGACTTCGTCAACAAATTCGACGCCAAGCGCGAGCGCTGCTGGATCGCCGAGATGGACGGCGAGAATGTCGGCAGTATTTTCGTCGCCAAGGATTCCGACGAGGTCGCCCGCATCCGCCTGCTGCTGGTCGATCCGAAAGCGCGCGGCTTAGGCCTTGGCGCAAAGCTCACCGAACAAGCCGTGCGCTTCGCGCGCGAGGCCGGCTACAAAAAGATGACGCTCTGGACGCACAGCGTGCTCAAAGCGGCGCGGCATATCTATCAGAAGGCGGGATTCAAGCTGATCCGGAGCGAAAAGCACAAGAGCTGGGGCCAGCCCGTGGTCAGCGAGTATTGGGATTTGGATTTGAATTAGACGCTCGCCCCGCCGGCCTTCGGCCGCCGCAGATGCTCGTCAAGCCGCGGCATGATCTCGACGAAATTGCACGGCCCGAAACGATAATCGAGCTGATGCACCAGAATCTCGTCCCAGGCGTCCTTGCAGGCGCCAGGCGAGCCCGGCAGACAGAAAATATAAGTCGAGCCGGCCACCCCCGCGGTGGCGCGCGACTGGATTGCCGAGGTGCCGATCTTCGGGAAGCTCACCACCAGAAACAACGCCGAGAAGCCGTCCATTTTCTTTTCGAACAGCGGCTCGATCGCTTCCGGTGTCACATCGCGGCCGGTGAAGCCGGTACCGCCGGTGGTGATGACGACGTCGATCATAGGATCGGCGATCCAGCCTTTGACCCGCCCGCGAATCGCCTCGACGTCGTCGTGCACGAGGCTGCGCTCGGCCACAAAGTGGCCTGCCGCGACGATGCGTTGCACCAACAGCGCCCCCGACTTGTCATCCTTGAGTGAACGCGTGTCGGAGACCGTCAGCACCGCGATCTTGAGCGGCACGAACGTCTTGCTGTCATCAATGCCGGGCATGGCCAGACCCTACGCTACATTTGCTCGCGCTCGTCCCCGCGAAGGCGGGGACCCAGCGCTGGATTCCCGCTTGCGCGGGAATGAGCGGCCCATACTAGCCCAAAGCCCGCAGCTAGAGCGAATCGGCTGCCAATGTGTTGCAGGAATTGACGTCGCCCGAATTGAAGCCGTTCATGAACCAGCGCTTGCGCTGGACCGAGGTGCCGTGGGTGAAGGAATCCGGCACGGCATAGCCTTGGGTCTCCTTCTGCAAGCGGTCATCGCCGATCGCGGATGCGGTCTGCAAGGCCTGATCGACGTCGCCGGCGTCGAGGAAGTTGTGCTTCTTCTGGGCGCGGTTGGCCCATACCCCGGCAAGGCAGTCCGCCTGCAATTCGATCCGCACCTGCAGCGCATTGACGTCGGATTGGCTCGACGCCGCCTGCTGCATCTGGGTTACGCGCGGCAAGATGCCGAGTTCATCCTGCACGTGATGGCCGACCTCATGCGCGATGACATAAGCTTCGGAGAACCGGCACGCTTTGTCGTCCGAGCAGGCGCCGAATTTGCGCTGCATGTCGCGGAAGAAAGATGTGTCGAGATAGACCTGCTGATCGCGCGGACAATAGAACGGTCCCATTGCCGAGCGCGCGAGCCCGCAACCACCCTGGATCGCGCCGGAAAACAGGACGAGCTTCGGCGCATGATAGGTACGGCCGCTCGCCTGGAATATTTCGGTCCAGCGGTCCTCGGTGTCGCCCAGAACCGCGGCGACGAAGTCCGCCGTCTCTTGATCCTGCTGACTCATTTGCGGGGGTGCGCCGGATTGCTGCGTCGCGGTTCCGCTGCCACCGGAAAGAATCTGCGCGCCGTTGATCAGCACGCTCGGGTCGATGCCGAGCGCCCAGCCGATCAATCCAAGAATGATGATTGTGCCGATGCCGAGACCGCCGGCGCCGCCGGGAACGCTGAAACCGCCGCCGCCGGAATCCGCGCGCTCGTCCTCGATATTGCTGCTGCGGCGGAAATCATCCCAACGCATTTGTCTTCTCCTCGTTACAGATCCGGCCTGAAAGTCGCTTCAGGCGGGCTATTTCAACTCCGAAATCGCGCGCGGAGCGCGAGCGACTAACTAAGTGTTTCTCGGCATTTATTGCCTAGTAGCGCCGCCGAATAGTTAGCCGATTTTTTACCTTGCACCGGCATAGTGCCGATCGTCGGTTGTAGGTCCCGCGTCGCCGATTTTCGCGTCGCCTGAGTCAGAGTTCTGAGTCATGGTTGTGTCGCGTCGCGGGGCGTCCGCAAGGACGCCCCGCGTGAGTATTGAGTCCCAGTCAGCGAGCCTCCCGTCGCGTGCCGCAGCGCAACATTCGCTGCGCCAACCTTCGCCGCGCATTGTGGTCGGCGATTGCGTTGCCGAGATGACGAAGCTCCCGGCCGCGTCCGTGGATCTCGTCTTCGCTGATCCGCCGTACAATTTGCAGCTCCAAGGCGACCTCAAGCGTCCCGACGATTCCCGCGTCGATGCCGTCGACGATGACTGGGACAAATTCTCGAGCTTCTCCGCTTATGACGATTTCACGCGCGCCTGGCTTATCGCCTGCCGCCGGGTGATGAAGCCGAGCGCCACGCTGTGGGTTATCGGCTCGTATCACAACATTTTCCGGGTCGGTTCGATCCTCCAGGATTTAGGCTTCTGGATTCTCAACGACATCGTGTGGCGGAAATCCAACCCAATGCCGAATTTCCGCGGCCGCCGCTTTACCAACGCGCACGAAACCCTGATCTGGGCCGCGCGCGATGCCGCAAAGCACAATTATACGTTCAATTACGAAGCGCTCAAGGCGGGCAACGACGACGTCCAGATGCGCTCCGACTGGTTCATCCCGCTCTGTACCGGCGAGGAACGGCTCAAAGGCGCCGACGGCAAGAAACTGCATCCGACACAAAAACCGGAAAGTCTTTTAGCGCGCGTCATTCTCTCAGCGTCGCGGCCTGACGATCTGGTGCTCGACCCGTTCTCCGGAACCGGCACGACCGGCGCGGTGGCGCATCGCCTGCGCCGGCGCTTTATCGGCATCGAGCGGAGTTCCGAATATGCCGCAGCCGCCCGCGAGCGGATCGCCGCCACGGAACCGATGCCGGAACCGGCGCTCGCCTCTTTCATGACCGCGCGCGAAGCACCGCGCGTGCCGTTTTCCAGGCTGATCGAACGCGGCCTGGTCGAGCCCGGCATCAAGCTCGTCGACGCCAAGCGGCGGCATAAGGCGCTGGTGCGCGCCGACGGCGCGCTGTCGCTCGGCGACACTGTCGGCTCGATCCACCGCATCGGCGCCTTGGCGCAGGGGCTCGAAGCCTGCAACGGCTGGACCTTCTGGCATATCGAGACGCCGAAAGGCCTCACTGTGATCGACACGCTGCGCGCGCAGGTGCGATCTGAAATGGCGGAAGCTGCCGAGTAGGCGGCGCGTCAAACCCCCGGTATGACTTCGTCCAGCAGATCAAGCGCGCCTTCGGCGAAAACATCCATATTGGCGAGCCGCTCGGCGCTCCCGGTGCGCAGTGTGAGCGCGCGCTCGATCGGACCCGCAACAGCGATGCAGGTGTGGCCGGCCGGATCGCCGTAGCGGTTGCCGGTCGGCCCCGTGGCTCCGGTTTCGCCAAGCCCCCAGACAGCGCCGAGCCGCTCACGCATGCGCCGCGCCAGGAGCAGCGCATAGGCCTCGGTTGCCGGCCGCAAACCCCGCATATCGGCATCGCCGATGCCGAGCAGAGCCGCACGCGCCGATTTTGTGTAGATCACGGCACCGCCGAGAAAATAAGCCGACGCGCCCGGCACGGCGAGCAAGCTCGCAGCGACGAGCCCACCGGTCGAGGATTCGGCAATAGCGACCGTCTCGTGGCGCGCGATCAGACGCTGTGCAAGGGTCTCGGCCAGCGGCGGCAGCGCCTTCATTTGGCCGCCACCACCATGATCTCGACTTTGTAATCGGGCGACGCGAGCTTGGCCTCGACGGTGGCGCGCGCCGGCGTATGGCCGGGCGACACCCAGGAGTCCCACACCGCATTCATCTCGGCAAAATTCGCCATGTCGGTGATCCATATATTGGCCGACAACAATTTGCTCTTGTCGGTGCCGGCCTTGGCGAGAAAGCCGTCGATCTGCGACAGGATGCTTTTGGTTTGCTCGGTGGTGCTTTTACCCTTCGGCGCGTCGGCGACGAGGCCGGACAGATAGACCGTGCTGCCGTGGACCACGGCCTTGCTCATGCGCGGGCCGGTTTCGTGACGTTCGATTGTCATGGCGTTCCTTTCCCGGTTTGGACTTTCAGATCATCTCAAGTGTGACTTTTGTTCGTGTGATCTTGCGGAAGTGCATGCGCGATGACCTTGCGCATCAGGCTCGGCAAGGCTTCGCCGCCAAGTTCTGAAATCTTGACCCACCTCGTGGCTTTCGGCGCCGCCGTTCGCGCCGGAACCTCCGACACATAGACGATGAGTTCAAGCGGGAAATGCGTAAAGACATGACGCACGACGCCCAAAGTCTTTTGCCAAGCGAGCGGTTTGCGCATTGACGCAAAGTGCGGCGCGCCTTTCATTGCTGTAGAGGCATCGAAGTCCTTTGACCATTCCGTGGTCGGCACTTCGGTCATGCCGCCGAGCAGTCCCTTCTCCGGCCGCGTCCGCACCAGCACAAAGTCGTCCGCGCGTTGCACGACAAAGGCCGCGCCGCGGCGCAGATCGCCTTCCCGCTTCGGCAAACGCCGCGGAAAAGTCTCGGCGTTGCCGCGTGCATAAGCGGCGCAGCTCTCATTCCAAGGACACAAGATGCACGCCGGGGACTTCGGCGTGCAGATGGTCGCACCGAGATCCATCATGGCTTGAGCGAAGTCGCCGGAACGTTGCGGCGGCGTCAGTGCGCGGGCGAGCCTGGAGATTTCCGGCTTGGCGGCAGGCAGCGGCGTTTCCAGCGCATAGAGCCGCGCGATGACGCGCTCGATATTGCCGTCGACCGGGCTTGTGCATTCATCAAAGGCAATGGCGGCGATGGCGGCTGCCGTATAAGGACCGATGCCGGGAAGTTCGCGCAGCAACGCTTCCGTTGCCGGAATTTTCCCGCCATGCCGCTCGACAACCGCGCGGGCGCAGGCGTGCAGATTGCGGGCGCGTGCGTAATAGCCGAGCCCGGCCCACGCTTTGAGCACGTCATCGAGCGGCGCCGCCGCGAGCGCGGAAATATCCGGCCAGAGCTTGAGGAATTTCGCGTAATAGGGCCCGACGGTTTTCACTGTCGTCTGTTGCAGCATGATTTCGGAGAGCCAGACGTGATACGGGTTGGCGCGCCGGCCCGGCGGCGCCCGCCACGGCAGGACGCGGCGATGCCGGTCGTACCAGGCGAGCAGGTCGGTGGGTTGCGGTGACGAAACTGCCGCGCGGCTCTTCGCGCGCTGTTTTCCGACCACCTTCGCTGCTAGCGTGCTTCCAGCCATTCACACCACCTTGCGCGCCACCTTGGGCCGAGGGATGACAGAGCGCTGCATGATGAACAAGCCCGCTCGCCCGTTTGCCAAGCAGCTGCGCGACATCGCCGGCAAGATCGTCGGCGAAAGCTTTCGCCGGCAGGGCTTTGCCAGCGCCGAACTGGTGACGCGCTGGCGCGAAATCGCCGGCGCCGAAATCGCGGCCTGCAGCGAGCCGCTGAAAATCCAGTGGCAGCGCACGGTCCAGGGCGAGGACCCCGAGCCCGGCACACTGGTGCTGCGGGTCGAGGGGCCGGCGGCAATCGAGATCCAGCATTTCGCCAATCTGATCTGCGAGCGGGTCAACCAATTCCTGGGCTGGCGCGCCGTCGGCCGCCTCGCTTTGCGCCAGGCGCCGCTACGGCGAGGGGCGTCCAAGAAGACCCGCGCCGCCGACCCTGCAGCCGCAGCCCGGATCGCCGAGACCCTGTCCGATATCGGCGACGACGACCTCAAAGCGGCGCTGGCGCGGCTGGGAGCAGCGATCAAGCGGGTTTGACCGCCCCCGAACCGAGAGGCTAGCGCACTTTGCCCAAGAGCATGGTAATGGGGCGTGCTAATGCCACATTCACGCTCTTAAAATTCCGTCCTCACATCAGGAGCTGACCTTGTCGCCCACCCGTCGCCAACTGCTTTCGGCCACTGCCATTTTCACCCTTGCCGGAGCCGGCTTCATGCCTTCGCTGATCGCAACGGCAAAGGCCGACGATGCGGCACCTTCGGCCGCCGACCTCGCCGATGCCGGTCCCGACGGCGACGTCGTGCTCGGCTCGGACAAGGCGCCGGTGACGATCATCGAATACGCGTCGATGACATGCCCCCACTGCGCGCATTTCTCGGCGACGACGTTCCCCGAATTGCAGAAGAAATATATCGACACCGGCAAGGTCCGCTACACGCTGCGCGCCTTCCCGCTTGATGCGCTTGCCGCCGCCGGCTTCATGCTGGCGCGCTGCGCCGGCAACGACAAATACATGCCGATGGTCGAGACGCTGTTTGCCAAACAGGCCGACTGGGTGGTCAAGGAACCGCTGCCGCCGCTCAAGGAAATCGCCAAGCAGTTCGGCATGACCGAGGACAGTTTCAACGCGTGCCTCGCGAATCAGAAGGGTCTCGATGCCATCCAGGCGGTGCGCGACCACGCCGTCGACAAGCTCGGGGTGAACTCGACACCCACCTTCTTCATCAACGGCAAGAAGTTCATCGGCGATCTGACGATGGATCAGATCTCCAAGGAGATCGACCCCTATCTCAAGGAAGGATAAGGGGTTTTCGGCTCGGCCCCGGCGCCTTTGAGGCCCTTTTCCGGGCTGCGGCCTGGGCCAAGTTCCGGCCAAGTTCCGGAATGTCCTGGATAAATCTGCGGCCGTGGTTGCGCTCGGACTCCCGACGACTAATCTCCGCGCCAATGCGGTACATAACCTCCCGCGCCAAACGGCAAATCCCGCTTCGGCGTGCGTTTTTGACGACCCCTTTGCCGCCGCAGCGAGGGCATCTGACGGTCAATCTCGGACCCGCCAATAAAACGGACCCGCTAATAATATGAAGCTGACGCGGCTGCGCCTTATCGGATTCAAATCCTTCGTCGAACCGACCGACTTTGAGATCGAACCCGGCCTGACCGGCGTCGTCGGTCCGAACGGCTGCGGCAAGTCGAACCTGGTCGAGGCCGTGCGCTGGGTCATGGGCGAGACCTCCTACAAGGCGATGCGCGCCGGCGAGATGGACGATGTCATCTTTTCCGGCAATGCCGGCCGCCCGGGGCGCAACCACGCCGAGGTCACGGTCTCGATCGACAACGGCGATCGCCGTGCGCCCGCGACCTTCAACGAATTCGATTCGCTGGAGGTGTCGCGCCGCATCATGCGCGAACACGGCTCGACCTTCCGCGTCAACGGCAAGGAAGTGCGTGCGCGCGACGTCGCCATGCTGTTCGCCGATGCCTCGACCGGCTCGCGCTCGCCGGCTTTGGTGCACCAGGGTCGTATCGGCGAGATCATCCAGGCGCGCCCCGAAGCGCGTCGGCGCGTGCTCGAAGAAGCCGCCGGCATTGCCGGCCTGCATGCCCGCCGCCACGAAGCCGAATTGCGGCTCAAGGCCGCCGAGCAGAATCTGGCCCGCGCCGAGGACGTGATCGGGCAACTTGCGGCGCAGATGGCGAGCCTCAAGACGCAGGCGCGGCAGGCGGTACGTTACCGCAACATTTCCGGTCAGGTCCGCCGCACCGAAGCACTGCTGTTTCATTTGCGCTGGATCGCCGCCGGGACCGAAGTCACCGAAACCGAACGCGCCAAAGACCAAGCGGTGCGTGTCGTCGCCGCGCGGACCCACGCACAGTTACAAGCCTCGACGCAGCAGGCCGAAGTCTCCGCCGTGCTGCCCGGCTTGCGCGAGGCCGAGGCGAAGGCGGCCGCCGCGCTGCAACGCCTGTTGATCGCGCGCGAAACGCTCGAACGCGAGGAAGCGCGCGCCAAAGAGCGGATCGGTGAACTCGACCGCCGCATCGCCCAATACGCCTCCGACCTGGTGCGCGAGCGCGCGCTTGCCGCCGATGCAGAAGCTGCGCTTGCCAGGCTCGATGCCGAGGAAACCACGCTGAGGGGCGCCGCACAGGAGAACGATGCTCGGCTCGCCGGCGTCAACCTGCGGGTCGCTGCAGCGGATGCCGCGCTGTCCGTCTCGGAGAAGTCCTTCTCCGAATTGACCGGCGCGCTCGCCGATCAGACGGCGCGCCGCAATCAGCTTCAGGCCGCTCTGGCCGAACACGAACAGCGCGCCGTGCGGCTCGAAGCCGAACTCGTCAATATCGATGCAGGCCTTGCCGCGACTGATGCCGGCGCGCCCGATCTTGCCGCTTTAACCGCGGCATTGACCAATGCGCAGTCAGCGCTTGCCGCGGCCGAGCAAGCCGCGCATGCGGCGGAAGCCGCACATAAGCAGGCGCGCGAAGAGATCGACGCCGCCCGGGCGCCGCTCGCCGCCGCCGAGCGCGGCGTGCAGCGGCTCGAGACCGAGGCCAAGACCATCGGCAAACTCCTTGCCGTCGAGAGCAAAAATCTCTGGCCGCCGGTGATGGACGCGCTCAGCGTCAGCGAGGGCTATGAAAAAGCACTCGGCTCCGCGCTCGGCGACGATCTCGACGCGCCGGTCGATCAGACCGCGCCGATGCGCTGGGCCGGCGTCAGTGCCGACCCGTCCGATCCGGCCTTGCCGGAAGGCGTCACCGCGCTTTCGCAATACGTCAAGGCGCCCGCCGAATTGGCGCGCCGCCTCGCCCAGATCGGCGTTGTCGAGCGCGCCGATGGCGCGCGGCTTGCCGGCATGCTCAAGCCCGGCCAGCGGCTCGTCTCGCGCGAGGGCGATCTGTGGCGCTGGGACGGTTTTGTCGTCGCCGCGCACGCGCCGACCGGCGCGGCGCGCCGGCTCGCCGAACGCGGCCGCTTGCAGGCGATCGAAAGCGAACTGGCTGCCGCGCGTCTCGATGTCGAAAACAAGCGCCGTACCGTCGAAACGGCGGAAGCGGCGGTGGCCGCCGCGGCGGCAGCGGAAACCGAGGCCCGCGCGCACTGGCGCGAGGCGCAGCGCCTGACCGACACCGCACGCGAAGGCCATGCCGCGGCCGAGCGCGAGATCAGCCGCAATGCCGCGCGTATCTCGGCGCTTCAGGAAGCGCGGCAGCGCACCATCGCCTCGCGCGACGAAACTCATGCCGCGCGCGGCGAAGCGGAAACGGCCTCTGCCGCGCTGCCGCCGGCCGCGGAGATCGAAGAGAAACTCGCGGCGATCAACGAAGTGATTGCCGCCGAGCGCAATGTCTGCGCCGAAGTTCGTGTCGAAGCGCAGGCGATCACCCGCGAAGTCGAACTGGCGAATACGCGGCTGCAGGCCATTGTCACCGAGCGGCAGGCGTGGAGCGAGCGCAAGGATAGCGCGGCGGCGCAGATCGACATCATCGTCAAGCGCAACGACGAGGCGGCAAACGAGCGCGCCGAGCTTGAGAATGCGCCGCAAAAGTTTGAAAGTCAGCGCCAGTCGCTGATCGGCGAGATCGAGACCGCGACCGGCGAACGCCGCGCCGCCGCTGACCGGCTCGCCGCGGCCGAGGCCGATCTTGCCGAGGCCGACAAGGCGGCCCGTATCGCGCTCGAGGCCGTCGGCGAAGCGCGTGCGGAATCCGCGCGCAGCGAAGAACGCTACGATGCCGCCAAACGCCGCGTCGCCGATATCGAGCACGAAATCCGCGAAGTGCTTGCGGTCGAGCCCGTCGCCGCAGCCGAAGTGGCGGAGCTGAAGCCCGATGCGCCGCAGCCCTCGATCGCCGAGGTCGAAGCCAAGATCGAACGCATCAAGCAGGAGCGCGAACGGCTCGGCTCGGTGAACCTGCTCGCCGAGCAGGAGCTGCAAGACGTCGAGACCCAGCACACCACGCTCACCGCCGAGCGCGACGACCTCATCGAAGCGATCCGGCGGCTGCGCCAGGGCATCCACAGCCTCAATCACGAGGCGCGCGACCGGCTGCTCTCCTCGTTCCAGATCGTGAACGAGAACTTCAAGAAGCTGTTCGCCGAATTGTTCGGCGGCGGCACCGCCGAATTGCAGCTCATCGAGCACGATGACCCGCTGGAGGCCGGCCTCGAAATCATGGCGAAGCCGCCAGGCAAGAAGCCCGCAACTTTGTCGCTGCTCTCCGGCGGCGAACAGGCGCTCACCGCGCTCGCTCTGATCTTCGCCGTGTTCCTCACCAACCCGGCGCCGATCTGCGTACTCGACGAGGTTGACGCGCCGCTCGACGACTACAATGTCGAACGCTTCTGCGATCTGCTCGACGAGATGGCGCGGTCGACCGAAACCCGTTTCATCATCATCACGCATAATCCGATCACCATGGCGCGCATGAAACGGCTCTACGGCGTCACCATGGCCGAGCGCGGCGTGTCGCAACTGGTGTCGGTCGACCTCGAAGGCGCGGTGAAGCTGCGCGAAGCGAGCTAACGCGCGGGCCACAGCTCGCGCGCATAAGCGATCAGCGCGTCGCTCACCGCCTTCGGCTGTTCGACGATCACGGCATGCGCCGCGTTGGGAATGACCACGACAGTGACGCGGTCGCCGAGCGCTTTCTTGTATTCCTCGGCATCGGCGACATGGGCGAGCGGATCGTGGCTCGGCTGGATGTAGAGCACCGGCGCGCTGCCGGAAGCGTAATCTAAGCTGCGCGGCGTGAGATCGCCGGCGATGCGCTGCGCGGCAAGAACGTCGGGGTGCCAGCCCTTGAGCCAGACGCTGGCGTCATTGCCCGGCGCGAAGAACACGAACTGCATCGCCTTGATGCGCGCCTCGTCCGGCGCGTTCACATCGGCGCTCAGGCGGATCGCGGCACGCACGTCCGGCGGGCTCGGATGATGTCCGACATTGGCGGCGACCAAAGCGACCGCCTTGACGAGCTCCGGCCGCAAGGTCGCGAGCGTCCGCGCCACGCGATTGCCGAAGGCGTGCCCGACCACGAAAGCCGGGCCACCATTATTCGCCGCAACGACGGCGGCAATGTCGGCCGCGAGATCTTCGAGCCTGATCCCGTCCCACGGCCCCCTGCTCTCGCCGACGCCGCGCGGCTGCGGCCGCAGCACGCGATAACCCGCGCCGGCCAAGCTTGCGGCGATGGCGTCGAAATCACGCGCCCCGCGGCCGAGCGACGGCAGCAGCACGATCGGGTGACCTTCGCCTTGCGCCAGCACTTGGAGCCGCGCGTCGCCGCGCGTCACCATGATGTGTGTCGGCGGCGCGGCAGGCGCAGGCATGGTCAGGAATTCTCCCGGGAGGGCTTTGGCGAAAAGGAATCTCTTCGCGCCACAACATCAGCGGCAAAGCAGGAATGCAACTGGAATGCATCCGGCAGGCATCGCGGCTGCTGTTCGGCGCCAAGAATTTCGGATAGGTATCGGCAAAAATAAGGATACGCCGCAAGATGCCCGTAAGATTTTCCCGTCGCCGATTTGTACAACTCGCAGCCGGTGCGAGCGCGCTGTCGTCCGTTGCAACAATAGCGCGGGCGGACACCTATCCGACGCGGCCGGTGCGCATGGTCGTTGGCTTTCCCGCCAGCAACGCCTCCGACATTGTCGCGCGGCTTGCCGGACAAAAGCTGTCGGAGCGGCTCGGCCAATCCTTCATCGTCGAGAACCGTCCGGGCGCCGGCGGCAATATCGCCGTCGAATTCGTCGTCAATGCCGGGCCTGATGGCTATACGCTCCTCGCCGCGAGCACATCGGCCGCCATCAACGCTACCCTCTACGAACATCTCAGCTTCAATTTCCTGCGCGACATCGCGCCGGTCGCCGGCGTGGCACGCGCGCCTTACGTGCTGGTCGTCACTCCGGCATTCCCGGCAACGACAGTGGCCGAATTCACCGCCTATGCCAAAGCCAATCCGGGCAAGATCAATATGGCGTCGGCCGGCAATGGCAGCCTCAGTCATCTGTGCGGCGAATTGTTCAAGACCATGGCCGGCATCGACATGGTCCACGTGCCCTATCGCACGAGTTTTCTGCCCGATCTGTTTGCCGGACAGATCCAGGTGGTGTTCAGCCCGATCTCGCAATCGATCGAATATGTCCGCAGCGGCAAATTGCGCGCGCTTGCCGTCACCTCGGCTACGCGTCAGCCGTCGCTGCCGGACATCCCCGCGGTCGCCGAATTCGTCCCCGGCTATGAGGCGAGCGGCTGGTACGGCATCGGTGCGCCGAAGAACACGCCCGCCGACATCGTCGTGAGCCTGAACACCGCGATGAATAGCACGCTTGCGGAAGCTGACATGAAGACGCGGCTCAACGAACTCGGCGCGGTGCCGATGCCGACGACGCCCGCCGAATTCGCAAGCTTTCTCGCCGCGGATACCGAGAAATGGGGCAAGGTCATCCGCGCCGCCGACATAAAACCGGAGTGAAGCCACTCCAAATTTCGGGATCACGCTCTAGTCGTTGCCGAGCTTGAACAGCCGGCGCGCATTGGTGCGGCCGATCTTGATGCGGTCGTTCTCGCTGATCGGACAGACGTCGAACCAAAGCGCGGCGTGATCGATATTCTCGAACGGCCAATCGGTCGAGAACATGACGCGATCGCTGCCGATTTCGGAGATCGCGTTGAGCAGCGCCGGCGTGTGGAAATTGCCCGAGGTCGTGACGTAGAAATTGGCGCTGAAATATTCGCGCATGCGCTTCTTGGCCGGGTAATTGTGCCGGTTCGGGATCCAGGCATTGGCATTGTCGACGCGCCACAGCGCGAACGGCAGGTTTTCGCCCATATGGCCGAGAATGATCTGCAAGCGCGGATGCGCGTCGAACAGCCCTGAGCCCATCAAGCGCAGCGCATGCACCGCGGTCTCATGGCCGAAGGCCCAGACCGGCCCCATCAGCCAGGGATGGCCGTCATAGATTTTGGCGTCGCGCGGCAGTGGATTGCGCGGATGCAGATAGAACGGCACGTCGAGCCGTTCGGCCGTTGTCCAGAACGGCCGGTATTGCGGCAGGTCGTAATAGACCGATGTTTCGGCGTCGCCGACCTGCGAGAAGCCGTTGACCAGCGCGCCGCGAAAACCGAGCTCCTTGACGCAGCGCTCGAGCTCGCGCGCCGCGCCGTCCGGGTCCTGCATGGCAAGTGCCGCCAGCCCCTGAAACCTGTCCGGGCGCTTGGCGACCTGTTCGGCAAGATAGTCATTGGACTTGCGCGCGATCTCGCTGGCGCGCGCGGTGTCGAAAATGGCCTGGGCCGCCGGCGCGTTCAGCGACAACAGCATCATCTCGATGCCTTGCGCATCCATTTCGCGCAGCCGCCGGTCCTGGATGTCCATGACGCGCGCCTTCACCTCTTCCCAGACCCGGTCCGGGAAATAACCGCGTGAATCCAGCAATGTTTCCGGAATGGCGAAATGCTCTTCGAGCGCAATCTTACCCTGCATGGCGTCCCCTCAGCCTGCGCGGCCGTTTCAGGGCCACACGCTGATTAATCTTAACACGACCGGCGGCGGCGCAATGTCGTTGCGACCCCGCGCCATCCGCGTCCAGCTCTGCGTCATTGGCATGCTTCTGGCGATGTAGCCGCTTGGAGTGCTGCGCTGTGCCAAATCGGTGCGGCGCGCATCGCCTTGGCACAACAAGCCTTGGCGCAACAAGCCTTGGCGCAACAAGCTTGGGACAACAGCGGCCGCGCTGATGAACGTGCAACCCAGCTACACGCTCGCCTCGCCGGCGCCGACCAGCCGGGTCCTGCGCACCTGGGCCCAGCTGTCGCGCGGGACGTTTTCCATCGCCATCTTCCTGATCGACGTTTCCGTCATCGTCGCGACGGCCTTCATCACCGGCATCATCTACTATCTCGCCGTCTACGGCGACGTCGGCGACATGTCCTCCTATGGCCAGGTCGGCGTGCTGGCGGCGAGCATTTTCGCCGTGTCCAACGTGTTCCGCGGCGAATACCGATTGCCGAACTTCTTCGCCTTCAGGCCGCACGCCCGCCGCACCATCCAATTGTGGAATGTGACGCTGATCTGCCTGCTCATGCTCGGCTTCATGGCGCAGACGACGGTCAATTATTCGCGCGGCTGGATCGTGGTGTTCTATCTTGTCACGCTCGCCGCCCTGATCGTGCTGCGCTTTGCGATTGTGCGCATCACGGCGATGGCGCGGGCCGCCGGGCTGATTTCGGCGCACCGCATCTGCCTGATCGGGACCGGCGCCCATATCGGCGCTTTCGTGCAGCATTACGAACCATGGACGCTCGGCCTCAATATCGTCGGCTGCCGCTTTCTCACCCCGACCGCCTTGACCGCGTCCGCCGAAACCCGGCGCACGGCGCTCGACCGCGACCTCGCCGACGCGGTGGCGAGCGTTCGCGCACTCGAGCCCGACGCGATCTATCTGTTGCTGCCGTGGTCGGCCACAGAGATCATCCAGCGCTGCGCCGAAACCTTCCTGGCGCTGCCGGTGGAAATCCACCTCGGCCCCGAACAGATCCTGCACAAGTTCGACGAAGTGGAACTGGCCAAGGTCGGCCCGCTGGCGAGCCTGCAACTGACGCGGCTGCCGCTGACACGAGTTGAAGTCGTGCAGAAGCGGCTGTTCGATCTGGTCTGCTCGGCGCTCGGCCTGCTGGCACTGACGCCGCTCTTCATCCTGGTCGCCATTCTCGTCAAGCTCGACAGTCCGGGACCGGTCTTCTTCGTGCAGCGCCGCTACGGCTTCAATCAGCAGCCGTTCCGCATCATCAAATTCCGCACCATGCGCGCGTTCGACGACGGCGCCGTGGTGACGCAAGCGACCCGCGACGATCCGCGGCTGACGCGCATCGGCCGCTGGCTGCGGCGCTGGAACATCGACGAGATCCCGCAGCTCTTCAACGTGCTTGCCGGCGACATGTCGCTCGTCGGGCCGCGCCCGCACGCGCTGTCGCACGACCACGAATTCGAGCGCCGCATCTCGCTCTACGCGCGCCGCCACAACGTCAAGCCGGGCATTACCGGCTGGGCGCAGATCAACGGCTTCCGTGGCGAAATCGACAACGAAGAAAAGCTCGCGAAACGCGTGGAATACGACCTGTTCTATATCGATAATTGGTCGCCGTGGCTCGATCTGAAGATCATCGCGCGCACGGTGCTGTCGCCCAAGGCCTACCGCAACGCTTATTGAGTTGAAGTTCGCTGTCAGCCGGCCAGCGTGACGATGGCGTAGGCCGCGCCGACCGTCAGGATCGCGGTCGACAGCCACAACAGACCCATCAACAACCACAACGGCCGGGTCTTGGTCGCTGCCGGCGTCTGCGGCTTGCTCCAGGATTCAAGCGCCGGTTCCGCCCGCTGCAGCGCCGCAGTCGCGCTTTCGATATCGGCGATGTCGCGCGCAAGCTGATCACGCTCGAACTGCGCCAGCGCGCCCGAGGCACTGTCGTGCACCAGCGCGCGTCTGACCGATTCGAGGTCGCGCGGCTCGATGACAATGGCTTCGTCGGGACGGGGGGACGG
This sequence comes from Xanthobacteraceae bacterium, assembly GCA_035483735.1. Lineage (GTDB taxonomy): Bacteria > Pseudomonadota > Alphaproteobacteria > Rhizobiales > Xanthobacteraceae > BOG-931. Next base: position 5,276 of record DATHPQ010000202.1, on the reverse strand, counting down.
CCGGGCTCCGAGATCCTGCTCGGACATTGGCGCACCTGCTTGTTACAGATCAGTCCTAACGGAGGGTGCCGGGCGGTGCGACGTCAATCGACCACTAACCTTAACCCGGCCGTTAACGTTCCTATCTGGTGCGACGAAGATTGACGTTGTCCGTTTGAACCTGCGGCCGGTCGCGGCCGTCATATATTACCGCTATCTTGAGGCGCGTTCGCGGGATCGTACCGACCGAGCAATTTGGGCCAGCGCTATAGGAGCCAGCAAATGTCTTCGACCTTGATCGTTCTTGCCGTGATCGTCGTTGCGGCCGTGTGGGCGATCTCCGTCTACAACGGCCTGGTGTCCATGCGGCAAAGGGTCAACCAGGCGTTCGCCGACATCGATGTGCAGCTCAAGCAGCGGCACGACCTCGTTCCCAATTTGGTCGAGACGGTAAAGGGCTACGCCGCGCACGAGCGCGGTACGCTCGACGAGGTGGTCAAGGCGCGCAATGCGGCGATGACCGCGCAAGGGCCGGCGCAGCAGGCGGCGGCCGAGAACATGCTGTCGGGCGCGCTGCGGCAACTTTTCGCACTCTCGGAATCCTATCCGGACCTCAAAGCCAGCGCCAATTTTCAGCAATTGCAGGCGCAACTGACCGATCTCGAGAACAAGATCGCCGCCGCCCGGCGCTTCTTCAACAATGCGGTACAGGAATACAATTCCGGCATCCAGCGCTTCCCCGCCAATTTGTTTGCCGCGTCGTTCGGTTTCGCGCCGAAGGACTTCTTCGACCTCGGCGATCAGCGGGCGACCGTCAGCGAAGCACCGGCGGTGAAGTTCTAGGATTGTTCGATGGGCTGATCGCGCGATGGCCGCCTACGGTCTCTATACGCATATCCAGTCGAACCGGCGGCGCTCGATCGCGCTGCTGATCGGGCTGTTCTTTCTGGTCTATGTACTGGTCTATGCCGGCGCGCTGGTGGCGGTCGGGCTGTCGTTCAATGCCGACCTGCCCACCTTGATGCAGATCGCCTGGATCGACCTTCTCAAAGCGGCGCCGTTTGCGACCATCGGCACGCTGATCTGGATCGTCATCGCCTATTATTTTCACCAGAACATGATCGACGCCATCACCGGCGGCCGCGAGGTGACGCGCAGCGACCAGCCGCGGCTCTACACCATTCTAGAAAATCTCTGCATCTCGCGCGGCATCACCACGCCGAAGCTCAAGATCATCGATTCCGGCGCGCTCAATGCCTTCGCCACCGGCATGAACGACAAGCAATATTCGATCACCGTGACGACCGGCCTGTTGAGCCGCCTCAACGACAATGAGATCGAGGCGGTGCTCGGCCACGAGCTGACGCATATCCGCAACGGCGACGTCCGCATGATGGTCATCGCCGTCATCATTGCCGGCGTCGTGTCGTTTTTTGTCGAGCTGGTCTTTCGGCTGTGGTTCTATAACGGCATCAGTTTCCGCTCGTCGCGCGACAACGGGCGGCGCGGCGGCGGCGCCGGCGCCGCGATCCTGATCGCCATCGGCCTTCTGGTCGTCGCCTATCTCCTGTCCTTCATCATCCGCCTGGCTTTGTCGCGTTCGCGCGAATTCCTTGCCGATGCGGGCTCGGTCGAGCTCACCAAGAACTCCGATGCCATGATCTCGGCGCTGCGCAAGATCGAGGGCCGCGGCGAATTGCCGGGTGCGACGTCGTCGGTAATGGAGATGTGCATCGACAATCCGCGCGAAGGCTTCGGCGAGCTGTTCGACACCCATCCGAGCGTCGACAGCCGCGTCGCGGCTCTGGTCAAATTCGCCGGCGGCCACGATCCCGGTCCGATCGCGCTACCGCCGGCCGACGAGCCCTCCGGACAAGAGTCCGATCCGCGAATCGGTCAGCAGGATGCTCAGCAAGACGGCCCACAAGACGGCCCCTGGGGCCGGGCCGAGACCGGCGGCACCGTCGGCGAGCCATCGATTCCGGAATTGTCCCCTTCCGGTACAACCGAAGATATTCCCGCCGCGGGCCCGTGGTCGCAGCCAGCCGAATCGGGCGCCGCGCCGGCTTCTCATCAATCCGGGCCAACGAGCCCTGTCGGCCCTGTCGACCCGCTTGGCCCGCTCGGTCCTTGGGGACCGCACCGCAACAATTGACCGGACGGCGGTGCAGTTAACCATAATAAGTTACAAACAGGCTTCCGAACCGCGTTCAGCGGTGCGCAACGTCCGATGAGGCTTCCAAAGCGTGCCCCGGATGTGTAGAAGCGAAATTAGTGGATGGAGGACGCGACCTGCTCGACTTGGCGCCAGTCTTCTTGCGAGATTGCGAAGCCGGTCGGAATCGGTCCAATGACGTTAAATCGTCAGTGAGGGTTCGATATGGCTAAGCCAGCATTGATTTTGGTTGGGGCGGACAAAGGCGGCGTAGGCAAGACCACGGTCGCCCGCACCCTTCTAGATTACTTTACCGCACATCACGTACCGACCCGCGCTTTCGATTCCGAATCGCCGCGCGGCACCTTGAAGCGCTTTCATGGCGACGTGGCCGACATCGTCGATGCCACTTCGGTGTCCGACCAGATGCGAATCATCGACACCCTGTCGACCACCGATTCGACTGTGACCGTCGTCGACGTTCGCGCCGGGCTGTTGTCGCCGACACTGCGCTCGTTGCGCGATATCGGCTTCCTCGATGCGGTGAAGAAGGGCCAGATCACCTTCGTCGTCTTCCACATCCTGGGCTCCTCGATCGCCTCCCTGAACGAGATCGAGGAAACCGCGCCGTTCGTCACCGACGCCAAGTATTTCCTGGTCAAGAACTTCATCAACAATACGAGCTTCTTCGAGTGGGACCAGGCGACCCATGCCTCCTATTTCAAGAAACTGAAGGATGCCGTCGCCATCACCATCCCGAAGCTCAATGAAATGGCCTACGAGCAGGTGGAATTGGCTTCCGTGCCGTTCCTCACCTTCGTCGCCAATAAGAACCAGAAGGGCGAAGCGGCCAATTACTCGTTCGTGCTGCGCGGCTATGTGCGGCACTGGCTCGGCAATGTCTGGGCCGAGTATGACCGGGTCAAGTTGTTGGACATTTTCGACACCTCCACCAATGTCCAGGCCCGTCCGCAGGCCGCCGCTGGCGGCGGCACGACCAACCGCGCGTAGTCGAGCCGACAAGACTCCAAGATCAACTCCGAGATCAATTCCAACATAATTTCCGGCACGGATATCCACATGCCGCGCTGGGGCTGTGGAAAAGGTGCAGTTCTCGTAAAACGCTAGGGCCTGACGTGATTTCGTCATAACCTGACATCCATCTGAATCGGATTGGACTGTCAGCGGGGATGGCGCAGCACACACCCCTCTACATTGTAGCTTCGCAGCATCCGCGCGTCGGCAAGACGCTGGTGGCGCGCCTTTTAATTGAGTATTTCCGCCTCAGCGGCCGGCCGATCGTCGGCTACGACCTCGATCCGCGCGAGCCGGCGCTGGCTGCGCATTTCCCAAGCTTCGTCTGGCCGGTCGATATCGCCGATACCCAGGGCCAGATGGCGCTGTTCGACCGGCTGGTGGCCGATAATTGGCGGACCACCGTCCTCGATATCGGTTACGGCCTGTGCGAGCAGTTTTTCCAGGTCATGCCCGAGATCGGCTTCGAGCAGGAGGCGGCGCGGCGCGGCATCGTCCCGATTGTTCTGTTCATCACCGACTCGGCGCCGACCACGGTCCGCCGCTATGCCGAGCTGCGGGCGCGGCTGCCGCGCACGCTGTTCGTGCCCGTGCATAACGAGGCGACCTCGTTCATGTTCATCCCGAACGACTTTCCGCCGACACGGCCGGAATGCGGCGTGATCCGCATCCCGCGGCTGTCGCCGATCGTTCGCGGCGTCATCGACCGGCCGGGCTTCTCATTCGCGGGGTATCTCGGCAAACGGCCGGGCGGCCCGACCGAGGTGCACACCTGGATCGACACCATCTTTTCCGAATTCCGCGAGTTGGAATTGCGGCTTTTGATCGGGGAGCTCGAATCCTCGCTGCGCGGCTACGCTACCCGGCGATCTGTCGGCTAGGCGCGATAACAGGCGATAAAACGCCGACAGCGCCGCGATCAATGCCCCTCGAAGGCGACCAAAGTGCGCACCGGTACACCGAGCTTCTTGATTTTATCGGCGCCGCCGAGATCCGGCAGATCGATGATGAAGCAGGCGGCGACGACTTCGGCGCCGACCTGCTGCAGGAGCTTCACCGCGGCCTCGGCCGTGCCGCCGGTCGCGACCAGGTCATCGACCAGGATCACGCGTTCGCCCTTGGCAATCGCATCGACATGCATCTCCATCTCGTCGACGCCGTATTCGAGCGAATAGCCGATGCTGACGCGCTTGAACGGCAGCTTGCCCTTCTTGCGGATCGGGATGAAGCCGCAGGAGATCTGATGCGCCATGGCGCCGCCGAGGATGAAGCCGCGCGCCTCGATGCCGGCGACCTTGTCGATCTTGCTGCCGGCCCAGGGGTGGACCAACTCGTCGACCGCGCGGCGGAATGCCCGCGCATTGCCTAACAGCGTCGTGATGTCGCGAAACATGACGCCCGGCTTGGGATAGTCCGGGATAGCCCTGATCGCTGCCTTCAGATCGTTCTCGAGAGCCACACTGATCATAGGCGCTAGCCCCAATCGTCCCTAAAATGCCGCATCCGACGCCCGGCGCCGCCACTGTGACGAAGCGCAGCGGTCAAAGCAACAGGAGCGCGGCACCGGTCGGAAGGCCGCTACCGCGCTCGGTTCGTCACGTGTTGAAAGAGCCTCAGTCTCAGGCAGACGTGCTCGACTTTTCCAGGTCCGGATCGTGCAGCACATCGTGCCACACCTTCTTCTTCGCCAGATAGAGCAGCCCCGCGAAGACGATCAGGAAGATCATCACCTGGAAGCCGAGGCGATGGCGCGCGTCGAGCGTCGGCTCGGCCGCCCACATCAAGAAGGCGGCGACGTCCTTGCCGTATTGGTCGACCGTCATCGGCGTGCCGTCGGTATATTCGACCTGACCGTCGCTCAAGGGCTTCGGCATGGCGATGGTGCCGCCCGGAAAGTATTTGTTGTACTGGCGGCCGGGCGGCAGGGGGAAGTCCTTGGGCGGATCGGTATAGCCGTTGATGATCGCGTGGATGTAATCGGGCCCGTCCTCCTGATACATCTTGAACGCGTCGAGGATGAAGTAGGGGAAGCCTGCTTCGTAACTGCGCGCCTTGGCCAGGACCGACATATCCGGCGGCGCCTTGCCGCCGAGCGCTGCCGCAGCCG
>DATHPQ010000201.1:0-4239 GCA_035483735.1 Xanthobacteraceae bacterium | reverse complement strand
GGCCGATCCCTCGCTCCTTGTGCTCGATGAGCCGGCGGCGGGCTTGCGCCGGCTCGAAAAGCAGACGCTGTCGGAACTCCTGCGCGAATTGCGCGCGGAGGGTATGACGATCGTCCTTGTCGAACACGACATGGAATTCGTGATGAACCTCGTCGATCGGATCGTGGTGATGGATTTCGGCGTCAGGCTTGCCGAAGGGCTGCCGGCCACCATCCGGGCCGACGCCCGGGTGCAGGAAGCCTACCTCGGCGGTGTCGCATGACGGCGCTCTTGTCGGTCGAAGATCTGCACGTCAGCTACGGAAAGATGGAAGCCGTGAGCGGCGTCTCGCTACAGATGCAAACCGGCCAGATCGTCACCGTGATCGGGCCGAACGGCGCCGGAAAGACAACGCTGCTTTCGGCGCTGATGGGGCTTTTGCCATCGCAAGGCAAAAGCCGCTACGAACATGACGATCTTGGCACACTCTCGACCGAAGAGCGTGTGCGGCGCGGCATCTGTCTGGTGCCGGAGCGCCGCGAATTGTTCGGTGAAATGACGGTCGCCGATAATCTGATCCTCGGCGCCTATACACGCTGGCGCGACCGCAGCGCGGTCCAGGCGGATTTGCGCGACGTCTATCGGCGCTTTCCCAAGCTTGCGGAACGGCGCAGCCAATTGGCCGGGACCCTGTCCGGCGGCGAGCAGCAGATGCTGGCGCTCGGCCGTGCATTGATGGCGAAGCCGCGCTTGCTTCTGCTCGATGAACCGAGCCTCGGCCTCGCGCCGCTGATCGTGCGCGAAATCTTTCGTATCGTTGTCGGGCTGCGCGAGCTTGGCGTGTCGATCCTCCTGGTCGAGCAAAATGCCCGGGCCGCGCTTGAAACCGCCGATTTCGGCTACGTGCTCGAAACCGGCTGCGTCGTGCACAGCGGCCCGGCTTCAAGCCTGGCGCACGATCCCCGCGTCATCGCCAGCTACCTCGGCGGCAAGGTGGAGTCTGCGACATGACTTCGGCCGCCACATTGCGCCAGCACTGGACAGGCGCTTTTCTGCCGGCCGAGCGAACGCTCTCGACGATGCTGCTGCGGCAAGCGAAGCGAATTCCCGACAAGCCTTTGGTGTCAGCGGGCGACGTCACGCTGACCTATGCGCAAGCCTGCGATCTCGCCGCCCGCGCCGCCGCGGCGCTGGAGTCCGCCGGCATCGGCGCCGGCGAGCGGGTCGCGCTGATCTGCTCGAACCGGATGGAATTCTTCGAGCTATTGCTCGGCTGCGCCTGGCTCGGCGCTGTGCTGGTGCCGATCAATGTCGCCTCGCGCGGGCCGCAGCTTCAGCACATTTTGGCGAATTCCGGCGCAAGGCTGTTGGTCATCGAGGGTGCCTACGCCGAAAACCTGGCGATGCTCGATCCATCTGGACTCGCGGTCGAAACGATCTGGTCGATCGACGTGACTGCGGATATCCGGATGGGAAAGGTCGCGGGCGTGCCGATGCGGCGCGGCGACCAGGTGATTGCGCCGGCGGCGCTACGGCCGGGCGACATGACGATGATCCTCTACACGTCGGGCACAACGGGACCGTCGAAAGGCGTGTGCTGCCCGCATGGCCAGTATTTCTGGTGGGCGGTGAACACCGCGGCGCTCCTCGAATTGCACGCCGACGATGTTCTGTGCTCAAGCCTGCCACTGTTTCACACCAATGCGCTCAACACCTTCTACCAGGCGATCCTGATCGGCGGCACGGTGCGCTTCGAGAAGCGATTTTCGGCGTCGGGCTTCTACACGGCGCTATCCCGCCACCGCGCGACCGTGACATATCTCCTCGGCGCCATGGTCCCCATCCTGTTGTCGCGCGCGGTCTCCGCCGAAGAGCGCGCGCACACGACGAGGGTGGCGCTGGCGCCGGGTGTGCCGCAGCGATTCCACGCCGAATTCACGCAGCGCACCGGCATCTGCCTGCTCGACGGCTGGGGCTCGACCGAAACAAATTTTGTGCTCGGCGCGACCGTCGACCGGCAACGCCCCGGAACCATGGGACCGGTCTTTGCCGGCTTTCAGGCCCGCGTCGTCGACGAGGACGACAACGAAGTCGCCGACGGCAATCCCGGCGAGCTCGTAGTGCGCGCCGACGATCCGTTCGCCTTCGCCAGCGGCTATTTCGGCACGCCGGAAAAGACGGTCGAAGCCTGGCGAAATCTCTGGTTTCACACCGGCGACCGCGTCGTTCGCGAGACGGACGGCTATTTCCGCTTCATGGACCGGCTCAAAGACGCCATTCGCCGCCGCGGCGAAAACATCTCATCGTTCGAGGTCGAGCAGGTGCTGCTGAGCCATCCAAACGTCGCCAATGCCGCGGCCTTCCCGGTCCGTTCGCAATTGGCGGAAGACGAAGTCATGGCCGCCGTCATTCTTCATCCCGGTCAGACCCTCAGCCCGCCGGACCTGATCGAATTCTGCAAACCGCGCCTGCCATATTTTGCCGTGCCGCGCTTTCTCGAATTCATGCAGGAATTGCCGACGACCGAGAACGGCAAGGTCCAGAAATATAAGCTCCGCGAACGCGGCGTCACCGCCGCCGCCTGGGATCGCGAGGCCTTCGAAGGCACTGCAAAACGGCGATGACTGGCATGAAGAACTGGCTTCGCGTGAGTTCGCCTCCTTGGTCAAGCCGAACAACTGCCAGAAGACGCTCGCGGACAAAGGGGTCATTCAACTCCAATAGTTCGGTGGACTGGACAGCCCGCGCACAGGGTTCAGCCGGCGGTGACGTCCACAGCCATCTCGCCGTCGAGCACCCGCTTGGCGGTCGGCATGTCGACCTCATGTTCCCACGCGCCGATGACGACGGTGGCGACGCAATTGCCGATCAGATTGCCGACGGCGCGGGCGATACCGATGAACCAATCGACCGAGAGCACAAGCACAAGCCCGATCACCGGAATTGTCGGCACGGCATTGAGCGTTGCCAGAAGGATGACGATCGCCGAGCCCGGCACGCCGTGTGCGCCCTTGGACGTCACCAGCGAGATCGCCAGCACCAAGAGCAGATCACCGAGCGACAGCGGCGTATTGGTCGCCTGCGCGATGAACACGACCGCGAGCGTCAGATAGATCGAGAAGGCGTCGAGGTTGAACGAATAGCCGGTCGGAATAACGAGACCGACGACGGATTGCTTTACCCCCATCCGCTCGAGCTTGCGCATGATCTGCGGCAGAACCGCATCGGAGGACGCGGTCGCCAAGACGATCATCAGTTCCTCGCGGAGATAAGCCAGGAACTTGAAGATGTTGATGCCGAGAGCACGCAAAATGCCGCCAAGCACGACGACAACGAAGATCGCAACCGACACATAGAAGATCAGGACCAGCGACAAAAGCTGCTTGAGCGAGCCGACGCCGTATTTGCCGACCGTATAGGCGACTGCGCCGAGCACGCCAAGCGGCGCGACACGTACCAGAAGGCCCATGACCTTGAACAGTACCTTGGAGACCGCTTCGACAAAGGACGTAACCTGCGCCGCCGGCTCGCCGACGAGCGCAAGCGCGACGCCGAACAGCACTGCGAAAAACAAGACCTGCAGTACGTCGTTGCGCGCCAGCGCGTCGATCGAGGTGGTCGGAATGATGTTGAGAATGAAGCTGCCGACGCCCGCCCCCTGCAGCTTATGCGCATTGTCGGCATAATTACTCAGCGCCTTGCCATCGAGCGTCGTCGGATCAATATTCATGCCGTGGCCCGGCGCGAACACAAAGGCGAGCACGAGCCCCAGCGTCAAAGCGACGGTGGTCATGACTTCGAAATAGATCAGCGCCTTGAGCCCGACGCGGCCGACCTTTTTCAGATCACCGGCGCCGGCAATGCCGTGCACGACGACGCAGAACACGATCGGCGCGACGATCATCGTGATCAGCTTGAGGAAGGCGTCGCTGAAGAATTTGAGCCCGGTGGCGAAATTCGGCGCGGCCATGCCGAGCACGATGCCCAGCACCAGCCCTATGATCACCTGCAAGAACCGCGATTTATAATAGCGCGCCATCGGGGTCCCCCTCCCATTTCGCACCGCGAACCCTGGGGTGCAAGAACAGGACCAGCGCAAACGCCATAGCGAGCACCGACGGGGCCTCTGGTCTAATGTCGCTTGTTCGTGTATTATATTTGCAAATCACATTCTATAATTGCATATTGTGTTTAACGCGCGAGCGATGATGCGGCCATGACGGTCCTTGGCGCGATCAACCCGGCCTTCGTAGCGTCCGG
>DATHPQ010000200.1:0-2980 GCA_035483735.1 Xanthobacteraceae bacterium | reverse complement strand
ACGAGGCGGCTGGAATTGTCGAGCGCGTCGGGGCTGCGGTACGCAGCGTCGCGGTGGGCGATCACGTCGTGCTGTCCTGGAATCCGCATTGCGGGCATTGCTTCTATTGCGACCGCGACCTGCCGATCCTCTGTGAAACTTATCTGGATCAAGCGCCGCTCGCCGTGCAGGTCGATGGCGCGAGCCGGGCGCGTCTGCGCGACGGGCGCGAACTGAAACACCTGATGTATCTGGGCGCCTTGGCCGAATACTGCATCGTGCCGGCGCAGCAGGCCATCGTCGTGCCGAAGGAGTTGCCATTCGAGCAGGCCTGCCTGATCGGTTGCGGCGTGATGACCGGCGTCGGCGCCGCGCTGAATATTGCCTCGATCCACTATGGCGACGCCGTGATGGTGATCGGCTGCGGCGCGGTGGGCCTGGCCGCCGTGCAGGGCGCGCGCATGGCGGGCGCGGAGACTGTCATGGCGGTCGATCTCGCCGACGACAAGTTGCGTCTTGCCCGCAAGCTTGGCGCGACACATGCCATCAACGCGGCGAACGAAGACGTACTCGAAGTCACACGGCGGCTAACCGGCGGCCGCGGCGCCGATGTGGTGCTGGAAGCGGCCGGCAGTCCGCGCGCCTTTCGGCTGACGAGCGAGGTGGTGCGGCCGGGCGGCGAGGTGATCTGGCTCGGCAAGACGGATGTCACTGAGGACGTGGCGTTCCGCTGGGGTTCGCTGATGCAGGAAAAGCGCATCCGGCGCTCGAGCTATGGTGGCGCGCGCCCCTTGCGCGACTTTCCGATGCTGGCGCGCGCCGCGCTCGATGGCCGATTGAACCTGAGCGACCTCATCACCGCGCGCATTTCGCTCGAACAGGTCAATGAGGGCTTTGCGGCGCTCAAGCGCGGCGAGGCTATCCGCAGCGTGGTTGTCTTTTAATCACACTTCGATCGTCTTGCGTGTGAAGCTCTCGATATAGTCGAGCAGACCGTCTGACGCTTTCGCCGCGGCTTCCGGATCTCGCTTGGCGATTGCTTCCGAGACCTCGGCATGCAGGCGCGCCGACAGCGGCAAATCGCCGGATTCGCGATAGTGCTGATACCAGAAGCGGCGGGACAGACCGTGCATCAGGCCCATCGCGCGCGAAGCGAACTCGTTGCGCGCGGCCTGGCTGACCAGTTCATTGAACTGGCGGTCGAGCCGCATGAACGTCATGTCGTCACTCTCGTCGGAGGCGCGGCGCATCTCGCGCGCGATGGTGGCGAACGAGGCGCTTTCTTCCGGCGTGGCGCGCTCGGCCGCGCCCTTCGCCATCAGCCGTTCCAGTTCGCGGCGCACTTCGAGCAGCCGCATCTGGGTTTTCAAATTGATCTGCGACACCAGAATGCCCCGCCGCGGCAGGATCACGACAAGGCCGTCGCGCGCGAGCCGCTGCAAGGCCTCCCGGATCGGGGTTCGCCCGATCCGCAGTCGCGCGGCGAGCGATTGCTCTGAAAGAATGGTTTCCGGCGGTAGCGCCAGCGTGACAATCAATTCCTCGACCAGCCGATAGGCACGATCGGTCAAAGTCTCGGAGTCGTCGGCCTCGTGATCAGGAACCTTCGAAGCCCCGGCCGAAACCTTGGACATCGCGGGTTTCATCGCGTGTGCCCGTCCGGTCTGTCGTTGCACAGCCATTGATCAGAATTCTCCCTCTCCACTCATCAGGAGGGATATTTCATGCGCAGCCACAAGGTCAATCCGTGTGGCCACGATGCACGTTAACGATTGTTTGTCTCAATTTGAGATGCTCTCCAGTGTGCGGCCTCTGGTTTCTTCACCAAGCACCAGCACCACGAGGGCGGCCAGCGTGAACGCCCCGGCGCCGAGCGCGAACACGCCCGATTGTCCGGCGGTCGGCAGAATGAAGCCGATCACCGAAGGGCCGATCAACGAGCCGATCCGCCCCACCGCCGACGCAAAGCCGGTCCCGGTGGCCCGCACATGCGTAGGGTACAGCTCGGGGGTATAGGCATAGAGCGCCGACCACATCCCAAAGGCGCAGAATTGCATGCAAAGCCCGGCGACGATCAACTGGGTTTGATCGGTCGCGCCGCCATAGAAATAAGAAGCGATCGCAGCCCCGAGCAGTGTCGCGATCAATGTCGCCTTGCGGCCGGCCGCCTCGATCATCCAGGCCGCAGTCAGGAAGCCAGGAATGCCCGCCAGCGAAATCAGGATCGTGTAGTAGACCGATTTGGTGACCGGGAAACCCTTGGCCTGGAGCAGCGCGCCGAGCCAGGTCGTGAGACCGTAGAAGCCGAGCAGCGCGAAGAACCAAAGGCACCACAGCATGATGGTCCGGCGGCCATAGCCGGCCGAGAACAGCGTCGACAACCCTTGAGGAGCGCGTAGTTCGACCTTTTCCGGCCGCGGGGTCGGCAACGTCGCGCCGTTCAATCGCTCCGAGACTTTAGCCTCGATCTCGGACATGACGCGCTCGGCGCCGGCGGCATCACCGTGGCTTGCCAGCCATCGCGGCGATTCCGGCACATATCGGCGCACGATCAGAACGAAGATCGCGGGGATTCCTTGCAGGATGAAGACCCAGTGCCAATCGGTGACCGACAGCACTGCAAAGGCGAGCAGGCCCGAGCAGATGAAGCCGAGCGGCCAGAAACCCTCCAATATCGCGAGATATCGGCCGCGCTGCCCGGCCGGGATCATCTCCGACACCATCGATTGCGCGACCGGAAATTCCATGCCCATGCCGAAGCCCAGCAGCACGCGCGCGGCGGCCAGCGTTTGCACCGTCGGCGACAGGCCGCAAAGGATGCTGCCGAGCCCCCAGAAAATCATGCTGACCTGAAACACCCGTGCGCGGCCGAAGCGATCGGCGAGCAGCCCCGCCGACGCCGCGCCAACAAACATGCCAAGAAAGCTCATGCTGGAGAGCAAGCCGGCTTCGGCGGTCGAGAGACCAAAGCCCTGACGGATCGGGCCGAGCACAAAGGTCA
>DATHPQ010000199.1:0-13216 GCA_035483735.1 Xanthobacteraceae bacterium | reverse complement strand
CCGGGCGGCTACGGCAAATCGCCGGTCGGGCCGACTTATCTGAACGCAGATGGATCAGAGATCGAAGATTTCACCGGGCGGCGGCACGCCTATCCGCCGTTGTGATGTCCGGTAAGCGCCGGAGACGCCGGGTAAGATTGAAATAAGTCGTTGAAATTGTTTTGGCGAAACTTTCGTGTCGCACAACGTTTCAATTCTGCAGGCCTTACTCCTCACCGCCCGGAGCGCGCGCCGGTCGGATGAATGCCGCGAAATAAGTGACCACCGACAGCTCGTGGGGAATTTGGAACATTCCAGCGGTGAGTACCTACTCGTGTTTCATTGACCGGCCGGGGCTTTGCTCCGGCCGGTTTTCATCCGGTCGGCTGTCCTAATTTGATCTGGCGCAATAAAACGTTCAATCGCTGCACTATCGGAGGTCGTTCGGAGCGGCGGCCAATGGATTCACAGGAGCGTCGCGCCAACGCGCGGGTTCGGCGAGTGTCATCTTGTTCGCCACCGGCTAAGACAGCCAAAAAAGTCTATCGCCAGGCGGTTGCCGTCGGAACATCGTCGGGTAACGTTATGCCAATGGTCTGCGCGGCCTGGCTGCTGGCCAACCAAGTCATGTCTTTGGGTGCGAAGTGGCGATATTGTTTAAGGCCGGTCGGGACGGCATTGGCGTTTTTAAAGATGTGACTGACTTGATCGCCCATGCGTTCGCCACAAGTTTCTTGAGATATCCCGAAGCCGCCAAGTGCGCTTGAATTGTTGATGTTTACCCAATCCGTTACTGGCCAGAAGGTGGGTATATAGGCAGCTTGGGCCGCGTTTATGATTTGTTGCGCCAGGCCGAAGCAACGATCGATTGGCAGAACGAATATGCCCGTATTGTTGTATGCACCTGTGGCGTTCAGATTGCCGATATTGGTCAAAAGTTGTGCGTCGGTAACCTGGGCAAGATCGAAATTTGCGTTGTCGCCAATAAGCGGAACGGCGGGGGGTGGCAGTGTTGCGCTGATGTTGGTCAAAGCATTGTCTGATGGACGATAACCAGTTTTGTATAAAGCGTATACCGTTGTAAGGCTGGGGACAGTGTCCAAGAAATAATCGTAGCACTGTCGTGCCAATTGGAATCGGCTCGCGCGAACTCCACAAACATACTGAGTGTAGGGAGCTACGGTCCATCCTTCCCCTTTAGGGTATGACACGACTCCGACGACGGGTATTGGGGGCGTTTTTGCACCTGCGAAAGGAACGGCGTTCTTCATCACAGTTGTAGACATACAGAAGATGAGGTCTGGGTTACCGGTGATTATAGTTGCCAAATTGCCTTCGGTGCACTCGTAGTAATCGATAACATACTGATTAGGCCCAGTACCCATATTTGCTGGCCCTAGCGAAGTGACTAGGCCGTTGATGTACTGTCGCGCTATCGCCAAGTTAGGGTCGTTTGGATTTTGGAAATGAAAGTGCGTCCCGTCTTTACCAATTGCGACCGCAAGAATTGTCTTGTTTGGCATTTGAATCCCCTTCAGACCACAATCCAGCTTTGAAACTTGTCCGTTTGCCTCGCGCCTTGGTTGGCGCTCAGCCCGATATCTTGGATCAACACGTGGGGCCGAAGTCTGATGAGGCTGTCGTGGTGGGTTCGCCGCGGGCAGCCACCGCGTCTGAATAAGTCGACGTTCCTCGCGAAGAGAATATAGAGAGTTCGTCGAGCAGCCCCATCGAGCCCGCGCCCTCGGATTTGATACAAGAGTATTTATCTTAGATGCAAGCAGCGGTGGAGTCACCGCTGCTGACGTCCTGGCCAGGACACAGGCGGGCCTTCGCTTTTGAAATCACTGGCCGCACGGCATGCGAATTTGGGTTGCCGGCGAAGATCATGGCGGGGTTGAGCCGGGGGTCAGCCAAAATAACTGTCAAATTCGTGTGAAATTTCAACGGGCGCTGGCGGCATCCCTATCCGCCACGCCAATAGGCAAGTTTCTAAACTGCTGAACCCCGGTCACACGCCGCAATTCATCGCAAGATCAGGCCGCTGCGGCCTGAGCAAAGTACACCACGGTCTCGAATTGATAATCGCAGGCTTCGCAGGACCAAGTGTGCCGTGCGCAACGCGTGTCCAAATATTCCGACCAGTCAGGTGCGAGTAGCCAAGCGCCGCATTGAGGGCATTCGTTCTTTTTGTAGGTGGCTAAGCTCGCCCGTCCTGTCGTCTCTCTTGCCGTCTGGGTGTGCAGAGACATGAACTTCCTCCCTGTACCACCCCCTCCACCAAAACCCACCCTGCATCCAATCTATGGCAAGGGCGTGACCGATTGCACGCTTTATCAGCATGTGCGCGGAAAAACTTCGTGCTGCGCTGCGGCGGGTTGTTGCGCCGCACGCACTTTTTTCTCGAGCTCATGGAACCTGGTGCGCGCAGCCCGCGTCACAAGAGCGCGCGCCGAGCGGTACGTCGATATGGCGATCGTCAGGCGATGCCGTGACGCCTTGGAGCGCGACTTTCAGCGGAGATTGCGATGCGGACCAGACATTTGGAGCAAACGGCGCTGACGACTTTTCTGATCGCGTCGTGCATGACGCTGCTCTTTGCGGCTTTTGCCGCGCATGCACAACACGCTGGCTGCGCCGCCGGACCGGCCTGCGCCCTCGGTTGGTCACAACATTTAGTTCGAATTTTACTGCTCGGCGTGGATATCGTTGTCGCGGATCACCTGGCCCCAGCGCGCGATTTCGCTTTTGAGAAATGCGGATGCCGCGGCCGGCGAGCGCTGATCCTGCGGAAACGCCGAGACGTCTTGCGCCGCCCAGTTTTTCACGATGGTCGGATCCGCCACCGCCTGTTGCAGTGCGGTGTTGAGCGTCTTGATCATGGCGTCCGGCGTTCCGGCCGGCGCGAAGATGGCCTGCCAATAGACCACGTCGAGTTTCGGCCCGAGCATCTTGGAGAGGCTCGCGGCATTGGGGAATTCCGGCAGCTTGTCCGGCGCCGTGATTCCATAATCGCGCAAACTTCCCGCAGCGATCTGCTGCACGAAGGACTGCGGCGTCCCGAAGAACAGATCGACATGGCCGCCGAGAAGATCGGTGACGGCGGGGGCCGCGCCGCGATAGGGAATCAGATCGAGTTTGGCGCCGGCTTCCTGGGCGAACAGAGCGGTCGCGAGATGTCCGGTCGCGCCATAACCCGGAATGGCGGCTTTCAATTGCTGCTTCTTCATCAGCGCGACCAGATCCGGCAAGGTCTTCGGCTCGAGCGTGGTGCGACCCGCTAAAATCAACGGATTACGATTGACCAGCATGACCGGCGCGAAATCTTTCACCGTGTCGAACGGCAGTGTCTTGTAGAGCGTGACGTTTGCGGAAATCTGCAAATTGGCGAACAGCAACGTGTATCCGTCCGCGCTCGAGCGCGCGACCTTCTCCATGCCGACAATAGTGTTGCCGCCGGCGACGTTCTCGACAATGAAGCTCTGCTTGAGCTTGTCGGAGAGAAATTGCGCGAGCGTCCGCGCGCTTTCGTCGGCCGGGCCGCCGGCCGGATAGGGCACGATGATGGTGACGGTGCGGCTTGGATATTGCTCGGCCGCCGCAGCGAGTGTTGCTTGCGTTGTGATGAGTCCGAGGCCAATCAGTGCGGCCGCGACAATACGAAAGCCCTCGTGCAATCGCCCGGGCATGCGCTCCTCCCTGCATTCCAATTTTTTGGCAGTTCCGATTTTTGCGGAAGCTTACACGTCCGGAATTATCGGCAACAGGAGATATGGCTCTTGGCCCGCGGCGAAATGCAGCGTGTTGCGGGTGGCAAAGATGTGCGCCGGCCGGTCATCGGAATCGATGTGCAGGAACGGGCCGACGCCCTTCATCGGATAGGGCGCGTTTGGCGGGCGGATATCGCGGCCGTCGACTTCGTAGTCCTTGCCGCGCACGGTGAGCGCGAGCCGAAAACCTTCAGGCACCACGATCGAGGTCGGCAGGATCTCGATATCGAGTTCGACCGGCTCGCCGGGAGCAAGCGGCCATTCCTCGTCGTGGCTGTGCCAGGGCCGATAGGGCAGCGACTGTTGCGGATCAAGCTTGCGCTGCGAGGCGCGCAGCCAGCCAAGGCCCACCGGCACACGCGGATCGTTCGAGCCGATGAAGGTGACTTCCTTGCCGTTCGGATCGAACACGCGAAGCGCCAGAATGAGATCGGCATCGGTGGTCTGTGATGACAGCCAAAGCTTTGCCGCCACCGGGCCGGTGATCTCGGTCGTCTTGGTCAACGGCGGTGTCGAGAAGGTGAGCCCGTCGCCGGTGGTGTCATAATCCAGTTTTGCCGTCGCGCGCGGCATCGGGGGCGGCGCCTGCGGCGACAGCCCGAGCCCTTTGGGCTGCAAATAATATTTGGTCCATTGCGTGCGCTTGAGCGGCCATTCACTCTCGGCGCGCGGCACGAACTTTTCGCCGGGATGGCGGATATTGAGCGAGACCTTTGGCATCTTGTCCCAGCCGGTATCTTCGCCTTTGAGGAAATGGCCGAAGAAGCGCTTCTGCAGCGCCTCGCCGTAATTGCTGTAGAAATGGGTGAAGTGAGTGTCGCCGTGCACTTCAAGCCATTTCTGCTTGGAGCCGGCACGCAGATAGCCGTCGAAATTGCCGCGGGTGTGCAGCCCCATGCCGCCCCAATTGGCGGCGGAGAGGAGCGGCGCTTCGATCTGCGCGAAATCGGCGGTGCGGCTTGTGTAATAGTCGTCGATGAACTTGCGCCGCTTGGCTTCGCCCGGCGAATCCGCACAGCTTTTGGCAAGCTCTACCTCCGGCAGCGTATCGGGGCCGGCGACGAACTCGCCGGTGACCACGCTTTTGGCGCCGCGCGCGCCGACGCCGTGCTGGACACTGCCGACCTGGCGCGGGTGCCAGCTGTTGAGAAAGTCGGAGAGCATGCCGCCGTGGCGGCACAGATCGCGATAGTAATCCGATGCGCCTTCCCAGATGCACAAGGCGGCGAGATGCGGCGGCTTCAGCGCGCCGACCGTCCATTGGTTCATGGCGTAATAGGAAATGCCGTTGATGCCGACCTTGCCGTTGCTCCAGGGCTGGGTGCCGGCCCATTCGATGCATTGATAGAGGTCCATGGTCTCGCGCGGCGACCACACGTCGAGAAAGCCCGGCGAGCGGCCGGCGCCGCGTGAATCGATGCGCAGGCACACATAGCCGTCCGGCACCCATTTCTCCGGATCGACCAGTTCCCAGTTCTGATATTTGTTGCTCGAGCCTTCGAGCACTTCCGGCGCGGCTGCCGTGAGCCGCGCCCAATTGCTCTTGTAGCCTTCCTGAAATGAAAGCCCTTTGGCGTAAGGCCCGTAACTCAAGATCACCGGATATTTGCCGTTGCCGATCGGGCGAAACACGTCGGCGCGCAGCACCACGCCGTCATCCGTTGTGATCGGCGTGTCCCACTCGATCTGCATGCCGTCGCGAATTTCGGATTTCATTTCCACCATAGGCGCACCCATCCGGCGTTAGATCGCGGCACCGAAACCGCCGGTGCGGCCGAATACCTACCAGGGTAGGTCACGCCGGCCGAACCGTGCGGTCAATCATCAGCCTAGTCGACAAATCGCATCCCGCAAATGAACGGGAATTAATTTCGCAGCCATCCGGCCTCAATGCGGGCCGCCTTAGCCTTGCAATCAGCGTTCGGGGATTCTCCTCGGCTCCGTGCCGATCACAGAAGGGAGTGTTGCCATGAACTCGCTGAAAACCAATTCGCGGAAAATCGGATCGCTCACCACCGGACACCTCGATGTCAGATTGCGGAAGATCAGATCGCTGAAGACGAGTTCGCTGCAATCCAAAGCGTCGAAGACCATTTTGGCGACAGCTAGAACGCCAACCACCAAGCCCTTCGTGAAATCGATCGCATACGGTCTCGTCATCGCCTCGCTGGCCTTGTCCGGAGGCGCGATGGCGACCGAGGCGCACGCCAAAACGGCAAAGCACGTGACGCATACACACGCCATCGCTCATGTCGCGCGGCGACAAGCGGCGCCGGCGCAACAGCCCGATCTGTTCGTGCAGTTCTTCCAAGGTCTGTTCGGCGGCGGTGGCATTGCCGCCAAGGGGGCACGCGGGGCGCCGGATGAATCGACTTGGGTCGAGTCGCCCAGTTACGACAATACGTCCTCGGCCGCCACCGATGCGCAGGCGGCGTCCGACGCCGAGGTGCAAGCCATTCAGCAGATGAACGACACCAACGCCCTAAATGCATCCATGCAGGCAGCAGAGGAGCAAAACGACGCTGCCAACGCGGCGACGCTTCAGACCGAGATCAATGCCAATAATGGCAACTGAAGGCTGGTCACCATTGTATGTGCTGCGATGTGTGCGGCGAGGGCGCCGGTCTTGAGGTCGGCGCCCTCGGCCAGTTTGAAACTCTGCTTGTGGGAGCCTAAGCGTCAAACCGCGTCGCGATTTCGGCAAGCGGCGGACGCGGTCGATCCTCGGGCACGCCCGGCGGGCGGCCGATATGAACGAAGCCGGCGATGCGTTCGTGCGGCTCGAGCCCCAGCGCATCGAGCACGGACCGATCATAGGCATACCATTCGGTGATCCAGCTCGCGCCATAACCGAGCGCATGGGCGGCGAGCACGAGATTCATCGCGGCCGCGCCTGCCGACAGCACCTGCTCCCATTCCGGGATTTTCACATGCGGTCCGGCGCGGCTGACCACCGCCACCACCAGCGGTGCGCGCGTGAGCCGACCGCGCTCGGTCTCGATCTGGTCCGGCTCGGCGTCGGGGTATTTCACCTTGAAGGCCGCGGCGATGGCGTCGCCGGCCTTTTGCCGTGCTGCGCCTTCGAAGACGATGAAGCGCCATGGCGTGAGCTTGCCATGATCGGGCACCCGCGAGGCAACGGTCAGAAGCGTGTCGATCTCGGCCGGCGAGGGCGCAGGGCCCAACAGTTCGACCGGCTTGAAGGAGCGCCGCGTGGTGAGAAGCTTTATGGCGTCGGTCATTCTTCAGTCTTCCCGCTTGAGCAGAGCGTGAGATAGTCGGCGCTTCGCCGGACGGCAAGTCTCGACGCCGCAGTTTACGGGAATTCTAGATGCGTCCGCCCTTTCGCACGCTCGTATCGATGTATACGATCGGGGAGATCGCGCGCTTCGCTTGTCCAGAAAGTACCGGAGGAAATGTCCATGCGCTTCACAGCCACTTCGCGCCTCTGCGCGTTCGCGGCATCGTCTTTGTTGTCATGTTCATTGCTCGCGGGCGCAGCCCTTGCCGATCCGTTTCCGCCCGGCGCGCAGGCGGAGAACATCAAGCAGGTCGGCTTCTCTGCGCTTGGCGGCAAGTTCGGCGGCTTCAAGATCGCGATCAAGCATACCGCGAACGACAAATGGTACCTCTACACCGGACATTCCTTCGATCAGGGCTGGAGCATCGTCGATGTCACCGACCCGGCCAAGCCGCGCTATGTGAAATTCATTCCCTATGTGACCGCCGACAAGAGCATCATCACGGCGCAAGTCACCTTGCACGACAATCTGATGCTGACCTCGCTCAACAGTTTTACGCCGCAGAAGAATCCTCTGCCGGCGGTGCTGCTGTGGGACATTTCCGATCCGGAGAATCCCAAACAGGTCGGCTCTTGGATGGGCGGCGACACCGGCGCGCACCGCAATTCCTATCCCGGCGGCAAATTCGCCTATCTCTCGACCAGCTATCCGGGCTTCAAGAGCAACATCATGGTGATCCTCGATGTCAGCGACCCGGCGCATCCCAAAGACATCGGCAAATGGTGGCAGCCCGGGCAGAAGGACGGCGAGCCAAAGTCGCAATATCCGGAAGGGTTTCACGGGCCGGTCAATGTCAGCCCCGACGGCAAATGGGCGTCGCTGCCTTACACGCCCGAGGTGGTCAATCTCGATCTGAGCGATCCGACCAATCCGAAGGTGATCGGACGGCTCCACATCACCGAACCGTTTGCGAGCGTCGGCATCCAATCGGTGCACACCGTGCTGCCGCTGTGGGACCGCAAGCTGCTTTATGTGAGCTCCGAAGCGCATGACGAGCGGTGCGCCGACAACGGCATGAACTTCGCCGGGATGATCGACGATTCCGACAATGCACATCCGAAGCTGATCTCGATCTTCCCGACGCCGGTGCCGCCGAAGGACGCGCCCTACAAGGATTTCTGCGACAAGGGCGGCCGTTTCGGCCCGCATAATGTCAGTCAGGAAATTCACAATCCGGCGATCCAGCATCCCGGCAATCTGATGACGGTTGCCTGGTTCAATGCTGGCGTGCGCATTTTCGACATCAGCGATCCGCGGCTGCCGAAAGAGGTCGGCTATTTCATGCCGCCGGAGCGGCCGAACCTTCCCGATCAGTCCGGCGCGCATGCGTCGAAGGTCGATTGGAGCGAAGAGATCGCCGTCGACGCCCGCGGCTACATTTATATGAATGACGACAAGTGGGGGCTCTTCATCCTGCGCTATACTGGGAAGGAGCCGAAATAGCCGCGCGTGCAGGGTGCGGCGGCGTCCGGGATGCTGAACATCACGACGGTGAATGGCAAAAATTCACAATGGCCTTTGGCTGGCTGCCGCTCTCGTTGCCGGGATAGGAGTTCTCGGCGTTTCAGCGTGGCAATCCGGCCAGACCTCGCAACGTGAAGCCGCGATATTTGCGAGCCTGAGCGAAACCGCCTTTGACAAGGGATTTTGCGATCGTGCATTGCGGCTGGCCATTGCCGGCTTGCCGCCGTCCACGGGCGCGTCGCCGTTTTCGTTGTCGTCGCCGCAATTGCTCGGCGCGCTATCGTTCTTCGGGTCAAACCCGGCCTGCTATTTTCAGGTCGCGCTGGATGGCCACAAGCATCTGGTCAGCAGCGCCGCGTTCAGCGTCGACAGCTCCCGCGTTCTGACCACGTCGTGGGACGGGACCGTTCGTCTATGGGACTCTGAAACCGGCGCTGGTCTTATCAACCTCGCGGGGCATACCGGCTGGATCAACGGCGCGGCGTTCAGCCCCGACGGCACGAGAATCGTCACCGCATCCTGGGATAAGACGGCGCGGGTGTGGGACGCAAAGACCGGCGCTGTTCTTGCAACCCTCTCCGGCCACACCGCTCCGGTGAACGACGCGTCGTTCAGCCCCGACGGTTCGCGGATCGTGACGGCGTCCAACGACGACACGGCGCGTCTATGGGACGCCCAGACAGGCCGACCGCTTGCGACCCTCTCCGGACACACCGACACGGTGACTACGGCCGTATTCAGTCCGGACGGTTCGCGCGTTTTGACGGCATCGTTCGATGGTACGGCGCGGCTGTGGGATGGCTCGAGCGGCGCAGTCCTCGCCACGCTGTCGGGTCACACCGCATTGCTGTGGCGCGCGCGCTTCAGTCCTGACGGCGCGCACATCGTCACCGCTTCCGATGACGGAACGGCACGCCTGTGGGATGCGGAGACCGGCGCCTCGGGTGCAGTGCTGACCGGCCATGGCGGTCCGGTGCTCGACGTGGCGTTCAGCCCGGATGGCGCTTCGGTCGTGACCGCGTCGGTCGATGGCACCGCGCGGGTATGGAGCGCCGAGACGGGCGCTTTACTGACCACACTCTCAGGACACGGCGGCTGGGTTTGGACTGCGGAGTTCAGCTCTGACGGCTCGCGCATCGTCACCGCGTCGGCGGACAGCACGGCGCGGGTTTGGAACGCGGCAACAGGAACTCTCCTTGCCACGCTTGCGGGCCACACCGGCGCTGTCTTCAAGGCAAGGTTCGACGCGAGCGGCTCCCATGTCGTGACAGCATCATTCGACGGCACGGCGCGCGTGTGGAACATCAACAAAGCCGTGCCGCTTGCACTATTGTCCGGCCACGATAGCGCACTGAGCCGCGCCGCATTCAGCCCCGATGGTTCGCGCGTGGTCACCGCGTCCGAGGACAAGACGGCGCGCATTTGGGACGCCAAGACCGGCGCCGCGATCGCCACGCTGTCGGGCCACGCCAAGGCGGTCAACAGTGCCGTGTTCAGCCACGACGGTTCTCGCATCGTCACCGCATCCGACGACGATACGGCGCGAGTCTGGGATGCGCGGACGGGCAAGGCGCTGGCCCTGCTTGCCATCGACGAGGACCGCGTGGCGGATGCGCAATTCAGCCCGGACGGCGCGCGCGTCGTCAGCGCCGCCTTCGACAACACTGCACGGATTTGGGACGCGCGAACCGGCGGCATCCTTGCGACCCTGGTTGGCCATACCGGCTGGGTCAATAGCGCCGCGTTCAATGCCGACGGTTCGCGCGTGGTCACGGCGTCCTTCGACGGCACGGCGCGGGCCTGGGACGCGGAGACGGGCAGGGTGCTCGTCACTTTGTCCGGGCATAAGGACCGCGTGCTGAGCGCTTCATTCAGCCCCGACGGGTCGCGCATTGTCACGGCATCAGCGGATAGAACCGCGCGCATTTGGGATGCCAAGACTGGCGATGCCATGGCGACGCTCGCAGGACATCGCGATTGGGTCAGCGGCGCAGCCTTCAGCCCCGACGGCACGCGCATTGTCACAGCGTCCTATGACGATAGCGCGCGCGTATGGGACGCAAAAACCGGTTCGCTGGTGGCCGAGTTGTTGGGTCACACCGACCGCATCCTCGGTGTGGCTTTCAGCCCCGATGGCACTCGCATCGTCACGGCCTCGGCCGATCACACCGCGCGCGTTTGGGATGCCCAAACCGGCGTCGCCTTGGCGATGCTTTCGGGACACGGCAATCAGGTCGTCAGCGCTGCCTTCAGCTCCGACGGCGCGCGCATCGTGACGGCTTCGCTCGACCATACCGCGCGGATCTGGCAACTCGACCCGCTGGTGCTGCTCCCGGTGGCGCAGCGCCAAGATTATGTCTGCCGCGAACGCCTGGTCGGGGCCCGATCGTTCACCGCGCGCGAGATGCAGGATCCGATGCTGCGCGGACGCGAGGACCTGCAAGACCCTTGCGGCCGCGTCGGACCGCTGAGCTTCGCCTATTACCGGCGCGCGGCGGCAAGCCTGTTCGGTTATTGAACCGGCTTTTTTGCAAGCCCAGGCGGTCCGGCTGCAAAGATCAGAAAAATGCTGATCAGTAAGGCCGCAGCGATCAGGCCGAACATCGCAAGCGGCCCTTGAGTGCCGAGCAAGGGCAGTAGGACGATCGGCACCAGCGCCGACACGACGCGTCCGGCGCCCCAGCCGGCCGATGTCGCGAGCGCGCGCAATTTGGTGGGAAAGAGCTCGGCGCCGTAAATCGAAAGAACGACGCTGTAGGCCGCGCTGGTCAGATTAAAGCCGATCCCGAGCGCAATCAGCGTCGCCAGCGTCGTGCTCACGGCAAAGACCAGACCGAGCGCCGTCATTGTCGCCGCGCACAGGATCAGGGTGAGCCGCCGCTCGATGCGATCGACAAGAATGGCGAGCGCGCCGACGCCGAGCGTCGGCCCCAGCATTGAAACGCCGGCGAAGAGAAGCGAGTCGCCGACCCGAAAGCCCTTTTGCAGTATCACGGCCGCACTCAGCAGCGGAAAACCGATCGTCGCCCATGGTCCTAGTCCATAGAGCGCGGCGAGAAGAAGTGAGCGCCGGAAGTGGCTCGGCGTTTCGGCAATCGCGCTATCGCCGGTTTTGGATAGGTCCGGCGCCGCATTTGTCGACGCCTGCGCAAACGGCGAGATAACGCGCGGCGTTGCTGCTTCGAAATATCGGTACGAGCGCTCGGCCTCGGCGGTCCGGCCAAGCGCTGCGAGCCAGCGAGGCGATTCCGGGACCAAGAAGAACAAGCTCGCGGCCAAAGCTGAAACGGCGGCACCGGCAATGAGCGCCCAGCGCCAGCCTTCGATGCCGAGCGGCGCCCAGGGCGTGAGCCAGCGGATCAGAAAGATCACCGCCGGCGCGCCGAGAAATGCCGCCGCCCCGCACTGCATCATGTTAAATCCGCGGCGCCGCGGCGGGAGCACGTCGGCGAGATAGGCTGCGGTCAAAGGCGGATAACCGCCAAGCGCCAAGCCGGAGACAAAGCGAAGCACCGTCATCCAGGTCAGGTCGGGACTGAAGGCGACAGCGAGCGAGCTCGCGACGAGAACGGCGAGCGCCAATTGCAGCGCCGTGCGTCGGCCGCCGCGATCCCCCAACCAGCCGAAAATCGGCGCGCCGATCGCACCGCCGGCAAAGACAGCAGCGAGCAGCCAGGCCACGTCGCCGCGCGAGGCGTTATAGGGCGGCGCAAGAAAGATCGCGGAGAACGTATTGCTCAGCGCCACTTCGCCGATATCGGCCGCTAGGCCGAGCGTGCAGAGCGCGATGATCGCGACATGAAGCGGGGTCAAGGCAAGACGATCGAGCCGCTCGGCGATCGACATCGCGGAGATTGCGGCCCGAGCCGAAGCCAAAGTCGCCGTCAAGCGCGCTCTCTTTCCGCCTTCCGGGGCGGGATTTTCTTCTGCGCTGAATCTTTGCCTTTGGTGCGCGGCGATGGGGCGGGAACTTCAGCGCAGCCATAGAGGATGAAGCGGCACATCTCGCCGTAACGGCTCGCCAGATCTTCCGGAGCGACCGCGGGGATGCGCTGATTGACGCCGCGCGCGCCATTGGCAAGCGCCTGCGCCAATTGCTCCGCCGTCACTTCCGGGCGCAGCCGCACCACGTCGGCCGCCTGCAGCTCGACAATCAGTTTCGCCAGTTCCGCTTCAATGAAGATCGCGACATCCTTGACGATGTCGTTGCATCGCGTGAACACCTCGGCATTCAATTCGACCAGGTGTGGCGAGGCATTACTGAGGCGGCGGGTGTCGCCATAGCGGATATTGATGATCTCGGTCAAAATCTGGAGCGCGTTGCCGCCCTCCGACCAACGTTTCCGGCCGGCCGCAAAACCCGCGCTCAGCGCCAGGTCGTTGCGAAACCGCACGATTCCACGAAAGGCTTCCGCCTTACTGCTGAAATAGAAGTAAAGCGCGCGTCTGGAGAAATTGCAGGATTGCGCCAGGCGCTCCATGGTCAGCTTGCTGTAGCCATGGGCGAAAAATGCATTCTCGATCTGCAGCATCAAGGCGGCTGAAGGCTGAAGCTTCTTCTTCGCCATTGTCGGTCCGTTCGCGGGCGGCCTCTCCATCGAGGGGTCGCAAGCCTGCAAAGTTCCGGCCTGCTCCGGTTCAAAGCCAGCGGTGCTCGACATCATATGAATCGAATGAATCGAACGGAATCGGCCGACACCC
>DATHPQ010000198.1:0-5822 GCA_035483735.1 Xanthobacteraceae bacterium | reverse complement strand
GAGCGCCGGCGTGCTGGCGCTGCTCGCGCGCGCGGCCGATCTGCCGGACTTCGCCGCGCTGCAGGCCCATGTCGCGGATACCCAGCGTCACGTGCGCGACTGTTTCGTGCGGATTTTGGGCAAGGCGCCGTAACAAGGCGCCGTAACCTAAGCAACCCGGCGTTCGGCCAACGGCCTGCCGTTGTCGTTGCGTGCCGCGATCCTGGCTTGCCGCGGCAGGCGGACGATGACGATAGTGCCGACGCCGAGCGTGGAGCGGATGCGCATGTCGCCGCCGTGCAATTCGACCAATGACTTGGCGATGGCGAGGCCCAGCCCGGAGCCTTGATACTTCTTGGTCAATTGACTTTCGACCTGCTCGAAGGGCCGGCCGAGCTTGCGCAGCGCGATTTTGGGAATGCCGATACCGTTGTCTTTGATGGCGATGGTGACCATGCCGCCGCGCTCGCGTCCATAGACCGTGACCGCGCCGCCTTCCGGGGTGAACTTCACCGCATTGGACAGGAGATTGAGCGCGATCTGCTTCAGCGCGCGCCGGTCGGCATTGACAACGAGGCCCGGCTCGATCTCGACCGTGAGATTGAGGTGCTTTTCGCCGGCGCGCGTCGAGACGACGCGCTGGCAGTCGACGAGAATGGGCTCCACGGCCACGGCTTCCGGTGCAAGGCGGATACCGCCAGCCTCGATCTTCGACATGTCGAGGATGTCGTTGATGACGTCGAGCAGATACTCGCCGCTCTCGCGGATGTCGCGAGAATATTCGGTGTATTTGTCCGCGCCGAGCGGGCCGAACATCGCCGACTCCATGATTTCGGAGAATCCGATAATGGCGTTGAGCGGCGTGCGTAATTCGTGGCTCATATTGGCGAGGAATTTCGATTTCGCCGCATTGGCGTCCTCGGCGCGATTTTTTTCGTCGGCATATTTGCCGGCGAGATCGGCAAGCTCGGCGGTCTGCACTTCGAGCGCGCGCTGCGATTTGCGCAGGTCGACAATGGTGGCGATCTGCCGCTTTTCGCCTTCGATCAGTTTCTGCTCGTGCAGCTTGAGCTTGGTGATATCGGTGCCGACCGACACGTAGCCGCCGTCCTTGGTGCGGCGCTCGCTGATATGCATCCAGCGGCCGTCTTCGAGCTGCGCCTCGAAGGTGCGGGCGCCGCGCGGCTGGCCGTCTTCGTTGACCACGGTGGTGCGGATGATCGGGGTCTTGCCAGCGGCGACGATGGTTTCGTAAGACGTGCCCGAATTCACTGAGTCATCCGGCAGATGGTGCAATTGCTGGAAGTTCGAATTGCACAGCACGAGACGGTTGTCGGCGTCCCACAGCACGAAGGCTTCCGGAATGGTCTCGATGGCGTCGCGCAGCCGCAGATCGGCCGCAACCGTGCGTTCGACCAGGTTCTTCTGCTCGGTAATGTCGACGGCGATGCCGATCAGATGCAACCCGTCTTCGCCGTCCTGCTGCGCCAATTCGCAGCGCGCCCGCAGCCACAGCCATTTTCCATCGGCGTGGCGCATGCGGAAGGCGTGATCGATCGACTGCACCTTGGTTTCGGCGAGCTGGCTTGCAAGCTGATAGAGATCGATGTCGTCGTGATGCACCAGCGCATTGACCTCGCCGAAAGTGAGCAGGTCGTCCTTTTTCGGCAGGCCGAGCAGGTCGTACATCGAATGCGACCAAAATACGCGGCCGCGCGCCAGGTCCCAATCCCACAAGCCGCAGCGACCGCGATTGAGCGCGGTGTCGATGCGGCAGCGCACTGTGTCATGAATGATATCGGCTTCGCGGGCGCGGGTTGCCTGCCAGTGAAAGGCAAAGCCGAGGATCAGAACGACGAACCCGGTCGTGGCCGACAGCGTGACGGTCAATGCGGTGGTGGAGCGCCAGCTCGCCAGCGCGTCGTCGCGGCCCTGCACCACGGCAACGAGGCCGACAGGATTTTTCAAGGCGCGCACCGCAGCGAAAGCCGGGTCGCCGTCGGCGAGCGTAATCTCGCGGGTTCCGGCGATTTCGCCGCTGGTGGTGAGCGGCTGCAAGGGACCGAGAACTTCGGGAAGCGACCGTCCGAGCATCTGCGGCGCGTTGGGCGTCGCGGCGATGATCGTGCCGCCTGCGTCGGCAACGAGGATGCTGCGGCCGGCGCCCGCAGCCCACGTCGGCAGCGCTCTTTCGATGGCATCGGAGCTGCGGACAATGTGCAGCGGCCCGTCGCGGGTCGGACGATCAAGTGCGGCGGCGAGGTGATCGGCAAGCGCGTCGATCGCCTGCGTCGCGTCGGATACCGCTTGGCGGCGATGATCGAGAACCTGCACCGCGGCGCCGATGCAGATCGTGAGCATGAACGCGACGATCAGGATCGGAACGGCGCGGCGTAGCAGCGGCTCGGCGGTGAGAAGGCGGCGATACGCGGGCTTGGCGACAGACTGCGCCAAGCCTTTGATCGAATCCGAACGTAAGGACGCACTCGCCACCCCGGCGCGCGCCATGCCCCACTCCATCGATTTGGTTTTGCCCGCACCGGAGAGAGCGGGTACGCCGTCCCTCCGAATCACCTTTATTTGAATCGAGGCGAATCGGTTTGTCGAGAGTCCGGAGTCAATATTTTAAAAGAAAGTTTCCCCAGGCTTTTGATGCAGCGCGAAAGATTCCGCGCCGCCGGGGCGGCCCGCGCACAAACTTTGCTTGTGCGATGAATCACTTGCGCGGCGCGCGCGGGTGCGTGGCGCTTACTGCTTCTTCAAAACGTAAACGTAATCGTTAAGACCGATTTCGACGGTCGATTGATCGACGAAGTGCCAGTCGAATTCGCAACCGGTCTCCAATGTCTTGACCGGCGTGCCGGTGAAGCCGACCGCGGCGGCAAGCTTCTGCGGATCCTTGGACTTGTCGGAGTCATGCATCTCACCGAACGCACCTTGGAACAGTAGGTCGGCGGTGTAGTCTGTCAATTTGTAGTGCGGGCCTTTGCAGGCAAAGACCTTTGGGCCGGTTATTGCGTTCGGCGCGATCGTCACCGTCTTGCCGAGGAGCGAGTCCTTCTCGGCGACATCCGGCTTGTCATGCGGATCGGCCCACGGCGCCACAATCGCTGAATCGAATTTCCAGGCGCCGAGGTAGAAGGTATCGGCCGCGTTGGCGGGGAGAGCCATCGCAAGGCCGATTGCAGCGGTCAGAACTGTGGCAAGCTTGCGCAAAGGATCCTCCAGCGAGCGCGCTCGGTCTTGGTCGCCCGCCGCCGGATCGCGGTTCAATCCTGACGCTTTCAAGCCTTGCGCTTTTGATGCTCGCGCTTTAGCTGTCGGCCAGGGTGCGCGCGACGATATCTTGCACGTCGCGCGACAGCGACGGCGTTGCCGCGATGCGGCGCAATGTGGCTTCGGCGCGGCCGCGCCGTTTGGCCTCGAGCGCGCGCCAGGAGCGGAACGCGCCCATCAGCCGCGCGGCGACCTGCGGGTTCTTCGGATCGAGCGCCAGAACGAAGTCGGCGACAAAATCAAAACCCTTGCCGTCGGCGCGGTTGAACTGGGTGTGATTGACTTGCGCGAACGAGCCGATCAGCGCCCGGACGCGGTTGGGATTGGCGACTGAGAAGGCCGGATGCGCGGTCAGAGCCTTGACGCGATCGAGTGTCGCGGCCTCCGGGATCGCCGCTTGCAGCGACAGCCATTTGTCGATGATCAGCGGATCGTCGGCATAACGCTTATAAAAATCCTCGAAGGCCTGCTTGCGTTCGGGCCGGTCGTGTTGCGACAGCGTATCCAGCGCCGCCATCCGGTCCGTCATATTGTCGGCATCGCGGTATTGGGCAAAGGCCCGCGCGATGGCGTCGTCGCGTTCGGTCATGGCAAGAAGATCGAGGCAAATGTTCTTGAGCGAGCGGCATCCGGCGCTTTGCGCGTCCGGCCGGTAGGGTCCGCTCGAAATCATCTGCTGATAGGTTTGCGCGAGCGCTTCGCCGTGCCGTTCGCCGATCGCCGCGCGCAATTTGCGGCGCGTGGTAAAGACCGCGTCGGGATCGACATCGGAGCCGATTTCGCGCGCGATGTCGGCATCGGTCGGCGGCAGCAGCATGAGTGCGACAAATGCCGGTTCGAGCGCCGTATCCTTGAGCACGGCGCCGAGCGCCGCCATCAAGCCATCGTCGTCGCGCAACGCCGTTCCTGCGCGCAGCGCCGCGACATTGGCCTTGAGCAAAGTCATCGCCAGCGATTGCACCGCCTGCCAGCGGTTGAACGGATCGCTGTCGTGGGCGGCGAGGAAGCGCAGATCCTCGGCCTCAATCGGCAGCCCAAGCTTGATCGGCGCGGAAAAGCCGCGATTGAGCGAGGGGATCGGCCGCTCGGTAACGCCCGAGAAGACGAAGCTCTGGCTCGGCTTGGTCAATTCGATGACGCCGCGCGCGAACGGCTTGCCATCGAGCGTGAGCGGCATGTCGCTGCCGGTCTTGCCGACGAGGCCGAAGGCGAGCGGGATCACCATCGGCTCTTTGTCTGGCTGACCCGGCGTCGGCGGGATGGTTTGGGTGATATCGAGCCGGTAAGTCTGCGCGCGCGGATCGAAATGCGGAGCGACTTTGATGTCCGGCGTGCCGGCTTGCGAATACCAGCGCATGAATTGCGTCATGTCGCGGCCGGAGACATCGGCGAAGCACTGCACGAATTGCTCGACGGTTGCCGCCTGGCCGTCATGGCGCGTGAAATAGAGATCCATGCCTTTGCGGAAGGTGTCGCGGCCGAGCAGCGTCCTGATCATGCGGACGACTTCGGAGCCTTTCTCATAGACAGTCGATGTGTAGAAGTTGTTGATCTCGTGATAGACCTCCGGCCGCACCGGATGGGCGAGGGGCCCGGCATCTTCGACGAATTGATGCGAACGCAATCCGCGCACATCGCTGATGCGCTCGACCGCGCGCGAACGCTGATCGGCGGTGAATTCCTGATCGCGGAACACCGTCAGCCCTTCCTTCAGGCAGAGCTGAAACCAATCGCGGCAGGTGATGCGGTCGCCGGTCCAATTGTGAAAATATTCGTGGGCGATCACGGCCTCGATGCCGGCATAATCGCCGTCGGTCGCGGTGGTCGGCGAGGCCAGCACGTATTTGTCGTTGAAGATATTGAGGCCCTTGTTCTCCATCGCTCCCATATTGAAGGCGGAGACGGCGACGATCATGAAAATATCGAGATCGTATTCGCGGCCGAAGGCTTCCTCGTCCCAGCGCATGGAGCGCTTGAGGCTATCCATCGCATAGTCGCAGCGGTCTTCTTTGCCAGGTTCGACATAGATGACGAGGTCGACTTTGCGACCGGACATGGTGGTGAAGGTGTCGCGAACGCTGCCCAACTCGCCGCCAACCATCGCGAACAGATAAGATGGCTTTGGAAACGGATCGTGCCAGACAGCGAAATGACGGGACGTGCCCGGCACGTCGCCTTGACCAATCAGATTGCCGTTGGCGAGCAAGATTGGCGCCTCGGCTTTGTCCGCCTCGATGCGCGTCGTATAGACGGCCATCACGTCGGGCCGGTCCAGGAAATAGGTGATGCGGCGGAAGCCCTCGGCTTCGCACTGCGTGCAATAGGTCGCGCCGGCGCGGTAGAGCCCCATCAATTGTGTATTGCCGGTCGGATCGACGATGGTCTCGATCTCAAGCTCGAACGGCCGGTTCGGCGGCTGCGCGATGGTCAGCCTGTCAGGCGTGGCGGCGAAATTTTCTTTCGGCAGCGGCTTGCCATCAATCGCCAGCGACTTGAGGTTCAGGTCCTCGCCGTCGAGCACCAGCGGCGCCGGGCTGCCGCCGGCATTCGGCTTGAGCTTCAGTTTG
>DATHPQ010000197.1:0-23797 GCA_035483735.1 Xanthobacteraceae bacterium | reverse complement strand
GATCTCATCGTGCTCGCCGCCTATGTCGCGCTGGTCACCACGCAAACGCTCGGCATCGGGCCGCTGACGGCGCTGATCGTCGTCGTGCCGGTCATGGCGCTGATCGGCTACGCGCTGCAATGGTTCGTGCTCAACCGCACGCTTGGCGACGATCTGCTGCCGCCGCTCCTCGTCACGTTCGGCCTTTCGGTCATCATTCAGAACGGCTTGCTGACGCTGTTCACCGCCGACAGCGTCAAATTGCAGGCCGGCGACATCGAAGTGGCGACGATCCGGCTCACCGACGGCATTTATGTCGGCGTGTTGCCGCTGCTGCAGTTCGCCGTCGCGGTCGCGGTGATCGCGGGCCTGCAATTCATCTTTTATCGCACCGCGCTTGGCCGCGCCTTCCGCGCCACCGCCGACAATCCAGAAGTGGCGCAATTGATGGGTCTCGACAATCGCCGGGTCTTTGCGCTGGCGATGGCGCTGTCGCTGGCCGTCGTTGCCATCGCCGGTGTATTTCTCGCGGTGCGGGCCAATTTCGATCCCTCGCAAGGCCCGGCGCGGCTGATCTTCGGCTTCGAGGCGGTGATCATCGGCGGGCTCGGCAGTCTCTGGGGCACGCTGGCCGGCGGGCTTATCCTCGGCCTCGCGCAAGCGATCGGTGCGCATCTCAATCCCGGCTGGCAGATTCTCGCCGGCCACATCGCGTTTCTCGTGGTGCTCGCAGTGCGGCCGCAGGGCCTGTTCCCCAAGGTGCGCACATGAGCACGGCGATGAGCGCGGCCAAAAGCGTGCGCCAAAACGTCCGTGTCGTCTTCGGCGACCGCTCAAGCCATATCGGCCTGGCGCTATGCGCACTCATCGTCGTTGCGCTCGCGGCGGCGCCGCTCTGGGGCGGCCGCGATGATTTGCAGCTGCTGTCGGAAATGTTCGCCTATGTGGCGTTGGCGAGCTTGTGGAATCTCCTGGCCGGCTATGCCGGCCTCGTCTCCGTCGGCCAGCAGGCCTATGTCGGGCTCGGCGCCTATTTGCTCTTTGCTTTCGCGATCCTCGCCGGCATTTCCCCGCTGTGGGCGATCCCGCTCGCAGGTATCGTCGCCGGGGTCGTCGCGATCCCGGTCGCCGGCCTGGTGTTCCGCCTCCGCGGACATTATTTCGCGATCGGCACTTGGATCGTCGCCGAAGTATTCCGTCTCACGGCCTCGCAGATCTCGGTGCTCGGCGGCGGTTCGGGCACGAGCTTGCCGGCATCCATGGTGATCGCGATTGCGCCGACACGGCAGCTCCGCGATTTCGTCGAATATTGGATCGCGCTGGCGTTGGTGATCGCGATCCTGACCGCCATCGTGCTGTTGCTGCGCTCGCGCTACGGGCTCGCGCTCAAAGCCATCCGCGACAGCGAAATCGCGGCACGCTGCAGCGGCATCGATGTCACCCGCACCAAACTCTTGGTCTATATCGTCACCGCCTGCGGCACCGCCATGGTCGGCGCGCTGATTTTCCTGCAGAAGCTGCGCATCTCGCCGGATGCCGCTTTCAGCGTCAACGACTGGACCGCCTTCGTCATTTTCATCACCGTGATCGGCGGCATCGGCCGCATCGAGGGGCCGATCGTGGGCACGATCGTGTTTTTCCTGCTGCGCCAGACGCTCGCCGATCTCGGCACGCTCTATCTGATGATGCTCGGCCTGGTGGCGATCCTGATCATGCTCGCGGCGCCGAAGGGCATTTGGGGGCTCGTGGTCGCGCGGTTCGGCTTCTCGGTTTTTCCGCTTGAACGCAAGGTGGTATTTGAGGAACTTAGCCCCGCGCGGGAGTAACCCGCGGGACGCCGGTACAGGTACAGGGAGAAACGGACCAATGGCGAACAAAATCATCATCAGCTGTGCGATTACCGGCTCGATCCATACGCCGACCATGTCGGACGCGCTGCCGATCACGCCCGATCAGATCGCGGAACAGGCGATCGATGCCGCCAAGGCGGGCGCCGCCATCCTGCATCTGCACGCGCGTGACCCCAAGGACGGCCGGCCGTCGTCGGACGCCAACGTCTTCATGCAATTCCTGCCGCGCATCAAGCAGGCGACCGACGCGGTGGTGAACATCACCACCGGCGGTGCGGTCACCATGACCGTCGATCAGCGCATCTCGGCGGCGAATACGCTGTCGCCGGAAATGTGCTCAATGAATATGGGTTCGATGAATTTCGCGCTCTACCCGATGGCGAAGCGCTACAAGAACTGGAAATACGATTGGGAGGAGAGCTATCTGCTCAATTCCGACGGCTATATCTTTCCCAATACGTTTCGCGACATCGAGAAGGTCTACAAGACGCTCGGCGAAGGCCACGGCGTGAAGTTCGAGCACGAATGCTACGATACCGGACACCTGTATAATCTCGCGCATCTGGTCGATCGCGGCATGTTCAAGCCGCCGATCTTCCTGCAGCTCATCTTCGGCATTCTCGGCGGCATCGGCCCCGATCTCGACAATCTCCTGTTCATGAAGCGCACGGCCGACAAATTGTTCGGCAAGGACTATCAATGGTCGGTGCTGGCCGGCGGGCGGCATCAGATGAATTTCTGCACCGCGGCGGCGATGATGGGCGGCAATGTACGCGTCGGTCTTGAGGACTCGCTCTATATCGGGCCTGGCAAGCTTGCCAAGAGCAATGCCGAGCAAGTCACCAAGATTCGTCGCATCGTCGAAGATCTCGGCTTCGAGGTGGCGACGCCCGCCGAAGCACGCGCGACCTTGGGATTGAAGGGCGCCGATCGCGTGAAGTTCTGAGCGCCAGCATGTTGCGCTGGCGTCGCACTACCTTCCGCTCATTCCCGCGCAAGCGGGAATCCAAGAGCTGGGTCCCCGCCTTCGCGGGGACGAGCGGATAGGAGCAGGCGTCATGAACGTCATCGATCTGAAAAATCGGACGGCGATCGTTACCGGCGGCGCGCGCGGCATCGGTTACTCCATTGCGCAAAGACTGCTCGGCTCCGGCGCCGCCGTCGCTCTGTGGGATATGGATGCTGCGGCGCTGGAGAAAGCCGCAGCGGCGTTGAAAAGCAGTGGCCGCGTTTTCACGGCCGCTGTCGACGTGACCGACGAAGCTTCGATCGCACGCGCGACCGACACGCTCATCGGCGACAGCGGCAAGATCGACATCCTCGTGAACAATGCAGGCATCACCGGCGGCAACGCGCCGACCTGGGAGCTCAAGCCCGACGTGTGGCGGCGCGTGGTCGAGGTCAATCTCGTCGCGCCTTATCTGACTTGCCGCGCCATCGTCCCGCATATGATTGCAGGCGGCTATGGCCGCATCGTCAATATCGCCTCCATTGCCGGCAAGGAGGGCAATCCGAACGCGTCGCACTATTCGGCGTCGAAAGCCGGGCTCATCGGGCTGACCAAATCGCTCGCCAAGGAACTCGCGGCCAAAGGCGTGCTGGTCAATTGCGTGACGCCGGCGGCGGCCAAGACCGATCTGTTCGATCAGATGACGCCGGCGCAGATCGATTACATGTTGTCGAAAATCCCGATGAACCGTTTCGTCACGGTCGACGAAATCGCCGCGCTGGTGGCCTGGCTCGCGTCGGAGGATTGTTCGTTCTCGACCGGCGCCGTGTTTGATATTTCCGGTGGCCGGGCGGTGTATTGAAGTTGTTTGCTGGTTTGCCGAGTCGTAGCTCGCGGCGGCTCGCGCGGCCCGCCTTCGCGGCGTTTCGGCGCGGCAGCCTTCACGCGCTGCGCGAGAAGGCTGGTGGGCGGTACAGGGATCGAACCTGTGACCCCTTCCATGTCAAGGAAGTGCTCTTCCGCTGAGCTAACCGCCCGGTCCAGGAAATGAGAGCAGGGGTTTACCTGTGTGCCGCCCGCGGGGTCAAGCCCGCGGGCGGCACGTCGATCAGGATATCGCCGAATAGCTTAAGAATTCCGCCGACTTAACCGGCAAGACGGCCGGTTGCTTCGGACTCAGCTCTTCTTGGGAGCCGCGGGAGCCGCCGGCGCGGCCGGTGGAACCACGTCCGATACGCACTTCTTGGTGAAGCTTGTGGCGGCGGCGCCGTGAAGCTTCGCGGCGGTGGCGGCGTCCTTGCAGCATTTCGTTGCCGAACTCTTCAGCGCCGCGCCATGCAAGTTCTTCGGGCCGATCGTGCTTTGACAGGTAGCGCCTGCGGCATCGGCCGGGCCGCTCCCGGCAGCGGCGGCAGCCGGGGCCGGAGCCGCCGGGGCGGGGGCCGGCGTCGTGGTCTGTGCAAATGCGGCACCCGCGATGCACAGGGAAGCAGCAATGATTGCGATCGTCTTCATGTGTCACTCCAGAGATGATTTGAGGTCCTAAAAGATGGTGGGGTCTCACGCTCCGGCAGTTACAGTTACAACGCGTTTACGTCCGATGCAGTTCAAGTGCGGTGCGATTGCAGCGTGCCGTTCGGGCTCGCTTTGTCGACCAGTTCAGGCAAATATTGCGCCAAGATCTTGAGCGTGGCGTCGACCGGCAGACCGAGCTGCCGGGCGAAATCCTGAACCTGACTATTGCCGAGGACCGCCTTCAACTGATCCTCGGTGATCGGCATGTTGCCGCCGTTGCCGAGCCATGACTGCACCTGCGGCCCGAGCCCGCCCTTTTCCAGAGCGGCGACCAGGCCGTTGATGTCGTGATATTGCGTTTTCTCGAGAACGGCATTGATCAGTGCCGGCACCGCAGCCGATTGCAGCGAACTCAAAACGCCCGAAAGCGTGCCGCCCAAATTGAGATTGCTGAATAGACCCATGGCAATGCCCCTCCGTGCAATAAAACGACGCCGCCCCGGCGTCTTCGTTAAAAGACGTCAGGGCAGCCTAATCGAAGCTTGCCGTCCGCACCAGTGGCGCAGAACAGCGATGGTCTGAAACGGGATTACTTGTGCAGAAGATCGGCCGGCACCTTGCCGCCATTCTCCGCGAGCTTCTGCATCACCTGCGCATGCAGCCAGACATTCATCTTGGCTGAATCATTGGTGTCGCCGGTATAATGCAGCTCCTTCGCCAATTCCTTGCGCGCGGTGAGGCTCGAATCGAGGTTGAGCAGCTTCATCAGATCGACAATCGAGTGATGCCAATCGAGCTTCTCTTTGTTCTGCGCGGCGAGCTTGGTCAGCGCGGCGTCGACATCGACCGAGCCGGCCGGCTGTTTCGGCGGCATCACGCCGCCTCCCGCTGCCGGGGATGACGGCGCCGGCGCGGCTTGCGCCGAACCTACACCGGCGTGATGGAAAATCGCCGACACGATGCTTCCGAGTATGCTCATGGACGCCTCCTCTTACGGCTGCCCGGGTTCGCCGGTATTATCTTCCGGCACACGGACAGGCTGATGATCGCGATAGCAGGTTATCAACGCAGTGACGAAGGCGCGGTGACAGCCGCTTCCTGCATCATTCTCTTCAATTCGTCCGTTCCCGCTTAACGGGCTCACGCCTCGACGGATTCGCGCGCCAATAGCCCGAAGCCTGCAAATACGACGAGCGCGAGCGAGATCAAAACATTATAGCCCGCGAGCGAGATGCCAAGAAAGCGGAAGGCTGCTTCATCGCAGCGCGGAACATGGATCGTCTGCAGCTGGCTCAAGAGCCCGCCGCCGGATTTGAAATCGGTCGCCGGCCCAGTGCAATCCGGCGGGCCCGGCCACCAGCGCCATTCGATACCGGCGTGATAGGTCGACAGCACGACATTGAACAGCACGATGCCGATGATGGCGACGAAGCCGACCATGACCAGCTTGCGCGGCGCGCCGACAAAAGCCGCGAGCGCCACCAGAAGCGAAAGCGGAATGACGACATGATAGGGGATGCGCTCCTCGAGGCAGAGCGGGCAGGGCTGATACTTCAAAACATATTGGAAGAACCAGGCGCCGCAGAGCGTGGCGAGCCCCACCGCAAAGACCGCGAGTGCAGCAGCCGCGGCCGGCTGGTCGTAAAGCCGATTGATCCAGGTTTGCTTCATCGCTTGGTTCTCGGGAGGCCCTTGAGCCGCGGCCCTTGAAATGTTCGGCCGCGCAAAAATGGTCCGCAATAGCCGCCGATGCTTTTGCTTATCCTTGGGGCGGAAGCAAGGCCAAGGACGAACAGGTTCACACAGACGTGAGGCGTCGGATGGACGCGGGCCGCGACCGACGATATAGAAAGCCGCTTAAGCCCGTGTGGCGGAACTGGTAGACGCACACGACTCAAAATCGTGCGCCGCAAGGCATGGGGGTTCGATTCCCTCCACGGGCACCAGCCTTCGCTGCTTCGCAGCTACGGCCGGCGAGCCAGCCTCGGGGTTGACGGCGAAGCAGCGAAGGCTGCCCGTCGTAGCCTGGAGGGCGAAGACGGGCTGGCGACGATGAAATACGTCTACTTGCTTCAAAGCATCAATTTTCCGAATGAAACTTATGCCGGCCTCACGGACGACTTACGCGCTAGATTCGGTGCGCATAATAAGCGGCGCTCGCATCACACGGACAAGTATAAGCCGTGGCGTTTGGTGACGTATATCGCATTTTCCGATCACCGAAAGGCGGTTGAATTTGATCGCTACCTGAAATCGGCGTCCGGCAGAGCTTTTGCGAACAAGCGGCTGCGTTAAGGTAACGAAATGCAGACGGCGAGCGTTCGGCAAGCAGATTAAACAAAGACAAAGTCATCCGAAATAATATTTCGGCGCTCCATCCATCGAGTGGAGATATTTATCGCTCTGATAGAACAGCGTCTCGGGAGCGCGCTGACACATAGTGGCTGACTCTTAAAGAACGCCAGAGCCGCACGTCAGCTAAAGGTGTTCCCTGGCGGGTCGAGCCCGTCCCATGCTTGCAGCTACTGACGCAATATGCGTGAGCCCCCTCCGCAAGGTGGAGAAGACGCATGGTATCAAATGTCGCCCGCAGGCGGTCAATGCCAGGCGTTTGCCGAATTTGCTGCTGTGCCGTGCCACCGGTGCGCTTGTCGAATTTGCGGGTTGATCGACTGCCGTTGTTGCCCAACTTGCTTCTTGATAGAGCGCGGCTGTTGTCCAAGTCGGCGGTCGAATGGTCGAGGTTGTTTGGCCGTTAAATCGTGATGGGGCCGCGCTAGCTTGCGTTAGGCACGGTTGGTAATTTCCGGCACGGTCGTAGCACTTCAATGTGCTGTCAGCCGCGACCGGAAGTGTATCGGTTTGAACCAATATCGGGACCGCTATGATCACCGGTAAAGCCGCGAACGCTCCCAAAAGCAGGAATTTGCTACGCGGTATCGAATTTGCCGTGTTAGCGGCAAACTTGATGACATTTTCGGCCGCATCTGAAACGGGCCGCCTCGCTCGCCGACTACTCATCGCACCCTACTCAAACCCCATGTCGCCCGTGCGAGACGCCAACCCACTGGGGCAAATCTAAATTTTTTCAATCCAAACTCCAACATTATGCAATTGAGCCTGTGGATAAACAAGCCGCCGCCGAAAGAGAGCGCCATACCCTACCCCCAAACAAATTTGGCGTCACCTATCCGCTGGAGTGCCGAGGGCTTGGCGCGAAAGAGGACTAGGTGCGAAAGAGGACTCGGCGCGGGAAAGCGGGCTTGGTTTCACAAGCGACCTTTCCGTCCGCCATTGGCCATGGCGGCTGGTACCAACGGTTGCTAACGCAATCGAAATTGGTGGCACGGTCGTGAAATAAGCTTTGGAATTCAATAGAACGGTGTGACGCGACAAGTGAATGAATGTGTTAAACTGCTGTAGTCCCTCGACGGGCACCGCACGATTTAAAATCTTCGGGATTCCATGAAATTCGCCCACTTCTCCCACATCTGGGCCAAGCCCGGAATGACGCCGCATGAGCGTTACGAGCAGCTCTGGCACGAGCTCAAATTGTGCGACGAGCTCGGCTTCGATCACTCGTTTTGCGTCGAGCATCATTTCCGTCCCGACGAGAGCTGGATGTCGTCGCCGAGCCTTTATGCGGTCGGCGCCGGGGCCCGCACCAAGCGCCTGCGCATCGGGCCGATGGGTTACATCGTGCCGCTCTATCATCCGCTGCGGCTGGCCGAAGAGATCGCCATTGTCGATCAGATGCTCGGCGGCCGCATGGAGCTTGGCCTCGTGCCCGGCATCAATCCGGACTATTTCCGTCCCTTCGGTCTGGACTATGGCCAACGCAAATCGCCGACGCTCGAATTCGTCGATTACCTGCGTGCGGCGTTCGGCGACAGCCAGCCGTTCTCATTTCACGGCCACGATTTTCACACCGATAACGCGCAGCTTGCGGTGCCGCCGGTGCAGCGCCCGCATCCGCCGCTGTGGATGATGAGCCGCGATCCGCAGACGCTCGAATTCTGCGCGGCAAACGGCATCAACCCGGGCTACTTTCTGGTTTATCCGCGCGCCGACGCGGCGCCGCGCTATCGCAAATTTCTGGCCGACTGGGCGGCAGCCGGGCATGCGAAGAAGCCCAACATCGCTTATTGCACTGTGGTCTATGTCGACGAGACCGACGACAAGGCAGTCGAGACCGCGCTCCATCGCGCCAGCCGCGCTTACGAAGGCTTTCTGAAACCGGCCAAGCCCGGCGAGACTTTTGAAGCACGCGCCGCCGAGCACGCCAAGATGTTCGTCGGCCGCGGCGAGCCGGGCGCGTCGGAGATCATGCAGCATCTGTTCGATGCCGATTATCTGTTGAAGAACGATCTGGTCTTTATCGGTTCACCGGACACCGTCGCCGCGAAAATCCGCGTCGCGGCGGAAGCCGGTATATTCAATGTGTTTCTCGGCGAGTTCAATTTCTCGGATCTGCCGGAGGAGGCGCTGCTGCGCTCGATCCGGCTGTTCGGCGAGAAAGTGATTCCGGCTCTGCGCGGGTATGAGCCGTTCTAGATGGCGATCGCGCCTACTGCCCCTTGGCCAATTCCGGCCGCGCCCGCAGCCGTGCGGCGTTGAGCACAGAGATGATGAACGCCACCACGGCGCCGCCGGCGAAGGGCAGCGCCGACCAGGTGTAAAGCTGTTCGACCGGAAGCCCGACGAACAGTGCGCCGAGGAACGGGCCGATGATGGCGCCGATGCGGCCGATGCCCAGCTGCCAGCCGGAGCCGTTGGCGCGCAGCGAGGTCGGATAGATCAGCGCGCCGCAGACATTGATGCCGGACTGGATGCCGAGCACGATCGCGCCGGCCAGGAAGGTCGCGGTCAGCAATGCCGTGGTCGAGGTCAGGCCGGCATAGCCGATCGAGGCGACGACCGGCACCGCGACGAGGAACAGGATGGTCACCGCGACGAAGCGGAAGCGCTGCAGCCACCAGCATAAAACGAGCGCACCGACGGTGCCGCCGACCTGCAGCGCCGCGCCGGACAGGGCCGCGACCTGCGGTGTTGCATGCGCCGCCGTCATCAAAGTTGGCGTCCAGCTGATGAGGAAGAAATAGCCCATCAGGTTGAGCGCAAACATCAGCCAGGTCAGCGGCGTGATCAAAGCGAGCCCGTTGCCGAACAGATGGATCGGACTAGAGCTCGGCGATTGCTGCTCGTCTTCGACGACAAAGCGCGCATCCGGCGGCACCTTGTAACCGGGCCGGATTACGTTGATCAGGGCTTCCATCTTGCTGCGCTGGCTCTTGTGGAGCGCCATGTATTTGATCGATTCCGGCAAGCCCATGATCGCCAACAGCGCGGCGACGATCGGCACAACGCCGCCGATATAGAACAGGATCTGCCAGCCGTGCGCCGGCACCAAAGCCGCGCTGACGAAGCCCGCGAAAGCGCCGCCGAGCGGCACCATTCCGGCAGCGATGATGGCGAGCGTCGCGCGGCTGTTGCGCGGGGCGGATTCGGCATTGATGGCGACAATGTTGGGAATGACGCCGCCGATGCCGAGGCCGGCAATCAGACGGAGCCAGGTCATTTCGGTCAGATTGGTCGAATAGGCGGCGATGAAGGTGAAGACGCCGAACAGCAGATTGCACAGGATGAGCGAGGTCTTGCGTCCGTAACGGTCGCCGACCCAGCCGAAGATCTGCGAACCGAACAGGACGCCGATATTGCTGGCGCTGAGCAGGAGGCCGAGCTCCTTCGGCGGCACGTGCCATTCCGCGATCAGGCGCGGTGCGGCGAAGGCAACGGCGCCGATGTCGTAGCCGTCGATCATCGCGATGATGATGGTCCACAGGATCAGCTTGATCTGAAACGAGCCGACGCCATGCTCGTCGAGAAATTGCGAAACCTGAACTTCGTTCGCCGCCGCCATCGTTCCCCCTCCCGAGTATCTCGACTTTGCGCAAGTCCTTATCGGAAAACCGGTGTCCACTTTTCCGGGACATGCGCTGAGTGGCGCCTTTGTCGGCGCCATCGTTGCCGGAAGCGTAGGTCAGCTCAGGTGCAAAGGAAAGTGGCATTGCGGCGCAGGGCGGGTAGGGGCGCGCGCCCATTCACGACACACCGTGCCGTGCCGGCTTTTTTGCCCGCTAGCTTTTGCTTCGGGCCGAGGCCGACCGGCTTTTCATATTGCCATAGACCCGGCGCAGGCAGCGTTTGAGCACGTCAAGCTCCTCGCGCGACAGGCCGGCAATGGCGGCGGCTTCGTATTGGCGCGCGATCGGGATGAGCTGCGCGACCAGCGCTTGGCCCTTTGGCGACAGTTCGACCGCGACTTCGCGGTTACTCCGCGTCGAGCGGCTTCGCGTCACCAGCCGCATGCGCACGAGGCGGGTCACCAGCCGCGACAATGTCGAGGAGTCGGTGCTGGTCAGGTCGGCGAGATCGATCTGACGCTGGCTGCCGTTTGCGGAGAGCGCTGCCATCACGCGCCACATGGCGATGCTCAGGTGATGCGGCTCGAGCGCCTCGCCGCCGAACTGTTCGGCAATGATGCTGCCGACCCGGTTGACGAGATAGGGCAGATAATCGCCGAGATCGAGCTTGGTCGGGCGCTTCACGGTGCGGTTGGTCCTAGGAGCATGATCCGGAAAAAGCTTGCCCTCGGACTTGATCCGAGGGGGAAGACCGGTCTTCGGAAAGGATCATGCGCAAACTATCGAGTGGAATGCGGCCCATCTAATTGAATCTTCCGCTGCGGTCAAAGGCTTACCTTGGGATTGCGCCGGTTTTCTTTGGCCGTGACGCAGTTTTCGGCCGGGGCAGCCGTGCTGGGCAAATTAATGCATTTACAACTGTTGCAAATTCAATCATTATCCAAGGCAAGCGCGGCGGTCTAAGATCGCGCATCCGAACCGGACGTCAGATCAGGCCAGGATAAGGGAGGACATTATGGACTTCGGCTATTTCACGCTGAGCGACAACCACTACGAAAACAACACGCGGTCGTCGAACCAGTTCGTCGCCGATATCACCGCCGAGGCGCTGCTCGCCGACAAGCTCGGCATGCATTCGGCCTGGATCGGCGAGCATCACTTCAACTCGCTCGGCGTGTTGTCCTGCCCGGATCTTGTCCTTTCCTATGTCGCCGCCAAGACCTCGCGGATTCGGCTCGCGCCCGCGGTCACGGTGCTGCCGCTGCATCACCCGATCCGTGTCGCCGAACAATGGGCGACGCTTGATCTCCTCTCCAACGGCCGTGTCGATTTCGCCTGCGGCCGTGGCTACGACCAGCGCGAATACGAGCCGTTCCGCGTTTCGTTTGCCGACAACCAGGGCATCTTCGAGGAAGGCCTCGAACTGGTGCGGCGGCTATGGGCGGCGGACGACCGCATCTCCCATCACGGCAAGCATTATTCGTTCGACG
Organism: Xanthobacteraceae bacterium; assembly: GCA_035483735.1. Classification (GTDB taxonomy): domain Bacteria; phylum Pseudomonadota; class Alphaproteobacteria; order Rhizobiales; family Xanthobacteraceae; genus BOG-931. The sequence goes on along the minus strand of DATHPQ010000197.1, from coordinate 12,090 downwards.
ACGTGCGCATCACGCCAAAACCGGTGCAGCGCCCGCTGCCGACTTATGTCGGCTCGTTCTCAAAGCCCTCGATCGAACTTGCCGCGCGGCTCGGATGCGGCCTGATCGTGGCGCCGTTCGCCGCGACGATGAGCTATGGCGGGCTGAAACAGGTCGCCGATCTCTATCGCGAGACCTGCGCCAAATACGGCACCAAGCCCGGACGCATGATGTGCAGCTATTTCATCCATTTCGCCGACGACAAGACGCAAGAAGACGCACAGCGCGCCCGCCAGATCCGCTACTACAAAGAATGCGTGATCCCGGCCTTCCCGAGCGATCCGAAGACGGCGCCGCCGAGCTACCATTATTTCATCGACATGGTGAAGCGGCTGCATCAAGTGAAGCCGGAAGATCTGACCGAGAATTCGGTGCTGCTCGGTTCAGGCGCGCGCGTCACCGAAATCCTCAAGAAAGTCGAGGCCGCCGGCTACGACGAGGTCATCCTTTATTTCAACGTTGGCATGAAGCCGCACGAGCAGGTTAAAGATGAGATGTCGCGCTTCATGTCCGAGGTGGCGCCGAATTTCTCCGGCGTGCACAAGGAGGCCGCAGCTTAAATTTAATGCAGCGGCGGCCGGTGGATATTGACGAAATTCGTCATTGCGGTGTCACGGCGGGGAAAGTAGCTTTATGTAACCGGGTCCGTGGGGAACTCGGCCGGTTACGGCGATCGCCGCAATGCTTTCAGTCCAGAAAGCCGATGAAGGGCTGCTTTTGGTCAGCAGCGCTTCCGACATTCACGGGTCGGTCGTTAACGACACGATCGTGCAGAAGAATTGCTCGCTTCATGTGCACGGCAATCTGCTCGGCAGCTTGACCATCGAGCCCGGCGCGAATGTCGTTGTCGAAGGCTCGGTCGACGGCAAAATCATCAACCGGGGCGGCCGGCTCGTCGTCAACAACAAAGGACTTGCCGCCTACGTGCATCTCGAAGGGCCGCCGGAAGCGGAGGCCTGCGGCATCCTGAAATTCAACCTGACGGCGCTCGCTGCCAACTGGGAAATGCTGGCCAAGCGCACCGATGCCGAATGCGCCGCCGTGGTGAAGGGCAACGCCTATGGCTGCGGCATCGATCCGGTCGCGGGCGCGCTCGCCAAATCCGGCTGCAAGACTTTTTTCGTTTCCAATCTTCCCGAAGCGCGGTGCGTGCGCGCGGTTGCGCCGCGCGCGACGATCTACGTGCTCAACGGGTTCTATTCGGGAACCGGGCCTGCCTTCGCCGAGGTCAATGCCAGGCCGGTCATCAACAGCGCGATCGAAATGGCGGAATGGGATGTTTTCGTCGCCACGCAGCAATGGGCCGGCGGCTGCGCTCTCAATTTCGACACCGGCGAAAGTCGGCTGGGCCTGTCGATGGAGGAGGCGGCGGCCTTTGCGTCCCGCGTGCAGTCGCTCAATCACGGCATCAGCCTGTTGATGAGCCGCCTCGATCACGCTGAAAAACCCGATCATCCGGTCAATGACCGCCAGATCGCACAGTTTCGCGATCTGCGCCGGCTCTATGACGGCGTGCCGGCGTCTCTGGTCAATTCGTCCGGCATTTTCGTCGGGGCGAAGATCCATTTCGACCTCGTGCGCGCGGGCGCGGCGCTCTATGGCGTCAATCCGACGCCCGGTCAGCCCAATCCGATGCTGCCGTTCATGGAACTGCGTGCGCGCATCGTTCAGGTGCGCGATCTGGCGAAGGGCGAAACCACTGCCGACAATTCCGGCTGGACCGCGAAGCGGCGCACGCGGCTCGTTCTGGTTTCGATCGGCTATGCCGACGGCTATCCGCGCCTGCAAGGCAGTGTCGACGGCAAGTTGCAAGCCGTCGTTGCCGGCCGCCGCTGCCCTGTTGTCGGACGTCCGTCGATGGATCTGCTGTCGATCGATGTCACCGACCTGCCGGATCCGGCGGCCGCGCGCTACGGCGAGATGGTGACGCTGATCGGCGCGCAAGTCGGCATCGACGATCTTGCGGCCGCGACCAAAGCGCCCGCCGCCGAAGTGTTGAGCGGGCTCGGCCATCGCTTCCACCGTATCTATTACGCGATCTGAGATTCAGGATTCCAAAGGCAGAAACAGGAGGAGTGCGAAATGTTCGGAAAATCCAATTCGCCCGACACCGACCGCGCCGTGGCGTCGATCGAGCCGCAATCGCAGCGCCCGGCGGTGACGCCGTCATCGGCGCCGCGTGCGGCAGCGGCTGGGGACGATACGTCCTCGATCAGCGCCGGCATGACGATCGTTGGAAAAATCTCGGGTGAAGGCGCCGTGACAATCTACGGCCGCGTCGAAGGCGAACTGCGTGCCTCGACGGTGCTGATCGCCCAGGGCGCCGATGTCGAAGGCGATATCGTCGCCGACGATGTCAGCGTCGGCGGCCGCGTCAAAGGCACGATCCACGCCAACCGCGTCAAGCTGAACGGCACCGCTATCGTCGAGGGCGACATTTTCCATCGCTCGCTGTCGATCGAGGAGAATGCGCGCTTTGAGGGATCGTCGCGGCGCGAGGGCGCCGCCGGCGATGCGCCGCACATTCCGCTCACCCGTCCGCCGTCGCAAGTGCCGATGACGAGGCACGCAGCGGATGTCAGCCCGAAGATCAACGGCTCCCCGGACAAGGAGGCGCACGTCAATCCGGCGGCGGTCTAGAGAATCTACCGCAGCTTGGGCTGATAGGTCAGCGGGTCCGCCGTTTCGGCTTTGGCGTTGTCGTCATAGCTGCGCTGGAACGCCGGCAATTCGCCGGCGGCCTCCAGGACCGGATAGGCGACCGAACAGATGTGTGAGTGAATGCGCTTGAGATCGCTCAGCACATCGAGATGCAGTGACGTCGTCTCAATGGTTTCCGGGCGGCCCTCGCGCAGCCGCTCGAAATGCCGTTCCGCCGCTTCCAATTCAGCGCGGCGCAGCTCGGCTTTCTCGCGCAGCATTTTGCGCGCCGCTTCCACGTCGCCGGTCATGAAGATGCCGAACGCCGCCTGCAGGCATTCGACGATGCGCTTGTGAAAGGCGGAAAGTTCGGCGGCGCCTTCCGGCGAAAACTGGTAGCGGCGCTTGATCTTCTTGGCCGCGAGCTCGCACAGATTTTTGTCGATGATGTCGCCGATATGCTCGAGATTGATCGTGAACGACACGATCTCCATGGCGCGCCGGCCTTCGCGCTCGTCAAGACTGTCGCGCGTGAGCTTGGTGACATAGAGCTTGATGGCGTCGTCCAGGCGGTCGACGATATCGTCCATGCGCGATATGTCGGCGGTGAGCTTGCGGTCGTTGTTGATAAGGGCGGCCATGACCTCGCGCAGCATGGCTTCGACGGTGTCGCCCATGCGTAGCGTTTCACGCGCGGCATTGGCGAGCGCGAGCGGCGGGTTTTCCAGCGCAGCCTCGTCGAGGTAGCGCGGCGCAGCGGCGTCGGCCGGTTGCTTCTTCTCCGGCAGGATGCGGACCAGAAGCGCAGCCAGAGCGTCGAGCGGACCGATGAAGATCGCGGCCAGCGCGATGTTGAACAGCATATGGAATTCGGCCGTCATCTTGGCGGCGTCGGGCTGCCACGCCGCCAATTCGCGCGCGATCGGCTGCAGGAACGGCAGCGCGAGAAGGATGCCGACGAGCCGGTTGATCATATTCCCGACCGGGAGCCGCCGGCTGGCGGGATCGCCGCGGTTTCCGCTCTCGAGCAGCGGATTGATGGCGCTGCCGAGATTGGCGCCCAGCACGAGCGCAAGTGCCGCCTCCGGCGTGACGAAATGCGAGAGTGCAAGCGACATGATCAGAAGCACGACTGCAACGCTTGAATGCGCCGCCCAGGTCAGCGCCGCGGCGATGAGGATGCAGAGCACGGGATCGTTGGTGATCGAGCCGAGCAGCGCCCGCACGGCGGGCGCTTCCTCTGCCGGCGCCAGCGTGCCGAGCAGGATGTGCAGAGAGAGCAGGGTCAGGCCGAGCCCAATCGCGATGCGGCCCAGCGCCTTGGTGAGGCTCGATCCACCGGCGCGGAAGGTAATCAGGCCGACGACGAACAGGACCGGCGCCACCGATGAGATGTCGAACGACAGAAGCTGCACGATCAGCGTCGTGCCGACATTGGCGCCGAGCATGATGGCAAGCGCGGGAACGAGGCTCACCACGCCTTCGGCGCAGAGCGAGGCGGTCATCAGGCCGGTCGCGGTGCTCGATTGCAGAAGCGCGGTCAGCCCGAGGCCGGCAGCGAAAGCAGTGAAACGGTTGCGCAGCGCCTTGCTGAGATAGCGGCGCAGATCGGGACCAAACGCGCGCAGCACGCCGCTGAGGACCATGTGCAGGCCCCAGAGCAGAAGCGCGACGCCGCCCATCAGATCGAGAAGAACGAGTGATCCCATCAAAAAATCTCCGTCGCGCGCATGTAGTCCCATACGCCGGTGGAGACAACCCTAAATTATGTTTTGCGTTCCCGATTTAGGAGTGAGGCCGGCCGGCTTCAGTCGTGCTGCAGAGCCGCTGCGAGCCCCGCCGGATCGTCGGTGCCGATGCGGTGGATGTCGCCGCTCTTCAATTTCAGCTCGACGGCATCGAGGCCTGAGACGTTATAGAGACGAAAGCCCGAACCCATGCGGATGCCCCATCCGTTGACCCAGCTGTTGCGCACCGCCTGTGCGGATTCGATGTCGCTTCGCGCGGTGCTATAGCTCCACGCGCCCGGACCGAAATACCAGCGCACGTCTTGGTCGCTGACGATGACGGTCAGCGACGAAAACAGAAAGGCCAGAATAATCATACCGAGCGCCACAGCGCCGGCGATCCAACGCGAAGCGCCGACATCGCCGTAAGCGATAGCTACGCAGACGAGAGCACCGACGACCAATATCACGATCATCAGCGTGCCAGGTTGCGTGTGTTCGTAATGGTTCGACATTGCCGTCTCCTTTGCGTCTCGGGTTGCCGCTCCGGCTAACCTGTACGGAGTGAGACAGCTACCGCTCATAAAGGTTCGAAGGCGTCCAGCGGCTATTGCTTGGCTTGCGCGTTTTCGTCTTTGCCGTCCGGCGGTGTGCGATCGAGCGCGGCGAGCGCCCGGTAAGCGCTGACCAGGCCCGCGCCGAAATCGGAGTCCGGGGTCGGCGGCCCAGGCGCTTTGGCCGTCGCGATCAGGATCGCGCGGATGTCGCTCGGCTTGAGTGACGGTTTGCGCTCGAGCAGCAAGGCCGCGATGCCGCTGACGTGAGCTGCGGCAATCGAAGTTCCGGTCGAGAGCCGATAGGCGCCGTCCGGCGCCAGCGCCAGAATATCGACGCCGGGCGCGGCGACCGCGATATAGCGGCCGCGATTGGCCATTTTGAAAATGTGGTCGGCGCTGTCGGTTGCGGTCACGGCGATGACATTGGGATCGGCCGCCGGATAGAGCGGCTCGGATTGCGGCCCGGCATTGCCGGCGGCCGCGATCAGCACCATGCCTTTGTCATAGGCCGCAGCGAGCAGGCGCCGCAGCGTCGGATCCGTTGGGCCCGCAAAGCTCATATTGACAACGCGCGCGCTGTTGTCCGCCGCCCATTGCAGGCTTTTATAGATCGCAAACGAGGTGCCCTTGGCGATACCGGCGGTGTCGTCAAAGGCGTGCGCCGCCAGAATCTGCGCACCCGGCGCGACGCCCAGAAGCTTGCCATGCGCGGCGATGGCGCCGGCCATTTCGGTGCCATGCAGATGCGCAGTTTCACCGCCGCCGAGCGCGTCGAAGCTTTTTACGACGGTGCCATTGAGATCCGGGTGCTTGGCGTCGATCTCGGAGTCGATCACCGCGAGCAGCACGTCCTTTCCCGTTGCGAGCTGATGCGCCTGCGCGATCTGCAGTTCGGCAAGAACATATTGTGCCGCATCGCCCTGCATTCCTGCGGTGGCGGCCTGGTCCTGCAACGTGAAAATGTAGTTCGGCTGCACGCTGGCGACGATGTTCTCGTTGCCGAGCGCGTTGATGATGCTCGGCACCGAACGGCCGCCGCCGATACGCCAGCGATAAAGGCTCACGCCGATCAGCGGAAAGTTTTGGGTTTCGACTTGCGTGAGGTTGTAGCGGCGCGCGAATTGATCGATCGCCTGCGCCGTCGTGTCCGGTGCAAACGCGGTGATCACTTCGTCGGCGATAAAGGGCTGGTCGCTTTGCGCCACCGGCGTCGCGCCGCGGCCGTTATTGCCATTGCCGTTGTCGCGGCTGTTCGTGGCGTTGCCGCCGCCATTGCCGCCACGGCCGTTGCCGACGACGCCACCGCCGCCGACAATCGGCGGATGCGGCGCGCCCCAGCCGGGCGGCCGCCCCGGATAGCCGCCGCCGAAGCCCGGCGTTGGATGCCGCCATATCGGCGGGCCCATAGGACGCCCAATGGGCCGCGCAAATCCGCCACGACCGAAACCGAACAAGCCAAACGCATGTGTCGCGCCCGATGCGCCGATGCAGCACGTGGCCAAGATCAAGGTGAAGAGCAACAATCCCAGCGCCGGACGCAGACGCCGTGAATGGCTTCGCATGGCAAGCTCCCGCTGGTTGGCGGCCGCGCCGCGGCCGTTACGCGTTCATCACTCCGTCGCGGCGATGAAGCCTATGACCTTGTCGTCCTGCAGCTTCTTGACGATGTCCATCAGTTCCGGCTTGGCGAGCTTGGTCGCCGCGACGCGGACCCGGTAAAGCTCGCCGCCGGACGGCCCTTCGACGATGCTCAGCTTGTTCGCCGCCAGGAAGCTTGCGATATCGGCCGACGTTGCCTGCGGCTGAAAGCGAATGAGAACATAGGCGCCGTCACCCGTAACGCCCGGCTGCACCGACGCGGTCTCATAACCGGGCGTGCTTTTCTCCTTAAACATAATGCCGGCGATCACGCCTGCCTGCAGCACAATGGCGAGCGCTGCCGCCGCGGCCGACCAGGCCAGCGCGCGCGGCGACAGCGCCGCGAAAAACTCAGCGATGCGGTCGGCGAGGCTTGTCGCGGCCGTCGTCGACACTATGGTCCGCTGCGCCGGCAAAGCATCGATCTTGGCGAACAGCGCTTTGACATCGCTGTCCGGCGGCGAGGCCGCTTCTTCGTTGATGTAGATCTCTTGCGCGAATTCCGTACGCACCCATTCGAGGCGGCGGACAAGCTCCGGATCATTGGCGAGCGCCGCTTCGACCTCGGCCTGCTCGCGGCGGCTCAACGTGCCCGCGGCATACCAGGGCAAGAGCAGTTCGATCTCGCTCGGTTCGCGTCCGCTCGCCGTGTGGTTTGTCGGATTCATGGTCGGACTCATGGCCAGCCCCGCTCGATGCCGCGCTCCGCCAGGAGCTCGGACAATTTCTTGCGCGCATAAAACATCCGCGTCTTCACGGTCGCCTCCGGGATACCGACAATTCCAGAAACTTCCTCCACCGATTTATGCTGATAGTAGATGAGATTGACGATCTCCCGATGCTCCGCCGAGAGCTCGACCAAACACTGCCGCAGCACGGCAGCCTTGTCTTTTTTGGCGAGCACAGTTTCGGGGTCATCGGCATCGTCCTCGATCGCATCGGCCTTGTCGTCGTCCAGTTCCTCTTCACCCCGGCGCTGCAACGCATTGAGCGCCTTGAAGCGGGCGATACTGAAAATCCATGTGGAGACTGCCGAACGTCCCTCGAAAGTTCCGGCCTGCCGCCAGACGTCAAGGAACACATCGCTGTTCAGCTCCTCCGCAATGGCCTCGTTACGCACCATGCGCAGCACGAACTTGAAGACCCGGACACGATAGCGCGTGAACAGAGCCTCCATGGCGGACCGGTCGCCCTTGGCGATCTTTGCGATCAGGACCTCGTCCGCAATCGTCTGCATCGCAGGAGCACCGGTCTCGTCCATTAGGCAGCCGGCTTGCGCGCAGGTTCAAAGGAACACGAAAAGATTTGCGCGGGCGATCTTGGAACCGGCAGCCCAGTGTCTCTTTTTGGCCGGATTTCGGCAAGTTGAGCCCAAGTTGAGCCGGTGGCTTCAGTAGTTCCTGGTGCATTTGACTATTTGTTGAAGCGTCCGCGATCGCCGCTCATTTTCAAGAATCTCAAGAAACGCACTGATTTCGGTCGCCGAAGACCGCGCTGAACCTTTCTCCGCGGCGCCTGTCCCACGGTTAGTGGAACGCAAAGCCACTGCATGTGGAACCCCAACCTGGAGAACGACCATGTCACGCAAATTCCTCAGTCTCGCCGCTGCGGCAACGATTGCCGTGGCATCTTTGGCCTCCCAATCGGCCGACGCGCGCGGTTTCGGCGGCTTCGGCGGTGGCGGTATGGGCCGTATCGGCGGCGGCGGCTTCGGCCGTGTCGGCGGCGGCGGCCGCGTGTTCGGCGGTGGCCATTTCGCAAGCTTCACCGGCCACGGCGGCCGCATCGTTCCGATCATCCAGGGCCCGCCTCCCGGCCATCGTCCGCCGTTGGTCCCGATCATTCCGATTCACCTTCCCGATCCGGTTCCGGGACCGCATCCGATCTTCCCGCCGATCGATCACCACCATCATCATCACTGGGTATTCCGCGGCGGCGTCTGGGTAGTCATTGACGACGTCACGGAAGAAGTCGTGCCCGCCGAAGTCGACGACGGTCCGGCGCCCGGCCCGTGCACCTGCCTGACCAAGAGCTACACGCCATCCGGCCTCGTGGTCTTCGCCGATGTGTGCACCAAAGAGTCGGCCAGCGCGTCGGTCTACGGCAATGCGAGCGCCGCTGCGACGCAGGTCCCGACCACGCCGGTCGCGGCCACCGCGGTGCCGATGTCGGTCGTGCCGACGACGCCGGATTATGCCGGCCGCACTTACGAGGACTATCTTGCGGCGAACCCGCAGCTTTCGCAGCCGCAGGCTTCGGCGCCGCAGCCCCAGGCGACGCAGAAGAACTGAAAACGTACGTAAACAGCCATGGAAAAACTTAAGGCCGCCTGCGGCGATCCCGCCGGCGGCCTTTTTGATTGCGCATTGAGTATCAGGTCTGCGGCGATCCGCTCACGGATCGAGTTCGGTATCCCAATAGAGATAATCGAGCCAGCTGTCGTGCAGATAATTCGGCGGGAACAGCCGGCCGTTGCGGTGCAGATGCTGCACCGTCGGCTGGAACGGCCGCTGCGATGGCCACATCTTGCATTCCTCGGGCGTCAGATTGCCCTTGCGGAGATTGCATGGCGAGCAGGCGGCGACCACGTTGCCCCAGGTCGTATGGCCGCCGCGCGAGCGCGGCAAAAGATGATCGAAGGTCAGGTCGTCGCGGGCGCCGCAATACTGGCAAACGAAGCGGTCGCGCAGGAAGACGTTGAACCGCGTGAAGGCCGGGTGGGTCGAGGGTTTGACGTAGGTCTTCAGCGACACCACGCTCGGCAGCTTCATCTCGAAGCTCGGCGAATGCACCGCGCGATCGTAATTGGCGACGATGTTTACGCGCTCGAGAAAGACAGCCTTGATGGCGTCCTGCCAGGACCACAGTGACAGTGGGTAATAGCTCAGCGGCCGAAAGTCCGCGTTCAGAACCAACGCGGGCCAGCCCGATGGCGACACATGAGCGTTCAAGTTGACCGCTCCCACCTCGACTCAATGCCGCAGTGCGGCGATGGCCGGTAGTTTATAGGGAGGCGTGACAGGATTGTGAAGCCTGTTCCAGGGGTTATGCGACACCCCAGTTTGTCGGGCTTTTGTTGGTGCACTTTGCGGCGCCAATGCGCCAAAGCCGTGTATCGGACGGCGGACGGCGCCGGTCACTGCCGCGACAATTCGGGGGCGCCCACGATTCGCACCGCTTCCAAAGGCTGCCGGCCCCTGATCAGATCGGCGGCTTTTTCTGCGATCATGATGATCGGAGCGTTGATATTGGCCCCGACCAGATCCGGCATCACCGAACCGTCGATGACGCGAAGCCCGTCGACGCCGAACACTTTCAGTTCGGGATCGACGACCGCAAGCGGATCAGAGGCGAGCCCCATCTTGCAGGTGCCGAGCGGGTGGTGAACGGTGATCGAGTTCGCCCGGATATGAGCGTCGAGACTGGCGTCGTCGGTCGCGCTGTCGCCGGGCGCGATTTCAGGGCCGCGGAACGGCTCGAGCGGCGCTTGCCGGCACACCTCGCGGGCGATGCGCAGCCCGGCGCGCAGCGTCTTCCAGTCGTTGTCGGTCGCAAGGAAATTCTGCCGGATGCGAACGGGCCTTTTTGGATCGGTGGATGCAAGCTCGACGCGGCCGCGGCTTTCCGGCCGCAACACCACGGCGCGACAGGAATAGCCGTCGGCATAAGCGCTTCGGAACGGCCAGAAATAGGGATGCGCCGTCATCGGCGCGGCGTTGAAGATGAGTTGCACGTCGGGGAGAAGCGCATCAGGGCGGCTTTTGAGAAACGCCATGATGCCGCCGGGCAGGTCGCTGGCAATGCCTTTACCGTGGAGATAAGCGCGCGCCAATGCCGGGACGATGCGGTCGAAGCGCATGGCGCGGTGGAACGGGCCGGGCGTCTTGCGCGCATAGGCGATGCTTGCGGAAATATGATCCTGCAGATTCTTGCCGACGCCGGGCAGCGCCACTTTCACCGCGATGTCATGCTGCGCGAGTTCCTGCGGATCGCCGATACCCGACAGCATCAGAAGCTGCGGCGAGTTGATGACGCCGCCACATAGGATGACTTCGCGCGCGGCATGCGCGGTGAGCGTCTCGCCGTTCTTGATATATTCGACGCCCGACGCGCGGCGGCCGTCAAAGACAATCCTGGTCGTCAGCGCATCGGTCTCGACGGTGAGATTTTTGCGCTCGAGCGCCGGACGCAGATAGGCGTCCGCGGCGCTGCAGCGGCGGCCGTCCTTCGACGTCATCTGCCAGACGCCGAAACCTTCCTGCTGCGCGCCATTATAGTCGGGCGTCGCCTTGTAGCCCGCGGCGCGGCCGGACGCGGCATAGGCATCGACCAGCGGATCGGAAAACACCGTCATCCGCGTCGACAGCGGCCCGTCGCCGCCGCGATAGAAGCTCGCCCCGCCGTTCCAGGATTCCTGGCGGCGGAAATAGGGCAGCACATGAGCATAGGACCAGTTCTTCAGCCCGGAGACAGCCCAGCGCTCATAGTCGCCTTGATGGCCGCGCACATAGGCCATGGCATTGACCGACGAGGAACCGCCGATGACGCGGCCGCGCGCGCATTCGAGCCCGCGCCCGCCGGTCGTCGCCTCGGGCTCGGCGAAATACATCCAGTCGTGCTTGCGATTGAGCAGAATATGCGGCCAGCCGAGCGGGATCTTGATCCAGGGATCGGTGTCCCAGCCGCCGGCTTCAAGGAGCAGGACGCGGCGGCCTTTGTCCTCGGAGAGGCGGCCGGCAAGCGTGCAGCCGGCGGAACCCGCCCCGACAATGATGAGGTCGTAATCCCGATTGTTCGGCTGGTTATTGGGCATTCTTGATACTCGCGGCCGAGACCTTAGCGAGTGCGACGCGGCGCTGTCCATCGGGAAAAAAGCGGCAAGATAGGAGCAGCAAAGATCGCAAAACCTAGCGGTCCGACGAAGGTGCAACGAGATCGCGTGTAATGTCTTTCAGTGCCGCCGTGCCCGACAATTGCATGGCGCGCATAAGCTCGATGCGCAAATGATCGAGCACTTCGGCAACCCCGTCCGCCCCGCGGAGCGTGAGGCCCCAGATCACCGGCCGGCCGATCATCACGGCGCGGGCGCCGAGCGCTAGCGCCTTGAAAATGTCGGTGCCGCGGCGGATGCCGCCGTCGACATAGACTTCGGCTTTGCCGGAGAGCGCGGAGGCGATCTCGCCGAGCGCGGCAGCGGTCGTCACCGTGGTGTCGAGATGACGGCCGCCGTGATTGGAGACCATGATCGCGCGCGCCCCGCATTCGACGCAGCGCACGGCATCGTCGGCGCGCAGCACGCCTTTGACGATCACCGGCATGGGCGAGCGCTTCACCAGCCATTCCAGCTCGCGCCAGGTCGCGGGATAGACCACTTTGCCGGCGAAGTCGGGATGATAGGCGGTGCGCGCCATCGGCGAGCCGGGCATGTTGATGTTGAGAATGTCGGGCGACGGCTCGTGCTGATCGCGCGCGGCGCGCGGGCTCCAGCC
>DATHPQ010000196.1:0-51748 GCA_035483735.1 Xanthobacteraceae bacterium | reverse complement strand
TGGAATCGCTTGCGGAAGGCCTCGCCGAGCGAAATACGCGTGACCTCTTCACCCGTGATCGAGTCGCGCATGATGAGATTGTTGGGAAACACCGCAAGTGCGCTGATTGGTTCGACGAGGCCCAGATGCTCGAGCATCCAGAACGCATTGGGTCCGAGCTGAATGCCGGCGCCGATTTCCTTGAACTCGGCCGCCTGCTCGATGACCTGGGTCGGAATACCCTGACGCTCCAGCGCCAGTGCCGCGGTCAGCCCGCCGATGCCGCCGCCGACGATCAGGACCTGTTCGCTTTTCCAATTATGATTCATTGCCGCGGTTCCTCCGCGGACACTCTAGAGCGGCAATTGTTGGCCGTCATCCGGCCGTCGGCGCTGAGGAGCCTTACGTCCGTCGCAGTGCTGCGAGCACGCGCTCGGGCGTGATCGGCATCTGCGTGAGCGGCACGGCGCCGAGCGGATGCAGGGCGTCGTTGATTGCATTCATGATGCAGGCGGGCGCGCCGGCGGTACCGGCCTCGCCGGCGCCCTTGGCGCCGAGCTCGGAATCCGCGGTCGGCGTCACAACATGGCCGATCTCGATGTCGGGCATTTCGCCGGCCATTGGCACGAGATAATCCATCAACGTGGCATTGAGCATCTGGCCGGCGGCGTCGTAGAGGCAATTTTCGTACAGCGCGCCGCCGATGCCCTGCACGATGCCGCCGCGGATCTGCTCGTCGACAAGCTGCGGATTGATCACAGTGCCGCAATCTTCCACGCACCAGTGCTTGAGCAGCTTGACCTCGCCGGTGCGGATATCGACCTCGACATAAGACGTCTGCACACCGTTGGTGAAGGCAAACGGCCACTTCCGCGGCACGTAATGCCGCGTCACCATGAATTCGGCCTGGAAATCCGGCGGCAGCGTGTCGGGCCGGAAATAGACGACGCGCGCCACTTCATCGAGGCCCATGCGCTCGCGCCCGGTATCGGCATCGACGACAATGCCGGAACGGATATCGAGCTTTTTCGGGTCGGCCTGCAGGATTGAGGCCGCCGCCGCGAGGACATTGTCGCGCAACGCCTTGCCGGCCTGCCACGCCGCCTCGCCACCGATGCCGGCGGCGCGCGAAGCCCAAGTACCGCCGCCGTAAGGCGTATTGTCGGTATCGCCGGTGATGACGCGCACCCGCTCGATGTCTACACCAAACGACGTGGCGACGATTTGCGCCAGAATGGACTCGGTGCCCTGGCCCTGCTCGGTGACACTCGCCTGGCAGATCACCGCGCCGGCAGCGTCGAGCTTCAAGGTCGCACCGTCCTGCGAGGAGATGCGCGCGCCGCCAACGCCGTAAAAGGCAGCCGACGGATTGGTCACTTCGATGAAAGATGCGAAGCCAATGCCGCGATGAATGCCGCGCGTGCGCAATTGCGCCTGTTCGGCGCGCAGCGACTGGTAATCCATCATCTTGAGAATCTTATCGAGCGACGCATGATGCGACAGGCCTTCGAATTTCAAGCCTGCCGCGCTCGTCGCCGGATAGGCATCATCGGCAAAGAGATTACGCCGCCGCAGCTCCGCCGGATCCATGCCGATCTTGAGCGCGGCCTGTTCGACCAGGCCTTCCGTCACCGCGGTCGCGATCGGATGGCCGACAGCGCGGTATTGGCACATGACATTCTTATTTTGGAACACGACGCGGGCGCGGGCGCGATAGTTCGGGCACACGTAAGGGCCGCCGACCAGGTTGACGACCTGGTTGGCCTCGATCCCGCTGGTGCGAGGATACATTGAATACGGCCCGATGCCGGTCAGGTCGTCGATCTCAAACGCAGTGATCGTGCCATCCTTCTTGACGCCGATCTTGGCTTTGACGCGATGGTCGCGGGCGTGGATGTCGGTGACAAAGCTCTCCAGGCGGTCGGCGACGAATTTCACCGGCCGCTTGAGCAGTTTCGACAGCGCCACGGTCGCCATCTCGTCGGCATAGATATGCACCTTGATGCCGAATGAGCCGCCGACGTCCTTGGTGAGCACCCGCACCTGGTGCTCTTCGAGCTCCAGATGCTTGGCGAAAATGTTCTGCGTCATATGCGGCGCCTGCGTGCCCTGATACACGGTCAGACGCTGCTCGCCCGGATTCCAGTCGGCGATGATGGCGCGCGCCTCGTTGGTCACGCCGGTGTGGCGGCCGAAGATGAATGTCGTCTCGACCACTGCGTCGGCCTCGGCCAATCCTTTGTCGACTTGGCCGACATCGAGCACGCGTTCAAACGTAAGATTGTCGCCGAGCTCGGGATGGATCACCGGCGTCTTGGCGTCGAGCGCCGTTTCCGCATCGGTAACGCTCGGAAGCACTTCGTAGTCCACGCCGATCAGCGCGCAGGCGTCCTCGGCCTCGGCGCGCGAGCGCGCGACCACTGCGCAGACCGCCTCGCCCTGCCAGCAAGCGCGCGCGACGGCGATGGCATATTGCGGCGCCGACTTGATGCCTTTGAGATGAGTGAGCACGCCGACCCACGGCGTGATCACTTTGGCGAGTTCGGCGCCAGTGACGACCGCGATCACGCCCGGCGATTTCTTGGCCTCGGCAGTTTCAATATCTTTGATGCGCGCGTGCGCGTGCGGCGAGCGCACGAAGGCGACATGCGCCATGCGCGGCAGCGTGATGTCACTTACATATTGTCCGCGCCCTTGGGTCAGCCGTGCCAGATTCGGCCGCGGCACCGAACGGCCGATATAGGAATTCGGCCGGTCGAGCGCGGTCAAGCCGGACGGCTGGTCGGCGGCGATCTTCATGCCCCCAATTTTCATGCCCAGGCCGCGTCCTACAAGAACCGCGTCGGCCAATTCAGCGTGCGCCACATATGCGCCGACGGCGAATTGTCGAAGCCGAGGCCTTCTTTGGGCTGCCGAAAGTGGCGGCCGATAATGTCGACGAAGTCGTCGAGATTGACCTTGGCGTTCGGATCGAACGAATAGACGTCGTTCACCGTGATCAGGCGCGAGGTCATGTACCATTTGTGGTTTCGCGCCCGCTCGTATTCGGCGACGATATAGGGCTCGGGCTTATAATCGGCGCCGAAATGTTTGATGTACATTTCCGGATATTCGTAACCGACCGACAGGTCGGGGAAGAACCGCAGCGCCTGATGCATTCGGATCGCCCAGCTCACCTCCTCATCGACATAGGGCTCGATCATCTGCGCGCCCCAATAGCCGTGGTCGCAGCGAATGAAGCCGACGACGCCGACGTCGTGCAATAGGCAGGCGAGAACGACTTTCTCGTTGTGGCCGTTCTTCAAGGCGAGCGTCGCGCTCTGCAGCAAATGGTTGGTCGAGGCAAAGCGGTGCTTCATGAAATCGATCAGTGTCGGCTTCTCCGGCAGCGCCGGCAGCCGGGGATCGGCGCCCATCAAAAAATGCTTGCCCGGATTGGCCGCCTTTAGCTCTTGAGTCGACGACATTTCGACTTTGCCGTCGCCAAGATAGAACAACGTCGACTTTGTCGCGATGCGCTCGTTGAGATCGTTCATCATTTTTTCTTCGACCTCGTCGGCGCGCTCCGACAAGGTCATTGTTTTAAGGGAGTCGGGCTTTTGATGTTCATTCATGGAGAACCTGCCTTTTCCGCCCGCATAAGGGCCACGAATTCAATCGCATCCACGATCGCCTGGTACCCGGTACAGCGGCAGTAATTACCGGAGAGATGTTCACGGATCGTATCACGAGACGGCACCCCGCCGCGCGACAAAAGCTCCTGCGCGCCGATCAACATTCCGGGTGTGCAAAATCCGCATTGCAGTGCGTTGCGTTTTTGGAACGCCTCCTGCAGATCGGCGATGAGCCCCGAATCGGAGATACCTTCGATGGTCTCGACTTCGGCGCCGTCGCATTGCACGGCGAGCACGAGGCAGCCGCGCACCACCTCGCCGTCGATCAGTACGGTGCAGGCGCCGCAGACGCCTTGCTCGCAGCCGATATGGCTGCCGGTCAGTCCCAAATCCTCGCGCAGGAAATCGACCAGCGTTTTTCGCGCTTCGACGCGCTCGTGCACGTCCTCGCCGTTGACGCGGATAGCAACGTCGAGCTGGCGCTCTCCCATAACCCGTCCGGGCCGTTATTGTTTCAGGGCTTCATAGCATCACAGGAACGGCAGGTTAGGCAACCTTACCAGTCACAATGCCGCGCACGATGTCGATGGCGCGGCGCAACAGCGTCTGCGAGGCTTCGAGCGTGCGGAAGGCCGCATGGGCGGTCAGCGTCACGTTTTCCATCTGGGCCAATGGATGATCAGGCTTGAGCGGCTCGGCGTGAAATACGTCAAGCCCGGCATGGCGAATATGGCCGCTGCGCAAAGCCGCGATCAGCGCGGTCTCGTCGACCAAAGCCGCGCGCGCCGTGTTGACGAAAATGACGCCCGGCTTCATCGCTGCGAATTGCGCCGGACCGAGAAAGCCGCGAGTCTCGTCGCCGAGCGTCATATTCATCGAGATCACATCGGAACGTGCGAGCAACTCATCGAGCGGAACCAGCGGCGCGCCGGGCCGCGGCGACCGATTCCAGGCGATGACCTTCATCCCGAGCCCTTGCCCGATTCGCAACACCTCGCTGCCGATGCCGCCGAGCCCGATGACGCCGAGTGTTTTGCCGAGAAGCTGCAGACCGCCATGCGGCACCCAGGTTCCGGCGCGCACTTCGCGATCCATGGCGGCGATGTCGCGGCAGGCGGCGAACATCAGCGCAATCGCATGCTCGGCGACCGCCGTGTCGCCGTAATTGCGGATGGTGTCGACCTTGATGCCGCGCTCAGCGAGCTCGGCGATATTCATGTAGCTCGCGGCGCCGGTGCCGAGAAAAACCACGTGCTTGAGCGCGTCGCATTTATCGACCAGATCGGTCGGCAGATAAGAATGATCGTCGATGCAGATGTCGTAGCCCTTCAGTACGGCCGGCAGATCGCAAAGCGCATAGGGCTTGCGATTGACGTCGATCGGCGGATCGTCCGGGCGCACGACGCTCGCCCATACCGGCGCCAGCTGGTCGTTGCAGTCGATAAAGAGAGATTTCATGAGCATTTTCAGGGAAAGGAAGGAGACCGGCGTTGACGGTAAGATCGCCGACTTTTAACACATCGTCCGGATCGCGGAAGGCGGCGGGGCGCCGTCTGTGTTGTGAGAGGATGTGATATGCGCCTTGCAAGCTACGCGCTGCGTGGCCGCCCGAGTTTCGGCGCCGTGAACGGCGACGGCATCGTGGATCTGCGGCCGCGGCTGCATAAGTTCCACAGCCTTGTCGACGTGTTCCGCGCCGAGGCGCTCGCCGAGGCGCAAGCCGCCTCCGACGGAGTGCGGCCCGACGTGCCGTTGAGCGAGGTCGAGTTGTTGCCGCCGCTGTTGACGCCGGAGAAGATCCTGTGCATCGGCATCAATTATGCCAACCGCGCCCAAGATTATAATGTCACCAACAATCCAAAATATCCGAGCATGTTCTACCGCGCGCCTAATTCGCTGGTCGGCGCGGGACAGCATCTGATCGTGCCAAAAGTTTCCGAGCAGCTCGACTATGAAGGCGAGATCGCCATCGTCATCGGCCGCGACTGCAAATATGTGCCGAAAGACGGCGCGCTCGAGATGATCGCCGGCATCACGCTATGCAACGAAGGCACGATCCGAGACTGGACGCGCCACGGCCAGTTCAACGTCACCCAGGGTAAGAATTTCGACGCCTCCGGCAGCATCGGGCCGTGGATCGTGACCGGCGTCGATCTGACAAAGCCGCTGCATCTGCTCACGCGCAAGAACGGCGAAGTGACGCAAGAAGACTCGACCGCGAACATGATCTTCTCGTTCAGCGACATCATCGCCTATGCGACGACCTTCATGACGCTGAAAGCCGGCGACGTGATCTGCACCGGCACGCCGGTGAAGAAGATCAAGTCCGATCCTCCGGTCTGGCTCGAGCCGGGCGACACGATCGAAGTCGAGTGCCCCGAAATCGGCACGCTGCGCAACGCCGTGGCGGCCGAAACGTGAGCACGACCACCCCCGCGGCCTGTGTCATCGGCTGGCCGATCGGGCATTCCCGCTCGCCGCTCATCCATAATTATTGGCTTAAAGCTTACCGCATCCCGGGCGAGTATCGCAGCGAGGCGGTGCCCCCGAATGAGTTCCACGGCTTCGTGCAATCGCTCGCCGCACGCGGCTATGTCGGCGCCAATGTCACGGTGCCGCACAAGGAGGCAGCACTCGCCTGCTCGCGGCCCGACGATCCCGCCAGCGCGGTCGGCGCCGCGAATACACTATGGTTCGACCGCGGCGAATTGCGCTCGACCAACACCGATGTCGAAGGCTTTTTGGACAATCTCGACGCCTGCGCGCCGGGCTGGAGCCAAGGCGCGAAACACGCTGTCGTGCTCGGCGCCGGCGGCGCGGCGTGCGCGGTGGTTTACGGACTGCTGCAGCGCGGCATCACCGACGTCCTCGTGATCAATCGCAGCCGCGAACGCGCCGAAGCGCTGCGGCAGCGGCTCGGGACAGGTGTTCGCACGCGCGCTTGGGACGAGCGCAATGTGGCGCTTGGCGATGCGGACCTGCTCATCAACACCACGACTCTTGGCATGCACGGCCAGCCCGCGCTTGAGATCGCGGTCGAACGCTTGCCTGCTCACGCCATCGTAAGCGACCTTGTTTATGTGCCGCTGCGCACGCCGCTCCTCAACGCCGCGATGGCCCATAAACTGCGCATTGCCGACGGGCTTGGCATGTTGCTGCATCAGGCCGTCCGCGGCTTTGCCTTGTGGTTCGGCAAAACGCCTGAAGTTACTGCGGAATTACGGGCGCTGGTCGAGGTCGACCTCGGCGCATAAATCGCAAAGATCGCCGGAATAAGCCGTGCAACCCCGGGGTTTTAACGCCATCCGGGGGCGTTACACGCATAGATATGTCGGGAGAATGACAATGATGACACGCAGGATTATTGCTGCCACTGGCTTGGCTTTGCTCTTCGCAACATCGGTTGCGATCGCGCAGACGCCGCCGCCTCCCGTCCGCGTCCGCGGCACCATCGACAGCGTCGATGCCCAGACCCTGGCCGTGAAATCGCGCGACGGCACGACAGTGAACCTCAAGCTTGCCGACAACACGCCGGTACGTGCGGTCGCCAAGGCGTCGATCGCCGACGTCAAGCAAGGCGGCTTTGTCGGCATTACCGCCATGCCGCTTCCGGACGGCACGCAGAAGGCCGTGGAAATTCACATTTTTCCCGAGGCCATGCGCGGCACCGGCGAAGGTCACCGTCCTTGGGACCTGATGCCCAACAGCACCATGACAAATGCCACCATCGACACCGAGGTCGCCGTCAGCGATGGTCAAAAGCTCGTCCTGAAATACAAAGACGGGGAAAAGACATTCATCGTGCCGCCGGATGCGGCCATCGTCACTTTCGCGCCGGCAACCATGGCTGACGTGAAGCCCGGAACGAAAGTCTTCGTCATTGCGGCGAAACAGCCGGACGGTTCGCTCAACGCGTCGAGCATCACAGTGGGCCGCGACGGGGTGAACCCGCCGATGTAAGCGATAGATTCGTCCCGGCGAAGAGCCTAATGTGAGCAAAACGCCGGGAGGGATCGTATGAAAATCAAACATCTGTTGGCCGGCATTGCCGCGGTCGCGGCGTTTGCTGTCGTGCCGGCGCTGGCGCAACAGTCGCAGCGCGTCCGCGGCACGATTGAAAGCGCCGACGGCTCTTCGATCACCGTCAAGCAAGCCGAAGGTCCGGACGTCACCGTAAAGCTCGCCGACAACGTGCAGGTTTTCGGCGTCGTGCCGGCAACGCTCGCCGACGTCAAAGCCGGCAACTATGTCGGCGTCGGCGCTATGCCGCAGCCGGACGGCAGCCAAAAGGCGATCCAGGTGATGATCTTTGCCGAATCGCAGCGCGGCACCGGCGAAGGCTTTCGGCCATGGGACCGTCCCGGCTCGACCATGACCAATGGCACGGTCGACACCACTGTCGCCGCCGTCAGCGGTCAGACGCTCACGGTGAAATATAAAGACGGCGAACAGAAAATCGTCGTCGGCCCCGACGCCACGATCCGCGCCTACGTCATTGGCGACAAGAGCGAACTCAAGCCCGGTGCGCATATTGCCATCGTGCGCGCCGACAAGGCCGCCGACGGTACGCTCGCCACGGGCCGCGTCAATGTCGGCCGCGATGGCGTCGTGCCGCAGTGATGGAGTGAACGACGACTGTTAGATTCCGCGCTTATACTTCGCCGGATGCGGTGCCCTGCGCCTGGGCGCCGCACCGCATCTGCGCGTGAGCGCGCTCAATTCCCAAGCACTCAATTCCCAAGCACTCAATTCCAATGTCTGTCGCAATGGCGATGGAAGTTGTTGTCGGTCCAGCAATGGCCCCGGCTGATCGAGGGCCCCCAGAACGGCTTGCCCCAGACCGCGCCGACCACGCCGCCGACAACCGCGCCGGGAGGGCCTGCGACAAGAAGGCCGGTACCGGCGCCCGCCGCCGCACCCACCATGTCGGCGCGGGCGCTCGAAGCCGCCATCGCGCTCGCGAAAATTGCCGTCACCATCAAAAGCTTACGCATCACGCCACTCCTTCCACTCAAGCGAATTGGGCATGATCTCTTCGGAAAACCGGTTCCCACTTTTCCGGATCATGCCCGGCGACGCCCTGTGCTGGCGGCCGTCGCGATATGAAAATTTTAGTAACACGCGACATCTTTTCATAAGGTTGACGATTGGAACCCCAACAGGCCCCTCTTTGCCCGAAGGCGGTATTCCTGTGCCTACATCGCGGCAATAACACGGCGGTCGATTTCGCCGACCGTGTTGACCCCCATCAGCGCCATGGTGGTGAGAAGCTCGTTGCGCATGATTTCGATGGCGCGGGCAACACCTGCCTCGCCGCCAGCGCCGAGCCCATAGATGTAAGCGCGGCCGCTCATGCAGGAGCGGGCGCCAAGCGCGAGCGCGCGCGCGATATCCTGCCCAGAGCGGATACCGCCGTCGAACATGACTTCAAGCTCCGAGCCGACCGCTTCGACGACTGGCGGCAGCACGGAGATCGACGACACGGCGCCGTCGAGCTGTCGGCCGCCGTGATTTGACACGACGATCGCCGCGGCCCCGGTCTTTGCGGCAATGCGGGCATCCTCGACATCGAGAATGCCTTTGAGGATCAGCTTGCCCGGCCACAGGCTCTTGATCCATTCGACGTCTTTCCAGTTCAGCGTCGCGTCGAACTGCTCGGAAATCCATTTCGACAGCACGGTGACGCTGTCCATGCCGGGATAGTGTCCGGCGATATTGCCGAAGGTCTTGCGCTTGCCGCGCCAGACGCTGAGCGCCCAGGCGGGCTTGGTGGCGATGTCGATCACGTTCTTCAAGCGAACCTGCGGCGGAACGGTCATGCCGTTCTCGATGTCTTTGTGGCGCTGGCCGATGACCTGGAGATCGACGGTGAGCACGAGCGCGCTGCATTTAGCCGCCGCCGCGCGTTCGATCAGCGCGCGGATGAAGCCGCGGTCTTTCATCACATAGAGCTGAAACCAGAACGGCTTGTCGACGGCCGCGGCGACGTCCTCGATCGAACAGATCGACATCGTCGACAGCGTGAACGGAATGCTGGCCGCCTGCGCGGCCCGGCAGGCGAGGATCTCGCCGTCACCATGCTGCATGCCGCACAGCCCGATCGGCGCCAGCGCGAGCGGCATCGACGCCGGCTCGCCGAGAATGGTGGTTTTGGTCGTGCGCTGGGAGACATCGAACAGGACGCGCTGCCGCAGTTTGATGCGATCGAGATCGGCGCGGTTGGCGGCGAGCGTCTGCTGCGCATAGGAGCCCGCCTCGGCATAATCGATAAAGGCGCGCGGCACCTTGCGGTGCGCGAGCTGCCGCAGGTTCTCGATACAGGTCATGTTTCGCATGACGAAGGTCCCAGCTCTTGGGGAATCTTAGCACACCGCGCGTGGCATCCGGGCAAGCTGCCGTGCGGCCAAAACAACGGTAGACAGGGCCGGTCATGAAACGTGACAATAGAGCGCGGTAACGGAACGAATGTCGAATTCGCGCGTTATTTCACAGGTTTGACGTGTCAGGCCGCCGGATCTTCCGGCCGGCCGCGGTTATAATTCGGCAAACGCTCAAATTCGGGAACGCTCGCAATGGAGCAATGGACGAAGCATCGGTTCCGTCAAATCGCCTATGCCGGTTTCGAGGATACCGGACGCGCCGAACAAGAAGCCAGGCGCCGGGAGAAGGAACAAAAGCAAGCCAAGGACGCGAAGGTCCAGGCGGAGCTCGATGAGGCCCTTGATCTCGGGCTTGAGGACAGTTTTCCTGGCTCGGATCCCGTGTCGGTCACCCAGCCGCCGCCGAGCGCCTACGACAAGGCCGCGAGCTGAGATTTTCGCTGCCCAAATCCACCGGTTCCAGCATCGTCGGCCTAGACCATTGATTTCACTGGCGCTTGTGCTGAAGGAGCGGTTACGCGGAACGGTAAGATTACCCCATATTTTTTGAAGCGACGAAGAGCGATAACGGGCTAATATTGCCGGCCGGAGTGGTCGGCGTGGGGCCCAGACAATGGTTCGCAAGTATTTTGGTACGGACGGCATCCGTGGCCTCGCCAATGGCGTGATCACGCCGGAATTGGCATTGCGCGTGGGCCAAGCGACGGGACTGGTGTTCCGCCGTGGCGAGCATCGCCACCGCGTCGTCGTCGGCAAGGATACGCGGCTCTCCGGCTACATGATCGAAACCGCGTTGGTCGCGGGCTTCACCTCGGTGGGCATGGACGTGCTGTTGCTCGGCCCGATCCCGACGCCCGCTGTCGCCATGCTGACGCGCTCGATGCGCGCCGATCTGGGCGTGATGATCTCGGCCTCGCACAACCCCTACGATGACAACGGCATCAAACTGTTCGGCCCGGACGGCTACAAACTGTCCGACGAGGTCGAGCACAAGATCGAAACGCTGATCGACGCCGATAAAACCAAGCAATTGGCGAAAAGCGCCGAGCTCGGCCGCGCCAAGCGCATCGACGGCGTGCACGATCGCTATATCGAATTCGCCAAACGCACCATGCCGCGCAATCTGTCGCTCGACGGCCTGCGCGTCGTGATCGATTGCGCCAACGGCGCCGCCTATCGCGTGGCGCCGGAGGCACTGTGGGAACTCGGCGCCGATGTGGTCTCGATCGGCGTCGAGCCTGACGGCTTCAACATCAACCACGACTGCGGCTCGACCGCGCCGGACGCGTTGTGCCGCAAGGTGCGCGAGATGCGCGCCGATATCGGCATCGCGCTCGACGGCGATGCCGACCGCGTCGTGATCGCCGACGAGCACGGCCATCTGGTCGACGGCGACCAGCTGCTTGCCGTGATCGCGGAAAGCTGGTCGGAAGATCGGCTCCTCACCAAGCCGGGTATCGTCGGCACCGTGATGAGCAATCTCGGGCTCGAGCGCCATCTGCAATCGCTGAAACTGTCGCTGGTGCGCACGCCGGTCGGCGACCGCTATGTGCTCGAACATATGCGCGAGCATGGCTACAATGTCGGCGGCGAGCAGTCCGGCCACATCATCCTGTCCAATTACACCACGACCGGCGACGGCTTCATCGCGGCTCTGCAATTGCTTGCGGTGGTGAAGAAGAAGAACAAGCCGGTGTCGGAGGTCTGCCACCGCTTCGAGCCGCTGCCGCAGGTGATGCGCAATGTGCGTTACAGGAGCGGCAAGCCGCTCGAACTCGTGCAAGTGCAGTCCGCGATCGCCCACGGCGAAAGCCGCCTCAACGGCCATGGCCGTCTGGTCATTCGCCCGTCCGGCACCGAGCCCGTGATCCGCATCATGGGCGAAGGCGACGACAAGGCGATGGTCGAGGAAGTCGTCGACGGCATCGCCGAAGTGCTGGCCGCCCACGCGGCGTAGCTATTGCCCGTCCCTCGCGATAGAGGGAGGACCTTCACGCAGTGAAAGTAGTGCTGGATTCTGCGCGACGAGCGCAGGCGATGCCGCCATGCAATTGCAACATTTAAGAAGATCAACTTGCAAGCTTCTCGGGGTCTTGCCAGCCTTCCGGTTGTCCTTTTGCACTGCCCCATGTGGCGATCAAAAAGATAATAATGACCAACGCCACAAAGCCAAAAGTTGACCAAAACTGGGCCTTTGCACTCAGCGTGTACCTGAAGCTGTGCGAGAGGATTTCGGGCCAACGGCTTGTGATCAACGGGCTGTAGCCCCCGGTGTTCCACGTCGGGTTATCCTTGACGGTCCCCGTGGTGCCCACAGCAATGGTCGTGTTTTGCGCATCTACATAGTCCGATGCAATGCCAAATCCATAGTCATCGTTGAAGACATCGGAGGAGGAGACTGACCCCGTGAAGGTCCATTGGCCATTGCAGTACAATGTCCACATCCCGGAGCCGTTCACGCCGATCCCGACAGTATTTGCGGCAGTCAGAGGCCCACTGCTGGCGACCAGGACGCTTTGCAGAATCACAATATCGATATTGAAGACGTTCTGCGAGAGACCGTCATTTGCCGTCCAATTAAAGCTCAGCGTCGCCGCTCGCGGCGACGAAGATGTCGGATCAAATGCCGCGTTGATGGTGATCTCAGTCGTTGTCGTTCCGTCGCCGATTTCAATTTCGCCGCCGGACTCAAACCCGACCGTGACACCTGAGGGAAGACTTATAGGCTGGAGATTGAAAGTCGTATCGCCGCCCCTGGTGGTGATCGAAATCCCGACGCGAGCAGACACGCCGGGCACAATGACGACGGCTTGGTCGGCCAGGACCTTGACGTCGATTGGCAGCGGTTGGACGTTGAATACAACGGTGGGCGGCGGCTCCGGGGCGAATCCGTCGGGCAAGTAGGGAATCTGCAATTGCACGCTGCCCGTGCTCTTGCCCAACTGCGCCGTCAACCTTTGGGATTTGACGTGTATCGGGACGGTCGCGACCGTTTTTGTCACCAATTGCTGCGTGGGGGGTGGAGGCGGCTTGTCCCCCGAGCCTTTCGGATTCTCTCCCACCTCGACATAGCGCGGAGTCATTGTCACGTTGAAGGGGTCGAAGCTCAGTCCGGTGGGGAATTGTTCGGGAGTGAGCAGGATCTGCAATGGCGTCGGATCATTGGACAGATAGGTGAACCGCATGCTGACAATCGGATCGGCGCCGGCCTGGAACGTGACCGGTTGGGCGGTGATGACATCAGCCGTGAATTGAGCGGAAGCTCCAGTCAAGGGTATCCGTTGCTCGCCCGGCACCGTTCTGGAATCCGACGTTGGCGACGACCAGCGCACGACCAGCGTCGCGCTGAAAGCTCCCGGTACCGGCCGCAAGGGCGCGATGAAGCCGACTTGGATTATCCAAAAGACCGTATTTGTCGTCGGTGGCGTGATAACTGCGCTCTTCGTCGGGTTGATCGTCGGCACGATCGCACCTTTGCGGATCTGCAACTCCTCTTGAACAATTCCTGCCGTGAATGCGCTTGCATCGGGGCCCTCGATGTCGACGGTCATCTTGACCGGATCAGTGACGGTGATGCTGACGGTGAGCGGTTCGTCAGAGGGTTGACCGGGCATGCGAAGAGGAAAAGAAAGCGAGGTCGGATTCAGCGTGACTGTGGACACAACGAACCTCCGGTTTTGAGCGCGACTGGCACAGTCTCGATCATCGCCATCGCGAATATGATGCGCGCGTGACTGCTTCTGTCGTTATCTGCGCAGCGTGTAGCGGATCGGTTTGCATTCCTCAGTCGCTTCGAGCTTGCGACGAGGCGACCTTTCTTTGACGAACGAAAACGAAGCGCGCCGAATCGTGAAATTTTGTAGCGTCGTCGGCCTTCGTACCTGTCAGCAACAGCCCGGCGCCGCCGTTGCCGATAGTAAAAATCTCACGCCTGTCATCGCGTGTCGCGATCGGCGCCATGCCAATGTTGAGAAACTCGCCCAGCGGCTGTTCAAAATATTGCAGCCGCAATTGCGGCCCGACTTCGGCCGCGGCAAGCGCCAAGCCAAGGCTTTGTGCCCGCGCGTAGACGTCCCGGAGCGATGCGCGCGCTATGCCGAGTTGCGCCAGCGAGACACTTACGAGATCCGTTTCAATTTTAGTCGCACTGACCAAGAATTCCGGCTGCGCGAACATGCCCTCCGCTGAATCTCCGATGCCGCAATTTGCGGCGTCGAGCGCGCGGTGGAGGTCCCACTTGTTTGCAGCGGTTCCGATCCTGATTGTTTTCCATACGGGGATACCGGCCGCGGATTGAATCGCCTCAGGCGTTTGCGACAACGCAGGATCGTCAAGCAGGCGGCGATTTGCCATGACGTCTTGCGCTGCGCATTGGGCGCCGGCGTCTTTGGTTTGCAGGAAAAAATCCAAGGCGCAGAGCAACGCCAATAAGCAAATAAAGCTCATTGGGAGTCCGGTGGCGCGTCGTTGAGCTTGGTCGCCGGAGAAAATCGCGGCGGTAACCGGAGATGCCGGGCGATATGAGCTAGCCACGTCACGACCTCAACACGTCACTACCTCAAAGTGTAACGAGCGGCCGGAGCATAGCGATGGATAAGCCACTATGCTTATACGGACGCGAAATCAGGCTGGTACTGGAGCGAAATTGGGCACGCGCTGGCAACCAAATAGTCTATGATGACCATGGGTGATGGAGCGCAGTCATGGACATAGACGCTGCGGAAGGCATCCACTTCTCGACAGATCTCGTCCCTTTGCGCGAGCGTCTGCCCTATTTTCGTGAGGCACTTGGCCGCTCGTTCACGCGGCTTGATCTTGGACCATACGACGATCGCCCGGTGCGATATGAAGCCACGGTGCACGGGTTTGACGGCCTCGGCGTGATTTGGGGGCGGACCAACGGCAATATTGGTCGGCGCACCCAACCCCTGCTCACCGACGGCAATGACGATTTTATTTTCGGGACCATTTTGTCGGGCTGCAGCCTGCCGTCCCAAGTTGGCCGAGAGTTCAGGATGGATGCAGGAGCCGCGGTACTGCTGTCGTGCGGTGATGTCGGTGCCAAGGATTACCCCGTGCCGACGGAATTTCTGACATTGCGCATCCCACGCCGGCTGCTCAACAGCGTCGCGGCCAAGCCGGAAGACGCGCTGGCGCGGCCGATACCGGCGAACACGGAGGCGCTGCGCCTCCTTGTCGATTATGTTCAGCTCACTCTGAAAAACCGACAGCTGATATCGCCCGAATTGCGCCGGCTCTTTGCCGCTCATATCAGTGATCTCGTCGCGCTTGCCGTTGGCGCGACGCGCGACGGAGCTGAAATGACGCGCCGTCGCGGTCTGCGCGCCGCGAGGCTCGCCGCAATCAAAGGCGACGTCGCGCGCCGGCTCGGCGACGAGAGGCTTACCGTCACCGATATTGCCCTGCGCCGAGGCGTGTCACCGCGCCATGTTCAATTGCTGTTCGAGTCCGAGGGGACAACGTTCACGGAATACGTCCTCGAGCAAAGGCTTGCCCGCGCCTACCGCACGCTCGCGGATTCCGCACTGCACGATTGGACGATCAGCGCCATCGCATTCGAAGTCGGATTCGGCAATCTATCGTATTTCAATCGCGTCTTCCGGAGACGTTTTGGCATGACTCCATCCGACGCGCGGCGCGCCAGAAAGGAGTGAGTGTCTTCACTCCTAAAGCGTTGCGAGAACTGCCCAACTAGCCCCGCGCCTTCAAGAATTGCGCAAACGCCTTCAGCGTCGTCTCCGACACATAATGCTCGATGCCTTCGGCATCGGCTTCCGCCGCCTCCGTCGGCACGCCGAGCGCACGCAGCAGGTCGACGACGAGACGGTGGCGCGCCCGCACGCGGGTGGCGAGCGCGTGGCCTTTTTCGGTGAGAAAGACGCCGCGATAGGGCCGCGCGGTGGCAAGCCCTGCGCGCTTCACCCGCGCGATGGTCTTGATCGCGGTGGCATGGGAGACGCCGAGGCGGCGGGCGATATCGGTCGGCCGTGCCTCGCCTTCGCCTTCGAGCAGGTCGGCGATCAGCTCGACATAGTCCTCAAGAAGCGCGGTCGCCTGCGCCGACCGGGTCTTGCCGAAGCGGCGGGCCTGGGTGCCTTCGGCGGGGAGCTTGCCCATAACGGCCTGATGCGGGGGATGCGGCTGGGTCACGCGCGCCTCAAGAACATATTTTTCTCCTCGTGTCAAAATGTAGCCCAAGCTACATAATGGAGCCATTGACGCAGAACCGGGCGCCGCCTATACTGTAACCTATGCTACATTTTCGTGTTGGTGCTGCATGAGGCTGCCTGAAATGCGCAGCCCCGCTCTGGGCGGGGTGGCCGGCGGCGATACGGCCGGCAGTCCCGCATCGCTGACGGAACGCACCGTTGCCACCGCCCGTGGAGTTCTGGCAGGCCAGCGCGGCGCTTGGCGCACGGCGCTGGCTTTTGGCGGCCCGGCGGTCGTTGCCTCGATCGCCTATATGGATCCCGGCAATTTCGCCACCAACATTCAGGCCGGCGCCAAATATGGCTATGGCCTGCTCTGGGTCGTGCTGATCGCCAACGTGACCGCCATGCTGTTTCAGGGCCTCTCGGCCAAGCTCGGCATCGTCACCGGCAAGAATCTCGCGGAAATGTGCCGCGATCATTTCCCGCAAAAGCTGGTCTGGGCGATGTGGCTGGTCAGCGAGGTCGCCGCCATGGCGACCGATCTCGCCGAATTTCTCGGCGGCGCCATCGGCCTGTCATTGCTGTTCCACATACCGCTTCTTGCCGGCATGGTGGCGACGGCGATCGTGACTTACGGGCTTCTGGCCTGTGAGCGCTTCGGCTTCCGCCCGCTCGAACTGATCATCGGCGCGATCGTCGGCGTGATCTGCCTTTGTTATCTTCTTGAAATGTTCATCGCGC
This sequence comes from Xanthobacteraceae bacterium, assembly GCA_035483735.1. GTDB lineage: Bacteria > Pseudomonadota > Alphaproteobacteria > Rhizobiales > Xanthobacteraceae > BOG-931. Next base: position 34,861 of record DATHPQ010000196.1, on the reverse strand, counting down.
CGGTCGACTGGGCCGCCGCGGCCTACCATACCATCGTGCCGCATCTTGCCGATTCCGAAGCGCTGCTGCTCGCCGTCGGCATTATCGGCGCGACCGTGATGCCGCATGCGATTTATCTTCATTCCGGCCTCACCCAGGCCCGCGTGCCGGTCCGTGACGACAACGACCGGCGGATGGTCTTGCGCTACTCCAATCGGGAAGTCGTCATCGCGCTGGCCGTCGCCGGCCTCGTCAACATGGCCATGGTGATGATGGCCTCGAGCGCGTTTCACGCAGGCCATCCCGAAGTGGCGCAGATCGAGACCGCCTATCACACGCTGACGCCGCTTCTCGGCGGCGCGGCCGCCGGAATCTTTCTGGTGTCGCTGATCGCCTCGGGCATTTCCGCCTCGACGGTCGGAACGCTTGCCGGGCAGATGATCATGCAGGGCTTCGTCGGCTTTCGCATTCCGGTCTGGCTGCGCCGGCTCGTCACAATGTTCCCGGCATTTGTCGTCGTCGCACTCGGCGTCGATGCGACGAATGCGCTGGTGATGAGCCAAGTGGTTTTGAGTATTGCGTTACCGCTGCCGATGATCTCGCTGATCATTTTCACCAACAGAGCCGACATCATGGGCACGTTTGCCAACGGCAAACTGACGCGGATCGCCGCAGGGGCTGCGACCGCCCTGGTTCTGGTTCTGAATATTCTGCTGATCAAAGAGAGCTTTTAGGACGTTTGGGCCGTCCTGAAGTGCGCACGCGAACTATCCGCATGCGCGCCACAAGCAGCAAGCGCGGACAAGTGGCGGACATAAAGGAGCGGGCTTGTCGAGCCTCGCCATCCCGGACTGCCGATGCGCGATCCGGGTCATTCGCTGGATCAATCAACCAGTCGCGGTACTAAAGTACCGCAACACACTCACATCGTCTTCAGATTTTCAGCGGCCGCCTTGCCGGTCTTGCGATCCGTCACGACTTCGAAGGACACGCGCTGACCTTCCCTCAGCTCACGTAGGCCCGCGCGTTCGACAGCGCTGACATGGACGAAAACATCCTTGCCGCCGCCTTCGGGTTGAATGAATCCATAACCCTTCTGCGCGTTGAACCACTTCACGGTACCGTTATCCACGAGTATCTCCTCATAGGCATGTCAGTTCATAAGCACGTCAGTGTGAGCCGCGCGATTGTGCCCGGCTCGGTTCGATCGAGATTTTGGTGAAAGATTGTCAGTCAGGCGCGGTTTTCAGTTCGCTGCAAGGCCAAGTCGTTCGGCCGAAAACTCGATGCACATATTTAACCGCATCGCAAATTCTCTGCAAGATACTCACGGTGCGATTATGACGATCGTGTGAGAGCAAAATAGATTTAAAACACCAGCCGCGGGAAATTATTCATTCACTGCGATCGCTTCGCCGCCGCGTTTTGCCGATTCAACAATCGCATCGAATACCGCCATACCGTGCAGCACGTCGGCAATCGGAACCGGATAAGAATTTCCATCGCGGATGGTCCGCGCGAACGCCGTCATCTCTTCGCGCAACATGTCGAAGCCGGAAAATTCCAAAATCTCGTCGGGCGGCGCCGCAACGACACCGGTCGGAGCCGCGATCGACGCCGGGGTGAAACGAAAACGTGACAGATCGGCACGCGTGATTTCACCAAGCCCGTTGGTGCCGTAGGCGGTCAATGCGAAATTCGTCGCGGTCGCAACCGAACAAAAAATCAGGCCAGTGGCGCCGCTTACAAAGCGCAGCATGACCGTGGTCGTGTCGTCGGACCGGCCCGCATAGTAGCGCGCGGTGACGCAGCGCGCGTCGCGCACCCGGCCGGCGAATTCGATCATGTGATCGAGCGCATGCACACCGACGGCGGTGAAGGCGCCGCCCGGCGCCTCCTCCGGCGCCGCGCGCCAATTGTCCGGCGCGACGAATTGCGCCGTCGACGTGGTGTGCTGCGCGACGAGCGCCATGACATCGCCGAGCCGGCCGTCGCGAACGCGCGCGCGCAATTCGCCGACGCTTGGATGAAAGCGCCGGGTGAACCCGACCGCAAGGATCAGACCGGATTTGTGCGCGGCATCGGCGACGGCGCGCGCGCTCGCGAGATCGAGCGTCAGCGGCTTCTCGACAAAGACATGTTTCCTCGCGGCAATCGCGGCAAGTGCTTGCGCCTGATGCTGGCTGTGCGGGGTTGCGAGCACCACGGCATCGATGTCGGGATCGCGCAGGATGTCGTCGTAGCTGCCGACCAGCTTGATGTTCTTGTCGCGGCAGAAATCCTCAGCGGCGGCACGCGTTCGCGTTGTGCCGAGGACAAAACGGAGATCGCTGCTGCCGGGAGTGCTGCCGGTTTTGCCGGTCGCCGCAGTCACCAGCGCCCGCCCCCAACGCCCCAAACCGACGATCGCGGCTCGGATCATTGCACGTCACACTTGCGCCAAGTGGCGCGCCGCCTGTTGCCGCGGCGAGAATAAAAAGAAATCCGAACCATCATCAATCATAACACATTTATTACGCGGTCAGTTATGCGCGGACATCGGACTGGCGAGCGCAAGCGCTGCGCGGATGTCTAGCGTAGCCTCTTGCCCGACGCCGATGCCAATGCAACAACCCGCCATCTGACTGGCGGCGGCCGAATGGAGGACTACGCCTATGCGTATTGTTGCGCTCGAAGAACATTTTTCAGTCCCGGCGGTGGCGAGCCGCGTTCCAAAGGACGTGGTGCACCGCCGCGGCTTCCGGCCGAGGAATCTCACGCCCGGCGCGCCCAATCCGGTCGAGCTGCTGCCTGAATTCGCCGAGAAGCGTCTCAAGTCCATGGATGCCGCCGGCATCAGCGTGCAGGTCCTCTCCAATGCCGGCCCCGGCCCGGATCTCATTCCGGGTCCCGACGGCGTCACCGCCGCAAAGGACGTCAACGATCATCTGGCGAAGGAGATCGCGCGCCATCCCGACCGCTTCAAAGGCTTCGCCGCGCTGCCGCTGCAAAGTCCCGATGCCTGTCCGGTCGAGCTCAGGCGCGCGGTGAAGGAGCTCGGCTTCCTCGGCGCCATGGTCAACGGCACGACGGAAGGCCGCTTCCTCGATCATCCAAGCTATGACGGCCTCCTCGCCGCCGCGGTCGAGCTCGACGTGCCGGTCTATATCCATCCGCACATTCCGCCGGAGCCGGTGCGCAATGCCTATTTCTCCGATCTGCCGGAAGGCGCCGGCCGCGTCCTTGAGACCGCCGGCTGGGGCTGGCATTCGGAAACGGCGGTGCATGTGCTGCGCATGGTGATCGCCGGCACGTTCGACAAGCATCCGAAGCTGAAAATCATCATCGGCCATATGGGCGAGATGATCCCGATGATGATGGCGCGCTTCGACAAGGTCTTCCAGCACGACATCGCTCATCTGAAACGGCCGATCTCGCAAACCATTCTCGATCAGGTCTGGATCACGACCTCTGGCATTTTCGATCAGCCGCCGTTCATCTGCGCGCTGCAGATTTTCGGCATCGACCGCATTCTGTTTTCGGTCGACTATCCGTTCGCGCCCGACGCGGCCGGCCGCAAATTCCTCGACAATGTGGCGCTGCCGCCGGCCGAGAAGGCCAAGCTCGCGCACGGCAATGCCGACGCGCTCTTGAAGCTCAAGCCGGGCAAGTAGTCTCGAAGGTAACTCGCAAGTGACCCAGCTAACGCTGAAGCGCGAAGCCTCGTGCGGACATTATAGTGTGTCCGCACAGTGTGTCCGCACGAGCAAGCTTGCGCCGCGTACGTATTGCCCCTTATCGGGTTCGCCCGCATTGCACCGCCGAGTCCGGTTCGATTAGGAAGCGGACATGCAAAATGATCTCGATCCGTCCTGTGCGTGCCGCGCCTGCGACGAGCCGATGAAGCTCATTCGCAGGCTCCCCCAGGATCGGCGCAGCACCCGAATTGCTGGTTTTCTACTGTCGCGACTGCAATGAAGTCGACAGCACGAACTGGCACCGGAGCTCTTTGCAAAACACGGTCGCGCTGAATTAATTAAGAGGGCGTCGGGAAAAGGGGCCACCAGCTGAGGCGGTCTCTTTTTATCTTCGGCTGCCACTTTCGGTCGCCTGGCTGCAATGCGCCGATGGCGCTCCCTACGGGAATCGAACCCGTGTTTCAGCCTTGAGAGGGCCGCGTCCTAGACCGCTAGACGAAGGGAGCCTGCCCTCGAAATAACCGCGATGCGCGCGGCGTGCAAGCGGGTATGGGCTCAGTGCTGCGGCAGCGCTCCGAGCCCCTCACTGCCCGTTCGTAAACCGCAGATGCCCGGATTCCTTCATCGTTTTCAGATCGAAGACCCGCATCTCGCTCGTGCCGTTATTGTCGATCAGCACGGCGACTCGGCCGCCGGAGCCCGCTATCGACACGATGCGCGCGCCCTTCGGCAGCGTGATGGCGTCTTCGATTGGCGTATTGCCGGCGCTGGAGTACATCCGGTAGCCGATGACGGTCACCACGGCGGCGATGGCAAGCACCGTGGTCAGGCCCGATATCACCATCATGGTGCGGGCACGCGCGACCAGCTGCGCCGTCTCGGATTCGGCGGGATCGCCGACCGCTGATAGGTTGCTCCGGACCTTGCCGGATAGAGTATTCATGTCGTCTCCCACTTCCACGCCCGCACCCGCTACGACTTCGGTCACGCAGGCTGCGGTTCGCGTCCCCGCGGATGAGGCCGGCGATCGGCTCGACCGCGTACTCGCCCGTCATATCGCCGCGCTCTCGCGCTCCCGGCTCAAAGTCCTGATAGAAGCTGGCGCGGTCGCCGTCGACGGCCAAACGATCCGCGATCCAAGCCACAACGTCAATTCCGGTTCCGCGATCTTGGTTGACGTGCCGCCGCCGCTCCCGGCGAAGCCCGAGCCTGAACCCATCCCTCTCCGCGTCATTTACGAAGACGATGACATCATCGTCATCGATAAACCCCGTAATCTCGTGGTTCATCCAGCCGCGGGCCACCGGACCGGAACGCTGGTGAACGCGCTCATTGCGCATTGCGGCGACAGCCTGTCCGGCATCGGCGGTGAGCGCCGGCCCGGCATCGTGCACCGGCTGGACAAGGACACGACCGGGGCCATGGTCGTCGCCAAAAACGACCGCGCCCACCGGGCGCTGGCGGCTCAATTCGCCGACCACGGCAAAAACGGCGAGCCGTTCGAGCGCAGTTATCTGGCTTTGGTCTGGGGCGCACCCGACCGCCCGCATGGCACGATCGACAGGCCGATCGACCGGCATCCGAAATCGCGCGAGCGGATGGCGATCCGCGAAGGCGGCCGCGACGCCGTCACGCATTGGCAGGTGCTGGAGCGCTACGGCGTGCAGGCGGCGAAAACCGGCCGCAAGGGGAACAAGGGCAGTTCGTCCGCCGAGCCGGTGGCAAGCCTACTGCTCTGCCGGCTCGAAACCGGCCGGACCCATCAGATCCGGGTCCATTTGGCCTCGATCGGCCACCCGATCATGGGCGATGACGCCTATGGCAGCGGTTTCCGCACCAAAGCTGCGCTTTTGCCCCCCGCCGCTCAGACGGCGTTAACCGCCCTTGCGAGGCAGGCTTTGCATGCCCACATCCTGTTGGTAAAGCACCCGTCGAGCGGCGAATTTCTCCAGTTCCGGTCGGAACTGCCGCCCGATCTCGTCCGTTTGCGTAATGCGCTGGCCGGCACCCAGCCGGACATAGCGACTATGCCTCAACGCAAGCCGGACGCTGGCAGCAACTAAAAGTTTACCGGTATCAACGGTTTAGCTTCGGATCGGATTGTGGTTCACAGCTGCGTCGCGCCAATGTGACGCCGAACTCTCTTTCGAGCGCCCGATTCTACCGTGTATGTTGCGGGTGCGAGATAAATGGAACTGGCGCCGTCGGCTCGGAGAGCGATGGCCCCAATGGCCCGCCGCTCCGCGGGGGCATGAAAATGGAGGGCGCTATCATGGCCCAGACTGCAGCACTTCCGGTCCTGTCCGGCGAGACCGGCCTTACCCGGTATTTGGAAGAAATCCGGCGGTTCCCGATGCTGGAACCGCAAGAAGAATTCATGCTGGCGAAGCGTTGGCGCGAGCACGGCGACCGCAACGCTGCGCATAAGCTCGTCACCAGCCATCTGCGGCTCGTGGCCAAGATCGCCATGGGCTATCGCGGCTATGGACTGCCGATTTCGGAAGTCATTTCTGAAGGCAATGTCGGCCTGATGCAGGCGGTGAAGCGCTTCGAGCCGGACAAGGGCTTCCGGCTCGCGACTTACGCCATGTGGTGGATCAAGGCGGCGATCCAGGAATACATCCTGCGTTCGTGGTCGCTCGTGAAAATGGGCACCACCGCCAACCAGAAGAAGCTGTTCTTCAATTTGCGCAAGGCGAAGAGCAGGATCTCGGCGCTCGAAGAAGGCGATATGCGGCCCGATCAGGTCAAGCTGATCGCCAAGCGTCTCGGCGTCACCGAGCAGGACGTCATCGACATGAACCGCCGTCTCGGCGGCGATGCGTCGCTGAACGCGCCGATCCGTGAGGACGGCGATTCCGGCGAGTGGATGGATTGGCTGGTCGACGACGGCGTCAGCCAAGAAAGCCGGCTTGCCGAATCCGAGCAATCCGAGAACCGCCATCAGGCGCTCGGCCAGGCGCTCAACGTGCTCAACGACCGCGAACGCCGCATCTTCGAAGCGCGCCGTCTCGCCGACGAGCCGATCACGCTCGAAGAACTCGCCGAAGAATTCGGCGTCTCGCGCGAGCGCGTGCGCCAGATCGAAGTGCGCGCTTTCGAAAAGGTCCAGAAGGCGGTGAAGTCAAACATCGCCCACATGGAAAATCCGGAAGCCGCCGCGTCGATGGCGGCGCATTAAGCCAACCCGAACCCGATCAACAAACTAAATTCGTCACGCCCGGCCAAGGCTGAGCCTTGCGCCGGGCATTTCATTATGAGGGTGCCCCGCATCCTTGGTGTGATCAAACGAAAATGGGGTCCTTGACAGTCTCGGTTGTTTTGCGATCCAATTTTCTTCGATGCTCGGAAGCTGCAAGCAGAGTGGTCACAAGCTCGTTTCGACCCAGGACAGTTCAAAGAGTAGATCAAAAAATTGCTGTGAGCGTGTGATGGCTCGAACTTCGCGATGGAGATCGGCCTCATGGTGGTCCGCATATTGAAATTCGCGCGAGGTGCCGCACGGCTCATTTTGGCTGCAGCGCTCGTGGTCGGAGCTTGCCGGGCAAGCTTGGCGCAAGGCGATGCGGATTTGGAAGCGCCAGGTTTGGAGCCTTTCGCCGCTCCGGTCAGCGGCGGCACAACGCTTTTTCAGAACGTGCGCATTTTCGACGGCAGGAGCGCCACGCTATCGGTTCCTTCCAACGTTCTGGTCAAAGACGGCATCATCGCGCGCATTTCCGTAAACCCAATCGCCATCGACGCCAATGCCAAGGTCCGGACGATTGCGGCGGATGGGCGCGTGCTGATGCCCGGCCTGATCGACGCGCATTGGCATGCGATCATGGCGAGCACGCCGCAAATGGTGCTGATGACCGCCGATCCGAACTATCTCCAGCTCGTGGCTGCGCGACAGGCGCAAGCGACTTTGATGCGGGGTTTCACGACCGTGCGTGACCTCGGTGGTCCGGTCTTCGGGCTCAAGCGCGCCATCGACGAGGGTGTCGCGATCGGTCCGCGCATCTATCCTTCCGGTGCTTTCATCTCGCAAACCTCGGGCCATGGCGATTTCAGATTCTCCTTCGAGGTTCCGCGGGTGCCCGGAGGCCAGCTGAGCCATTCCGAGACCGAAGGTATCGCAGCCATTGCCGATAGCCCCGACGAAGTCCGGCTACGCGCCAGGGAACAGCTGCGGCAGGGCGCCAGCCAGATCAAGCTCATGGCCGGTGGCGGTGTTGCCTCGCCGTACAATCCGATCGAGTCGACGCAGTTCACCGAACCTGAGATCCGCGCCGCCGTCGAAGCGGCCGACAATTGGGGCACCTATGTCACGGTGCACGCCTATACGCCGCGCGCGATCCGGCAGGCGCTTGCCGCCGGCGTCAAATGCATCGAACACGGCCAGCTGATCGACGAACCGACCGCCAAATTGCTTGCCGACAACGGCATCTGGTGGAGCTTGCAGCCACTGCTGGACGACGAAGATGCTCCGCCGCTTGCGAACCCGGTGTCGCAGCAGAAAGCGCTGGAAGTCTTCGCCGGAACGGACAATGCCTACAAGCTTGCGAAGAAATACAATGTCAAAACGGCTTTCGGCACCGACATTCTGTTCGACGCCAGGTTGACCGCGCGGCAGGGGGCGATCCTGGCTAAGATGGTTCGCTGGTACACGCCTGCGGAAACGCTCAAAATGGCCACTGCCGACAATGGCGCGTTGATGGCGCTCTCCGGGTTCATCAATCCCTACCCTGGCAAGCTTGGCGTGGTCGAAGAGGGCGCAATCGCCGATCTGTTGTTAATCGACGGCAATCCGTTGGAAAATATCAAGCTTATTGCAGACCCGGACAAGAACTTTCTCGTCATTATGAAGGGCGGCACGATCTACAAAGACACCGTAACGAAATAGCGGAGATGCATTTCGAGAGAGACACTCCGGAACACTTCGTTTCCCGGGCACAGCGGGTGGGCACGTGCCCCGCTTGACGTCTTGTAGGTCGTGGCGCGAGCATTGAGCACACGTTTTGCGAGCGACGGCTTGGATGTCCGCTTCCGATTCTAATCGGACATTGGCGGGTCCGAAGTTCAGCTCAGTGCATCACCAAAAATATTAGCGACCACCCTATGGAATTGCGTCAGTTTCAGGTGCAACAATAGCGTCGGGGTGCGACATAGCAGTAGTTGCCGCCCGCCGAATGATATCTGGCCCACGTGCGAGCGATCCCTCGACAAGAAGATTTTTAGACAAGAAATTGAAACCTCGCACTTGCGCCGGCGCTGTTTAAGCGGACGTCACTGCTTTGACATGCAAACAGCAAGAGCAGGAGTGAACCGTGACGAGAACTCCAACTTCGATAATTACGATCGTGTTGGTATTCCTCGCTGTCTTGGGCAGCATGGCCCTTGCGGCGCAGGACAGGTACACGCTGAAATTGGGCAAGCTTTCGTTTGCTGATTTCAAAGGATACGAAAACTGGAAGGATGTTGCAGTCAGTCAGACTGAAACTCAGTTAAAAGTGATCGTAGCAAATGACGTGATGATGGACGCCTATAGGAAAGGACTTCCCGCCGATGGCAAGCTTTTTCCTGAGGGGTCCAAGATTGTGAAGATCGAGTGGACGTTCAAAAAGAACCCTGTGTCTCCTTATTTCGTGCAGGTGCCGGACACTCTGAAAGCGGTTGACGTAATCGAAAAAGATACCAAGAGATTCCCGGACACGCACGGATGGGCATACGCCAATTTCATCTATGATGCCGCGTCTGACACTTTTGCGCCTGAGGGGACTGAACCTAACTGCGGCTATGCGTGCCACACGACAGTGGCGGCAAAAGATTACATTTTCACGCAATACCCCAAGCGGTAAACGGGCTGACGGATCAAGTAAATCGTTGCAACCCTGCACCGTGTTGTTGCGATGCAGGTATCGCGCTGAAGCCGCCGGCACCCGCGTCACCGGATGGCTGGCATCGCACAATCCTCGACCTCAGCCACTTTAGACTATCGCTTTGACGCGCTACGATGTTTCAAGCCTTGGCCCGGGGATAATCAAGGAGAACAACCAGTGTCGAGCGTCCTTGCCAATTTCGATCCTTCCGCCGCCGCGATTGACCCTGACAATATGGTCGAACTGGATCCGGGCAGCGCGGAGTTCAAAGCAAACGCACACCGCCATATGGCCGAATGGGCGCGACGGCGCCCATTCTATGCCGTCGCGCCGGGACAGCGGCCGCAAGTGATCGTCGGCCGCTACGAGGACGCGCGTCAGGTGTTTTCCGACACGAAGACATTCGCCTCCGAAATGCCACGAGGCCCCGGCTGGGAGGCGTTCAACAAAGCTATGGACGCCCAGTTCGTGACGCAGATGGACGGCGACCAGCATGCCCGCGTGCGCCGGCTGCTCATACCGGCCTTTTCATCGCGCCGGATTACCCAGCTTGAAGACAGCATCGGCAAGATCATGGACCGCATGCTCGACAAGATCGAGGCTGACGGACCCGAATTCGACGGCATGGAGGACTACGGAGCTCATCTTGTCGTCGATGCTCTGCTTGAAGCGATGATCGACATGGACGAGCGCCGCAAGGCCGTATTCGTCGCGTTTCACGATCTCATCCCGGGAACGACTTACGTCAAGCCGGGTGAAACGTGGCCGCCGGAGCTGCGCCAGGCGTTCGATCGCGCCATGGAAGAAATCAAGGTCATCATCGAGGAGCGCCGCGCCCATCCACGTTCCGATTTCATCAGTGACCTGGTCAACGCGCGCGACCAAGGCGACACGCTCAGCGATCGGGAATTGTTCGACCAGATTTTCGGAATTTGCGGCGCCTCGCTGTCGGCGACCAGCCGCGCCGCAGGCGGCGCGCTCTACCTGCTTTATACGCACGACGCGCAGCGCCGCGAATTGATCGAAAATCCAAGCCTCATTCCCGAGGCGATCGAGGAGTGCCTGCGGCTCGGCAGCAACGGCTATTTCACCTTCCCGCGGATCGCCACCTGCGACACGGAGGTCGGCGGGACGCGAATTCCGAAGGGAACAGTGGTGCGCCCTTCGCCCCTTGCACCAAACTATGATCCCGCCTTCTTTCCCGACCCCCTGCGCTTCGACATTCACCGCAAGCCCAAGCGGATCATGTCATTCGGCGCCGGACCGCATCACTGCATCGGCAATATCCTCGGGCGCTCGACGATCACGATCGCAATGACACGTCTCTTGACGCGGTTTCCGCAGGCGTGCCTGCGCTATTCCGATTTCAAACCGTTCTACGGCGGAGCCGTCGGAGAGCTGCGGCTGCAAAGCCTGCCAATGCTGACCCACCCGCTGTGAGTACCCTCTCCGCCGGAGCGGCGCGCAAAAAAGAGTCACCGCGATAAATTTCTGCCGCGTTGCGGCTATAATCTTCGACTGGCTATTCCGTGATCGTCCTTCAGGACGCGCATCTGTTATTGTGTGGGCATGAGACTTCGCCGCCGGCTCTCCGTCCTCGTCGCTATCGCTTTGGTGCCGTCGTTATTGCTCACGGCATATGATGCAGCACGTTGGAGAATATTCCTCGAATCGGAAACCCGCGCCACGGCGCTTTCAGAGGCGCGCCTCGCGTCGAGCGAATTGGAGCAGATCATCGATAATGCGCGTCAGCTTATGACGGCAATGGCGCAATTTCCCCTGAATACGGACAACAAGGCGGAATGCGCTTCATATTTCAAATCCATAATTTCAGATGTTCAGACCTTTAGCGAAGCCGCGATCATCGATACGGACGGAAAGTTTCTTTGTTCAACCATTCCGTTTCAAGACACACTCGGCGTCGACGACCGCATCCGCTTTTATCGGTCTTTGAAGGCGAACAAGCTCAGTATTGGAACGATCATTCGGGACCGGCCGGCGCACGCGACGTCAATTCAGATATCGATGCCATATAAAGACGCCGACGGCGCGATAAAAGGCGCCATTGTGCTTACGGGAGACTCGGAAAGATTGGCCGAAAGCTTCGGGGCCGATCAATGGCGATCCGAACATCAACTCGTCATTATCGACGGTCAGGGTTCTTTGATACTCACGCTTCCAGCAAATGAGTCTGAAGAAGCCGATGCTGTTGCAAAGCAGATCTTTTCGCTCGTGCCACATGAAAAGCCGGGAACGATTGATATCAAGGATTCGATCGGCCGGCCTTTGATTGTCGGCGTTGCGCCGTCCGCTCGCGCGCCCGAAAGCCTGTTCACGGCGGTTGCGCTTGATCGCGATTCGGCTTTGGCGGAAACCTCCATCGTCAATGTGCGCGGAATTGCGTTCGATTTCATTTTCATAATTCTTGCGGTTATTGTCGTATGGCTGGCCGCCTATCTCATGATCGACCGTCCCGTCCGCGCGATTATCAAGAGCGCGCGCAAATGGGAGTCAGGCGACACGTCTGCGGCTTTTCCCAAATTCAGATATTCAGACGAATTTGGACAGCTGAGCGCGGCATTGACCCGAATGTCAGGCAGGATTGATGAGCTGCTTAAGCAGAAAGACCTCCTGTTACGCGAACTTCAACATCGCGTGATGAACAGCCTTGCGCTGCTTTCTGGCCTCCTGGAAATGCAAAGGCGATCTACCAAGAGTTCCGTGGCACGGGAAAATCTTGCAAATGCCCGCGATCGCGTCGTCGCGATGGGAACGGTCTATCGCCAGCTTTATCAGGCCGATACTTTGGAATACGTGGAATTCGGCGAGTTTCTAAGAACAATTTGCAGCACGAGCGCGAACGCCTATGTCGGAGTCAAGAGGCCCTCGATCGAGGTCGATGCTGATTCGCTCGAGCTTTCAGGTCCACATGCTATCTCTCTCGGCATGTTGACCCACGAATTGATAACAAACGCGCTCAAGCACGCATTTTCGGACAACGAATCGGGGTCCATTAAAGTCACGCTAAAGCACAAGAAGCGCCGCGGCATCGATTTGAGTATTGCCGATCGGGGACGAGGGCTTCCACCCGACTTTAAAATAGATGGCAAGTCGTCTTCATTGGGAATGAAGATGGTGGTTTCAACCGTGCAGCAGCTGGGCGGCACGCTCGAAATCAACAGACTCAAGCCGGGAACTGAATTCATCATCCACTTGCCCGCCGACATCGCTCAAATCTAATCGCAGCTATCCGCCTCGGGAAAACTACGCAGGATAAGCGGCTACTCCCGCAACATCCCCTTGAGCAGCCACCGGCAGGCAAAGATCATCACGCCGGCCAGTGCGGAGATGCCGGCCACCAGCAAGAAGAATTGCGGCGGCGGCATCCGGCTCCAGAAGCTGCCGATATAGCCGGCGAGAAACCCGCCGGTGAAATTCGTCGCGAGCCAGATTCCCATCATCATCGAGAGGATGCGCGCCGGCGCGACTTTCGTCACCAGCGACAGCCCGACCGGCGACAGATAAAGCTCGCCGAGCGTGACGGTCGCGATCGATAACAGCACCCAGAGCCAACTCGCCTGGCCCGCGCCGGCGTGAAACGCGGCAAAGGCCCTGATCAGATCGGCCGCCGTGACGCCGAAACAGCCGAACGCCATCTTGGTGATGGTCGACGGTTCGGTGCGGCGCTCGGCCTGCCGCGCCCACAGCATCACGACAAAGGGCGTGAAGGCAAAGATCATGAAAGGGTTGAAGGCGAGAAACCAGGTCGTCGGGATTTGTGCCATCCATCCGAGAAGATCGATGCTGCGGTCGACCTTGCTGTCGATCCAGAGGATCGTCGTGTTGCCCATCTGCTCATAGGTCGCCCAGAACAGCGTATTGGGCACGAACAGCACCAGAAGCGCGCCGATGGCGCGCCACTCGTCGCGGTTCAGCGGCCGCCGTTCGATATGCGTCAACCCCCCTCCCTTCCCTCCCCCGCTTGCGGGGGAGGAAAAGGCGGGGGTCTGCGGCAGCATCGGCAGCGCGTAGAGATAGATGCAAAGCCCGATGCACATGCCGACGCCGGCTGCGGCAAAGCCATAGTGCCAGCCGGCTTTCTCGCCGAGCGTGCCGCAGATCAGCGGCGCCAGGAACGCACCGACGTTGATGCCGACATAGAAGATCGAATAGGCGCGGTCGCGGCGATGATCGCCGGGCGCGTAGAGGCCGCCGACCTGGGTGGAAATATTCGGCTTGAAGCAGCCATTGCCGAGGATCAGCGCCAACAGCGCAAAGACAAAGAGCTGTTCAAAAGCCATCATGAAATGGCCGATGGCCATTAGCACAGCGCCGATAACGACGGTGTGGCGCTGACCGAGTACGCGGTCGGCCAGCAACCCGCCGAAAATCGGCGTGAAATAGACGAGCCCGGTATAAAGCCCCCAGATCTGCGACGACAAAGGCTGCACGTCGAGTGGACCGAACACGGCTTCGAGCCCGTGCTTGACGGTCAGCAGCCCGGCAACGTTACCGGCGTGATCCGGCAGCAACAGATATTTCGTCATGTAAAGGACGAGCAGCGAGCGCATCCCGTAATAAGAGAAACGCTCCCACATCTCGGTCGTGAACAGGAAAGTGAGCCCGCGCGGATGACCGAACAGATCGGCGCTGTCGCGGCCGGTCATGTTAGGCGAGCCTTCGCGGGAAATGGTTTCAGCCACGATTGCAGTGCTCTTGCTTCACGCTGCCGCTAGTGGTTTGTTTCGCCCGGCCGCCGACGATGATGACAATAAGAGCGGCCGAAAGCCAGGACACGATCCCAGTGAGGCATCAATTGGCGTATCCGTTCGGTTTTACGCGGCTTGTTGTGCAATTTAGCCGCGCCCTCCTCCCGGTCTCCGCACTCATATTTGGGATCTGGACCTTCGCCGCGACAGCACCGGCCGCCGAACCGACCCTACTGCACGTCAATGTGTTCCGCTCCGCCCGCTCGTTGCCGTTCTATGCCGGCATCGACCGCGGTTTTTTTGCCAAGCGCGGCTTGAGCATCGACCTGCAATTCACCGAGAACTCCGAGCGCCAGCGCCAGGGGCTTGCCGACGGCTCGATCGATATCGCCCATTCCGCGGTCGACAACGCGGTCGCCATGATCGATGTCGCCAAGGTTGATGTGGTCATCGTTAGTGGCGGCGACAGCGGCACCAACGAGTTCTACGTGCAGAACAACATCAAGGACTTCGCCGACATCAAGGGCCACGCCATCGTCGTTGACGCCACCAACACGGCTTACGCGCTGCAAGCGAAGAAGATCCTGCTGCAGCACGGACTCAAGGCCGGAACCGATTACACGCTCAATCCAGTCGGCAACGGCACGCACCGCCTGCAGGCAATGCTCGACGACAAGAACAATGCCGGCGCCATCCTCAATTCACCATTCTCGCTCATCGCCGCCACCAAGGGCATGCACAGCCTCGGCCGCACCACCGATATGCTCGGTCCCTATCAGGCCGATGGCGCTTTCGTGCGGCGCGACTGGGCTAGCGCCCACGCGGATGTGCTGGTGCAATATCTCGCCGCCTACATCGAAGCGCTGCGCTGGTCGCTCGATCCGAAGAACCATGCCGAAGCGGCGGCAATGCTGGTCGACAAGCTCAAGCTGACGCCAGACATGGCGGAGAAAAACCTCGTGGTGATCGCCGAACCAGGCTTCGGCTTCACCCGCGATGCCGCGTTCGACATGGCCGGTTTCAAGAACGCGCTGGCGCTGCGCGCCGAGACCGAAGGTGGCAAGGAAGGCGGGCAGCCGGCAGACCCGCAGCATTATCTCGACCTGTCCTATTACGATCGCGCCATGAAGCTGGTGCAAGAATAACTGGCGCGAAGAGCCAAGGAGTGCTTATGCCTGCTATCTTCCCCGAAGAAGCAAAGAACTTTCGTCTGCTCGGCCACGACCCGAGCGCAGCCTGGGGCGGCGGCAGCTTGGTGCAGATTTACAAAGGCCACGCCTATGTCGGCGCCGTCGGCGGCTCGAGCTTCAACGGCCCGGAGGGCTTCACCGTCCACGACGTGCGCGATCCGAAGAAGCCGAAGAAAGTCGGCGAATTCCGCGCGCCGCCCGGCGTGCATTGCCATAAGCTGCGCATCGTCGGCAACGATCTGCTCTATGTGAATTCGGAGCGGCTCGCTGGCGACAAAGGCAAGAACGCGCGTGCCGGCTTTTTCATCTTCGACATTTCGACACCGTCGGCGCCGAAGCCCGTCGGCTTCTACGACATGCCGGGCTCCGGACCGCACCGTTTCGGCGTCGACCTTCAGCGTGGACTTGCGTTCATGCCGAACGACGCGCCGGGCTGGGACAAGCGCGTGATCTGGACGCTCGACATCAAGAATCCGCTGAAGCCTGAAGTCGTCAGCATCTGGGGCCTGCCGTGGATGAAGACCGACTCTGACGAAGTCGGCAACGATCCGCATCCGCACGAGGAAGCCGCCACCCTGCACGGCCCGCCGATGATCCGCGGCAACCGCATGTATTGCGCCTGGTGGGGCGGCGGCATGTCGATCATCGACTGCAGCGATCTGCACGACATGAAGCTTGTCGGCCATATCAAATGGTCGCCGCCGTTTCCGGGCTCCACCCATACCTGCTGGCCGATCGGCGACCGGCCCTATCTCGTGGTCACTGACGAGGCGCGCGCGAAACAGAAGTTCTGGGACGCGCAATTCATGTGGATCATCGACGCGCGCGACGAAACCAATCCGCTGCCGATCGCGACCTTCATGCCCGAGCGCGACAAATATTACGACCGGCCGGGCCGCTTCGGCGCGCATAACATTCTCGAAGATCTGCCGGCCGACGGGCCGTGGAAAGACGTGGTGTTCCTGACCTATTTCAACGCCGGGCTGCGCGCCGTCGACGTTTCAGACCCGCTGCATCCGAGAGAGATCGGCTGCTACGTGCCGGAGACGCCGGAAGGTTCGCCCGGCATCCAGTCAAACGACATCGGCAGTGACGAGGAAGGCCGGCTCTACCTGATCGACCGCTGGGGCCAGGGCATGCACATCCTGGAATATACCGGCTAGCCGCTACCGCTGCGGCGCGAAGCCGAACGCCTTCTCGAACCGCTTGGCATAAACCGGCCAGACCTGCGGATTGACGATGCGCGGCGCCGGCTTGCCGTCGAGCGCATCGAGAATCTGCTCGGCGGCAATCTTGCCCATATTGGCGCGCGCCTCGCGCGTTACGCCCGCGGTGTGCGCAGTGACCAGCACATTGTCGAATTTCATCAGCGGATGATCGGCCGGCGGCGGCTCCTTGGCCCAGACATCGAGACCGGCGCCGGCGATCTTCTTGTCGCGCAGCGCCCGCTCCAGCGCTTCCTCGTCGTGAATGAAGCCGCGCGCCGTGGTGATGAAATAAGCGTGCGGCTGCATCAGCGCATATTCGCACGCCGAGATCATCTTGCGCGTCTCGTCGGTCAGCGGGCAATTGATCGAGACGAAGTCCGAGCGGCGCAATAATTCATCGAGCTCGACCTTGGCGGCGCCGCGGGCGCGGATGTCCTCGGCGCTCAGATACGGATCGTAGGCCAGCACCTGCATGCGGAACAGCACGCCGCACAATTGCGCGACGCGCCGCCCGACATTGCCGAGGCCGATAATGCCGACAGTGCGGCCGACGACTTCGTTGCCGGTGTAATTGTTGCGGTCGCCAAGCGTGCCGGCGCGCAAGGCGCGGTCGCATTCGCCGACCCGTTTGGCCAAACACAGCATCATGCCGAGCACATGTTCGGCGACAGATTCGGCATTACCGCCTGCTTGGTTTACGACCAGGACGCCATTGTCGGTGCAGTCCTGGACGGTGACGGTGTCGTAGCCGGCGCCGTTGGTGGAGACGATCAGCAGGCTCGGCGTCTTTTTCAACAGCTCGCCGCTGACGTGATAATGCGCCGCCAGTTCGTCCCGCGCCGAACTGATCTGGTAGGCATGCGCGGCGGACAGAACCTCGAGCGCGGCCGCGTCCGGGATTTCCTGCCCGAGCATGTCGAGCCGCACGTCGCCCCGCTCACCGAGCATCTCGCCATAGCCGATCGGCCGGTGCGGCTTGACGCCGAAAACGCGCTTGCTGTTGACCGCTTTGTTCATCGTTTCGATCCCCATCCCGTTCCGTTTCTTGGCCGCTATTACAGCCGACTTTGCTGACCCCGGCAAAGGCCCGGATCAACTTTTTCTTTAAGCGAATCATGGAATTGTCACCAAACCGCCCTTGCTAGCGCCATTTGGAACTGCCACATCCACTCCGCCATGAACATGCCCATTCGCGCCCAGGCGGGCACTCCCGCAGACACGGCAGCCCCGTCGGCCATCGCGACCGAGGTAGAGCGGCGGCGCACTTTCGCGATCATCTCGCATCCGGACGCCGGCAAGACCACGCTGACGGAAAAGCTGCTGCTGTTCGGCGGCGCCATCCAGCTCGCCGGCCAGGTCAAGGCCAAGCGCGACCGGCGTTCGACCCGCTCGGATTGGCTCGCCATCGAGCGCGACCGCGGCATCTCGGTGGTCACCTCGGTGATGACCTTCGACTATGCCGGCCGCATGTTCAATCTGCTCGACACGCCGGGCCACGAAGACTTCTCCGAGGACACCTACCGCACGCTGACCGCGGTCGATTCCGCGGTGATGGTGATCGACGCCGCCAAGGGTATCGAGCCGCGCACCCGCAAGCTCTTTGAGGTGTGCCGGCTGCGCGACATTCCGATCATCACCTTCATCAACAAGATGGATCGCGAAAGCCGCGACCCGTTCGAGCTTCTCGACGAGATCGAGAAGACGCTGGCGCTCGACACCGCGCCGATGACCTGGCCGGTCGGCCGTGGCCGCGATTTCACGGGCACGATCGACATTGAATCCGGCGGCGTACGGCTCCTTGAGGGCGGCGCGGGCACCGCCGGCACGCTGCACGAGATGACGATCGATGAAGTTGCCGCGCTGAACAAGAACCTCGACGCGGCGACGATCGGAGGCGAGCTCGATCTCGTGCGCGACGCCTGCAATCGCTTCGACGCCAAAGCTTTCGCCGAGGGCCACCTCACGCCGGTATTCTTCGGCAGCGCGCTGAAGAACTTTGGCGTCGGCGATCTCCTCGACGCGCTCGCCGCCATGGCACCCCCGCCGCGGGCGCAGGCCGCTGACAAGCGCGCAGTGGCGGCGACCGAGCCCGGCATGTCGGCCTTTGTTTTCAAGATCCAGGCCAATATGGATCCGAACCATCGCGACCGCATCGCCTTCGTGCGGCTGTGCTCGGGAAAGCTCATCCGCGGCATGAAGGTCAAGCAGGTGCGCTCGGGCAAGACCATTACGCTCAACGCGCCGCAATTTTTCTTCGCCCAGAACCGGGCGCTTGCCGAGGAGGCCTATGCCGGCGACGTGGTCGGCATTCCGAACCACGGCACGCTGCGCATCGGCGACAGCCTGACCGAGGGCGAGGATTTGAATTTCGTCGGCGTGCCGAATTTCGCGCCGGAAATCTTGCGCCGCGTCCGGCTGCCCGACGCGATGAAGGCAAAGAAACTGAAAGAGGCGCTGGCGCAACTCGCCGAAGAAGGCGTCGCGCAAGTGTTTCGGCCGCACGACGGCTCGCCGGCCTTGGTCGGCGTTGTCGGCCCGCTGCAGCTCGACGTGCTGAAGGCGCGGCTTGCCGCCGAATATGGGCTCGAGGTCGATTGGAGCCCGTCGGAATTTCAGCTGGCGCGCTGGATCGCGGCGGACGACCGCAAGGCATTCGACGAATTCGTCAAAGTGCGTCCGTCGGCGATTGCCGACGATTTCGATGACGATCTTGTTTTCATGGCGCGCAACGCCTTCGATCTTGAATATACCGGCGAGCACAATCGCGGCATCACCTTCACCGACGTGAAGGATATTCACAAGCGCAAGGCGAGCGCATGATCCGGAAAAGTCGGCACCGGTTTTCCGAAAAGATCATGCGCAATAAAATCACTTAGCCACCGGCGATTTCCTCGCGCAGGATTTCAAGTTCCAGCCACTGCTCTTCGGCGGTGGCGATTTTCTGCTGCAGCTCGCCGAGCGAGGCTGTGACTTTCTCGAAGCCCGAACGATCGCGTGCATAGAAGCCCGGATCGTCGAGCTTCTCCTGCAGGATTTTCATATCGTCCTGCAAGGTCGCGATGATCTTCGGCAGCGTTTCCAGCGCGTGTTTATCCTTGAACATCAGCCGCCGTTTCGCCGGCTGCGGCTTGGCAGACTCTCCCTGTTTGGCTGCTTTTGGCAGCGGCTCCTTGGGCGCCTCTTTGGCACTCTGTCGCGTCAGATCGGCGCCGCGCTGCGCCAGCATGTCGCTGTAGCCGCCGGCATATTCGATCCAGCGCCCATTGCCTTCCGGCACGATCACCCCGCTCACCAGCCGGTCGAGAAAGTCGCGGTCATGGCTGATCAGCAGCACGGTACCAGGATATTCGGCGAGCATGTCTTCGAGCACGTCGAGCGTTTCCATGTCGAGATCGTTGGTCGGCTCGTCGAGCACAAGGAGATTGGACGGCTTGGCCAGCGCGCGCGCCAGCATCAGCCGGCCGCGCTCGCCGCCCGAGAGCTTGTTGAGTGGCGTGCGCGCCTGCTCGCTGCCGAACAGAAAGTCCTTCATATAGCCGATGACGTGCTTGGCGCCGCCATTGACCATGACCGTATCGCCGGAACCGCCGGTCAGCGCCTGCGCCACCGTGACATCGGGATCGAGGCTGTCACGGTGCTGCTCGAGCGTGGCGACGGCGAGCGCCGCCCCGAGCTTCACTGTGCCGCTGTCCGGCGTCAGCGCACCTGTCAGCAGATTGATCAGCGTGGTCTTGCCGCTGCCGTTCGGTCCGACGATACCGATGCGATCGCCGCGCTCGATGCGGGTTGAGAAATCGCCGACGATGGCGCGATTGCCATAGCTCTTGCCGATATCCTTCGCCTCGACGACCAAAGCGCCCGATGGCGCCGCCGCGCCGGCTGTGATCTTGGCGTTGCCGGCGCTGGCGCGATGGATGCGGCGCCGTTCGCGCAGCGCCTGCAATTGCCCGACCCGGCGCATGTTGCGCTTGCGACGGGCGGTGACGCCGTAGCGCATCCAATGCTCTTCGGCGGCGATCTTGCGATCGAGCTTGTGCTGGTCGCGCTCCTCCTCCGCCAGCACCGCGTCGCGCCATTCTTCGAAATGGGCAAAGCCGCGCTCGATGCGCCGCGTCTGCCCGCGATCGAGCCAGACCGTGCTGCGCGACAACGTCGAGAGAAAACGCCGGTCATGGCTGATAATGACCAGCGCGCTGCGCCGGGCATCGAGGTCGCGCTCGAGCCATTCGATCGTCGTCAGGTCGAGGTGGTTGGTCGGCTCGTCGAGCAGAAGCACATCCGGCTGCGGCGCCAGCACGCGCGCGAGCGCTGCGCGGCGCGCTTCACCGCCGGAGAGATGCGCCGGATCTTCGCGCCCGGTGAGGCCGAGCTGTTCGAGCAGATAGCGTGCCGCATGCGGATCGTCGGTCGGCCGCAGCCCCGCCTCGACATAAGCGAGCGTTGAGGCAAAGCCGTCGAAATCCGGCTCCTGCGGCAGGTAACGAATGAGCGCGCCGGGTTGCATGAAAACCGTGCCGGCATCGGGCTCCACCAGTCCGGCCGCGATCTTGAGCAGCGTCGATTTCCCCGAGCCGTTGCGCCCAACCAGCGACACGCGCTCGGCCGGCGAAACCGTGAGTTCCGCACCGGTGAGAAGCGGCGTGCCGCCGAAGCTAAGCGCAATGTCCTTGAGCTGAAGAAGCGGAGGAGCCATTCGTCCTTCGTCGCGGGTGGTTAATTGCGGTTCAGGCGCGCGGTGTGGAGAGCAACGCCAGCCCTGAAATATCCTCGCGCGCGTCCAATTGCCAGATGGCCCCGATCAGCGGCTCAATATCGCGGCCGGCAATTGCATTTGCCGCGGCCGTGCGCAGCTTATCTTCGAGGTCCCTGTCGCTCATGGGATTGTCGGCGCTGCCCCGCGCCGCCGCTTGCGCGACTTTGTGTACTTTGCCGTCGGCGGTCGTGATCTCGACAGCCGCAGACGTCGTCGGGAACGCCTCGTCCCGCAGCACAGTGACTTTGCCGCGCAGGGCCAAAACCTTCGGATCGTTGACGCAGGCGTCGGTGAATTCGTCGACGCCGGCCTTGCCGGTGACGAGGGCTGCGGCAACAGCATGCTGCGTGCTGACCTGCGCCTCGCGGCCGGTTGAAATGTTCGGCCGGTCGGCGCGCGCGGCAAGAAGCGGATTTCCGGCCACGATCACCTTCCCGACCACCGCAGCAGGGTTGGCGGACCGCCAGTCGAGCACACAGTCGAGCACCGGATGGATGACGAAGCCGCACGGATAGGGTTTGTAGGCGGTGCCGAGAATTTCCCAGGTCTCGCCGAGATTTTGCGTCAGCGATGACAGATCGGGCATTTCGTTGAGCGCATGGTAGTAGCCCTGCGCGCCGGTGAGCGGCTCGGCCGGTCCGTCGAAATTTTTTGCCGCGAGCAGCGCCGAGAGCAGGCCGTTGCGCGCCGCATTGCCGACGCTGACGCTCTTTGCCGGCGTGCCGAGGCACTCGCACAAGCCGCCGGACTGTGTCGCCGCGGCGCCGAGCGCAAAGATCATCTGCTGTGCGCTCAGCCCCAACAATTTTCCGGCACCCACGGCGGCGCCGAACACGCCGCAGGTCGAGGTGATGTGCCAGCCTCTCTGGTAATGGCTCGGCGACATCGCAATGCCGATCCGGCACTCGACCTCGTGGCCGAGCACCAGAGCCAGCAGAAGATCGCGGCCACTCACCCGCGTAAGTTCGGCAAGCGCCAGCAGCGCCGGCACAACCGGCGCGGTCGGATGGATCGCGGTCGGCACATGGGTGTCGCAGAAGTCGAGCACATTGGCGCTTGCCGCATTGAGGAAGGCTGCGCTCAGCGCGTCGACACGTTCGCTGCGCCCGACGACTGTCGCCTGCTTGCCGCCGGAGAAGTCGGCGAGCGTTTGCAGCGCGATCTCGATGGTTCGGTTGCGGCAGCCGGTCAGCGCTGCGGCGAAGAAATTCATCAGCGAGCGCTTGGCCTGGTGCGTGACCTCAGGCTTGAGATCATCCCACAACGTGCCCACGACAAAGTGGGACAATCGCTCGGTGACGTCAGGTGCTTGCAGCATGCGGTCCTCACAGATTGGCGCCGAGCATCGACCGGGTCAGGTAAAAGTGCAAGGATACCAGGAACAAGCGCCGCCAGCAGTGCGGCGCAGAGAAGTCCGGGGAGGATCATGGCGTCGACTGGCAGGTGTTGTGCGCTGGCATTTGCGCTGGTGCTGGCCGGAGCGGCTGTACGCGCCGACGATTATCCCTCGCATCCGATCAAGCTGATCGTGCCCTATGCGCCCGGCGGGGGCGCCGATGCCGTGGCGCGTATCGTCAGCAAGCGCGTGAGCGAGACCATCGGCCAGCCGATCGTGATCGAGAATCGCGGCGGCGCCGGCTCGATCATCGGCACCGAAGACGTGCACAAAGCCGACCCGGACGGTTACACATTGCTGCTCGGACAATCCGGACCGATCTCGATCAATCCCGCGGTCTACAAGGAACTGCCCTACGATCCGGAAAAAGATTTCGCGCCGATCACGATGACCACCGCCTATCCATATATTCTCGTGGTCAATGCCAAGCTGCCGGCGAAATCGCTGCAGGACTTCGTCGCCATGGTCAAAGCCAAGCCTGGCGAATTCAATTACGGCACGACCGGCGTCGGCGCCGCCAATCACCTCGTCACTGAATTATTTTCGAGCAAAGCTGGGTTGCGGATGACGCATGTGCCCTATCGCGGCACCGCGCTCGCGGTCACCGATCTGCTGGGCGGCCAAGTGACGATGGTGTTCGCCGATCCGGTCTCTGCGCTCCCGCATATGCAGTCCGGCGCATTGCGGGCGCTGGCGGTGACCAGCAAAGAACGCTCGCCGATCGCGCCCAACGTGCCGACAATTGCCGAGAGCGGCTATCCGGGATTCGACGCCATTGCATGGCACGGTATCTTGGCACCAGCGAACACGCCGCCGGCAATCATCGCCAAGCTGCATGACCAGATCGTCGCCGCTTTGAAGGATCCGGCCACCAAATCGCTCCTCGAAGCGCAGGCGATGCAAACCGTCGGCGACACGCCGGAGCATTTCGCAGCTTTCATCAAGCAGGACATCAGCGTGTGGAAGGCAGTCGCCGCTCAAGCCAATGTCTCGGTGAAGTAGCAGTCGCGATTCATGCGGAGCGGTGATCGTGCCGTTAACGCTCCCTTAAGCGCAGCGGCAGCCATCTCCTGCGCCAAGGTTTGCCTGGACCAAAGTTCCCGCCTTTAAGCCTTTCTTCTTCGCGTGCTTTTAGTGTCCGGGATATCGGCCCCACCCCGCACGCATCGGACGGCGGATATTACACGTCATTCTAATTTCTTCGAGTACGGTGCATGGCGCATAGCGTTGCGATCGACGGTGAAGCAACCGATTTGGATTCCACAGCGTCCCTGCCGGAATGCGAAGAGACTCCAACGCTGACGCCGTCGGCGGCACCGTCCGACGCAGCACCTGAAGCAACACCCGATCCGCAACACCTGCTGGAGGCTGCGCAGCAGCGCGAGCAAGATGCCCGCCGCGCGCTCAACCTTCTGATCTCGATCATGGACGAACTGCCGGTCGGCCTGACCGTGCAGTCGGACGACGGCAAGACGCTCTTCACCAATGGCACCGCCGGAGAATTTTTCGGCACGGCGCCAACCTCGGGAGTGACGCGATCCGAAGAGCCTAAATCCGACGCTGTCATGTCGGAAGATTGCGTCAGCGGCCCGCAAGGCGAGCGCATATTCCTCAAATCCTGCAGGCCGGCAAAAATTCTCGATCGCGATCTGGTGCTCTCGGCGTCGGTCGACTTCACCAAGCGCAAAGAGATCGAAACAGAGTTGTCGAAGCGCGCTTATTTCGACGATCTGACCGGGTTGCCGAACCGCACCTTGATTCAGGATCACGTCGAGCAATTGCTCGCTAACACCAAAGCCAGGCCGCGCTTTGCGCTGGCTTTCATCGACATCGATAATTTCAAGCATATCAACGACTATTACACGCATGCCATCGGCGACGCGCTGCTGATGAAGGTCGCGCAGCGGATTGCAGCCCATATCCGGGCGTCGGACGTCATCGGCCGGATCAGCGGCGATGAATTCCTCCTGGTGCTCGAACCGGTTGCCGACGACGACGCGCTCTCCGGCATCATCGACAGAATCCTCCAGGAACTGAAAGAGCCGTTCCTGATTGAAGGTTACGAGATCCTCACCTCGGCCTCGATCGGGGTGAGCGTCTATCCCGATCACGGCTTGAACTACGAAATGCTGCGCCGCGCGGCAGACACGGCAATGTACCGCATCAAGGGCGCTGCCAAGGGCGGCGCCGCGCTGTTTGATTCCGACATGGGCCGCGACATGACAGTGCGCATGGCGCAGGAGCAGCGGCTGCGGCTCGCGGTGCGCGACGGCCGCTTCTGCTGCGCGTTCCAGCCGAAAGTGGATATGCGAACCCAGGAAGTGGCCGGCGTCGAGGCGCTCATCCGCCTGCGCGACGAGGACGGCCTGATCCAGGCGCCCGGCGAGTTCATCGGGCTTGCCGCCGAGCTTGGCCTCATCGACGATCTGACCTATCTGGCGCTCGGCGAAATCCTCAAATCGATGGACCTGATCGACGAAGCGTTCGGCTCGCACGCCACCGTCAGCATCAATGTCGCCGCGCAACAGGCCGGCGATCTCGAGTTCATGCGCGACTTTTGTCAGGAGCTCGGATCGACCGACTATGCCGAACGCTTCATTGTCGAAGTCACCGAGGAGGCCTTCGTCGCCAAGAACCGCTTCCAAAGCCACGTCCTGCCGATGCTGCGAGAGGCGCGCTTACGGGTCTCCATCGACGATTTCGGCACCGGCTATTCCTCGCTGGCACAGCTTGCCGACATCACCGCCGATGAACTCAAGATCGACCGCTCGTTCATTACCGATATCCATGAGCGCTCGCGCAGCCAGAGCATCCTCAAGGCCATCGAAGCGCTGAGCGAAAGCCTCGGCATGACAGTGATCGCCGAAGGCGTCGAAAAGGAAGAGGAAGCGGCCTTCCTGCAGGCCGAGACCCGGATCCGCTACGCGCAGGGCTTCTACTACTCGAAACCGATTTTCATGGACGAGCTCGCGCCGGCGCGAGGCGGAAGCGGAAATTTGCGCAATTTTGCCTCGTCGCGCGAGCGGTCGCTCACGCGCAGCGCAGCATTAACACGGCGCTAACCAACGCCTTTGCGCGCGGCCCGGCCGGGAATGCGCATCGCGTCTTGACTAATTGCCGATTAACTCTGGCATAGCCGTTCCACAGCCCGATTAACGGAATTTCCAGTCCGTATCGGCATGATGAGGTTTCCTAATCGCCGAAAATTTGTGCTGCATGAGCGGAGATGATCTTGCCGATCGGTAATCCCCAGGCCGCCCCCGTTTCGATGCCGAACGCTGAGCTGTTCGGCCGCGTGATTTCGGTCCGCGGTTCGCAGGCGAGCGTCGGCTTGCCGCCGGCCGCGCCGCAGTCTCCGGAAGAGGCGCGCGCCACCGTCGGTAAATTTATCGGTGTGCGCGCCGGAACGTCGCTGCTGGTCGGGCTGATTGCCGACGTGTCGTTGCGCACCGAGCCGCTGTTGCGCGACCGCGAACAGGTCGCCATCGCGCAAGTGGACCTGATCGGCGAAATCCGCGACAACGAGAGCGCCACCGCCCATTTCCAGCGCGGCGTCACCAGCTATCCCGCGATCGGCGATGCCGTGAGCGTCATCGGCTCGCGCGAGCTGCGGATGATCTTTCAAAATCCCGGCTCGCGCATGATCGAGGTCGGGGTACTGCAGCAGGACGCCACGATCCCGGCCCGTCTCGACGTCGACGAGATGCTAAGCAAGCATTTCGCCGTGCTGGGCACGACCGGCGTCGGCAAGTCGAGCGCCGTCACGCTGCTCCTGAATCAGATTTTGACCGTGTGGCCCGATCTGCGCGTGCTGCTCTTGGACGTGCACAACGAGTATAGCCGCTGCTTCGACAACAAGGCACAGGTGCTCAATCCGAGTAATATCAAGCTGCCGTTCTGGCTCTACAATTTCGACGAGATCGTCGACGTGTTTTTCGGCGGCCGGCCGGGGCTTGAAGAGGAAGTCGACATTCTGTCCGAAGTTATCCCGCTCGCGAAAGCCGCCTATGCGCAGGCGTCGTCGGCCGGACGGCTGGCGCTGAAGACCGAGGTCGCAGCGGCGCGTTACACGCTCGATGTGCCGGTGCCCTATCGCATCGCCGATTTGCTCGCGCTGCTCGATTCGCGCATGGGCAAGCTCGAGAACCGCTCGTCGCGCATGGTCTATCACAAGCTGATCACGCGCATCGAAACGATCTGCAACGATCCGCGCTACGCCTTCATGTTCGAGAACGCCAATGTCGGCGGTGACACGATGGTGGAGATTCTCTCCACGCTGTTCCGGCTGCCGCCGAAAGGCGTGCCGATCACGATCATGCAATTGGCGGGTTTCCCCTCCGAAGTCGTCGACGCCGTGGTGTCGGTGACCTGCCGGATGGCGTTCGATCTCGGCCTGTGGAGCGACGGCGCCGATCCGCTTCTGGTCGTGTGTGAAGAAGCGCACCGCTATATGTCGGCCGATCACAGCGTCGGTTTCGCACCGACCCGCCGCGCCATCTCGCGCATCGCCAAGGAAGGCCGCAAATACGGCGTGTTCCTTGGCCTGGTCACGCAGCGGCCGGCTGAACTTGATTCAACGATCCTGTCGCAATGCTCGACGCTGTTCGCCATGCGCATGACCAACGACCGCGACCAGGCGCTGCTGCGCTGCGCAGTCGCCGACACGGCGGCGAACTTTCTCGCCTTCCTGCCGTCGCTCGGCACCGGCGAGGCCTTTGCTTTCGGCGAAGGCGTGGCGCTGCCGACACGAATGAAATTCCGGCAATTGCCGGCGCATGTTCTGCCGAAGAGCGAGACCAGCGCACTCGGCGAAGCCGCGGCGACGGATGACCGTTCGCTGGCGTCGATCGTCGAACGCTGGCGCGGCCGCGTCGCCAAGCCACGCATGGCCTCTGAAAGACCGGCTGAAGAAATGAGGCAGCAAACGTTGACACCGGCGGAAGCGCCGCAATTACAGCCGCAATCGCCGCCGCAACCTCAAGCCCAGCCGCAACCGGCGGCGCTCGATCCCAACCGCTTCAAACTGCTGAAGCGGCCTTTGGACCCTGCCGCACCGGATCCGCAGCAGCGGCGCTAGCAGGCGCCGCCCCGTCTGCTTCCAGGACCGGACGCGCGAATTTCAGGAAGATCAAAAACAGCGCGCCGATAAAGCACGGCACCGCGGCGGCGTAAAATATGCCGCCGACCTTGTAACCCGCCGCAACCAAGAGCCCGGTCAGAACCGGCCCAAAAACCTGGCCGACGCGGCCCATGCCCATGGCCCAGCCGATGCCGGTCGAGCGGATCGACGTCGGATACATGCCGGCCGCCACTGCGATCAATCCGGTACCGGTGCCGCCAACGAAGAAGCCGGCGAGGAACGACGCCGCGCCCAGCATCACCACCGACGTTGTCGCCTGACCAAACCAGGCCAACGAAAGACCGCCGAGAATGAAGCCCGGAACGAGCACAAGGAAAGCACCACCGCGATTGACGAGCCAGCCGGACAAAGCGCTGGCGATGGCGCTGCCGAGATTGTTCAGGCCGATAATCAATGCCGCGGACGACAGCGAGAAGCCGACGGAGTTCAACACGGCCGGCGTCCAGAAGGTCACCGTGACCAGAACCATGAACACCATGAAGAACGGCACCCACAGCAGTACGGTGGGCACCGCGCGGCCTTCGGTGAACAGATGCGTCACCGGAACGCCCTCGCGCGCCGGATCCGGCGGCGCCACGAGTTCGGCATCGGCCGGCACTTCGCCGGGCATGATGCGCTCGAGCGTGCGGCGCACTTGAGCCTGGCCGATATTGCGCGCAAGCAGGAAACGGATCGATTCCGGCAGAAAGAGCACGAGAATGGCGGCGATGACCAGCGGCGCGACAGCGCCGATATAGAACAGGGACTGCCAGCCAAACGCCGGAATCACCCAGGACGCGATCAGCGAACCGATCAGGCCGCCGCCCGGAAACGAGGCGAACAACACGGTGACGAAGACCGAGCGCAGGCGCTTGGGCGCAAGCTCGGCGCCCATAGCCAGGAACGCCGGCGTGACGCCGCCGAGGCCGAGGCCGGCAAAGAAGCGATAGGCCAAGAGCTCGTTGAGCGAACCCGATTGCGCGGTGAGATAGCTGAACACCGCGAACACCACCATGGCGATGATCATGAACCATTTGCGGCCGAACAGATCGGCCAGCGGTCCGAACGACAGCGCGCCGATGGCGGCGCCGAGAAGGCCGGCCGAGCCGACCTGCCCGAATTGCGGCATCGGCAGATGAATCTGAGCGGCGATCGCGGGCGCCGTGTAGCCGATGGCCTGCGTATCGAAACCGTCGAGCGCCGCCACCAGCATGCACAGGATCAGAACGCCGATCTGAAAACCCGTGACGCGATGCCTATCGATCAGGTCGATGACGTCTATCTTGGTCGCCGCCATAGTGCCCTCCCCCAACTTTCACCCGGCCAATGCGGCCGGGCGGTTTGCCCGTTTCTGGTCGTCTTGTTCTTTTGCTTACGGCCCGCATGCAATTTCCGCAAGTGCAGCCCGAGGCGCGGTTTAGGCCGCGACAAAGCCCAGCGCCTTGCTCGCCAGCGCCGCGCCCTCGACCATGGCGCGCAATTTGGCCCAGGCGATTTGCGGATGCGAACGGCCGCCAAAACCGCAATCGGTCCCGGCAATGACATTTTCTTTGCCGACCAGCCGCGCATAGCGCTGAATGCGCTGCGACACCAGTTCCGGGTGCTCGACCACATCGGTCGAATGGGTGACGACACCCGGGATGAGAATCTTTCCGGCAGGCAATTTGATCTTTTCCCACACCGCATACTCGTGCTCGTGGCGCGCATTGGCGCCTTCGATCAGAAAAGCCCGCGCCTTCACCTTCAGCACGATATCGGCGATGCGCGCGAATTCGAGATCGTAGGCGTGCGGACCGTGCCAGCTGCCCCAGCACAGATGATAACGAATGCGGTCTTCCGGGATATTGCGCAGCGCTTGATTGAGCGCGTCGATCCGCATCTCGCTCCGCGCACGGAACGCCTCGATTCCCATCGCCATGCCGATGCGGTCCCACAAAGCCGGCAGCCAGGCATCGTCGACCTGCAGAATCAAGCCTGAATTCGCGATCGCTTCGTATTCGACACGCATCGCATCGGCGAGCGCGAAAACGTAGCCTTCGTCGTTTTTGTAGTGGCGATTGCGGCGATAGACTTCGAGACTGCCCGGCGCCGTCGAGGTGAGAAAGACATTGTCTTTTCCGGCGGTCGCGATCGTGACGTCGATCTCCTTTTTCAGCTCGGCCTGGCCGACATAAGTGACCGGCCCGGTGCAGGCATGCACCGGACGCTTTTTCGCGATCTGCGCACCGGGCGTAAAAAACAAAATGCCGCGCTCGTTGGCATAGCGATAGAAGTCGGCGAATTCCTCGCGGTCCTTGCCCTGCTCGACCAGCGGCTTGCCTTCCGGCGCGTCGATCTCGGTGAAGCCGCCAAAGCGGTTCTGCATGTAGCGCAGCCAATCGCCGCCCTTGGCATATTCGCCCTCGTTGACGATATCGATGCCGATGGCGCGCTGATGCGCGACGACGGCGGCAACGTCGTCCGTGAGATGCGTATCGTCGCCGGCGCCAATCCCTTTATCCAGCGACAGGAACGGCAGGCTGCCGACGTGAGTCGTCAAAATCCTGGTTGTGCTACGCTGCATGGCTACGAACCCCCGGCCTTCTTAGCTTGCGCCTGCGATGATACAGGCCCAACGAAGCAAGCTGCAATGTTGGGCGATATCCCCTTGCGGAGCGCGATGCCGTGTTCGAGTTTTTTGAGCAAATCCGGCTTGCTGGCCGGGCCTTCTCCGAGTTCTCGACCGCGCTGTTTAACCCAACGATCCGGCTGGGCGTCACCGGCCTGTCGCGTGCCGGCAAGACCGTGTTCATCACCGCGCTCATTCATGCGCTGACCCGCGGTGGGCGCTTTCCGGTTTTCGAGGCACTCGCCACCGGCCGCATCGCCCGCGCGCAGCTCTCACCGCAGCCCGACGATGCGGTGCCGCGTTTCGATTACGAGGGCCATGTCGAGGCGCTGGTGAACAAGCGCAACTGGCCGGATTCGACGCGGCAGATCAGTGAGCTGCGCGTCATCATCGACTATCAGTCGCTGAGCGGCTACGAGAACTCACTCACGCTCGACATCGTCGACTATCCAGGTGAGTGGCTTCTCGATTTGCCGCTCCTGGACAAAAGCTACGAAGCCTGGTCGGCGGAAAGCCTGAAACTCTCCCGCATGCCGCCGCGCGACCGCGCCGCTGCCGCTTGGCATGCGCATCTTGCGACGCTGAAGCCCGACGACGCAGCGGACGAGCAGGCGATCCTCGCCGCTTCGCGCCTCTTCACCGAATATCTGCACGCCTGCCGCGACGTGAATTACGGCATGAGCCTGCTGCCGCCCGGCCGCTTCCTCATGCCGGGAGAATTGGCCGGCTCGCCGGCGCTGACCTTCGCGCCGCTCGATCTGCCGGGTGACGGATTGCCGCCGCCGGGCTCGCTCTGGGCCATGATGCAGCGGCGTTACGATGCCTATATAGACATCGTGGTTCGGCCGTTTTTCCGCGATCATTTTGCCAGGCTCGATCGGCAGATCGTGCTGGTTGACGCCATGGCCGCGATCAATGCCGGACCGGAAGCGGTGCACGATCTCGAAGGCGCGCTCGCCGCGGTGCTGGATTCCTTTCATGTCGGCCGTAAGACGTTTTGGGGGACTTTATTTCGTCCACAGATCGACAGGATCCTTTTGGCTGCGACCAAAGCCGACCATCTGCATCACACCAGTCACGACCGCCTTGAAGCGATCCTGAAAATGTTGACCGAGCCCGCAGTTACCAAAGCCAACCTCGCCGGGGCGCAAATCGATGTCGTGGCGCTCGCCGCGGTGCGGGCGACACGCGAGGCGACCGTCGAACGCAGCGGCGAGAAGCTGCCCTGCGTCATCGGCACGCCGGTCGCAGGCGAGATTGTCGGCGGCGAAGTTTTTGACGGCGAGACCGAGGCCGCGCTGTTTCCGGGCGACCTTCCTGCCGATCCCAAGGAGCTATTCCGCAGCAACGGTCAGGCGTTTCGCGGGCTTGCCACCGGCACACCGCAGGAGGCGGATTTCCGGTTTCTGCGGGTACGGCCGCCGGTTCTTGAAACGACCGAGAGCGGGAAGCCAGCCCTGCCGCATATTCGCCTCGACCGGGCGCTGCAATTCCTCATCGGAGACAGGCTGCAATGAGCACGCACCGGCGGCATCGCCGCCCAGCCGCGTTCCGGCTTGATGATGATCGCGTCACCGTCCGTCCGGTGCGCGAAGCGGAACGCGATATCGGCGCTGCAATTAACGTCATCCCCGAGCCCGATGCCGCCCTGCCCGTTCCGATCCGCGACGCGCAAAGCTTGCCGCGCCGTGGCTTCCGCTGGGGCACGTTGTTTTGGGGCGCGACCGGCGCGCTGGTATTGCTCGCCATTGCACTCGGCATTCTCGACCTCATCAAGGATTTCTTTTCCCGCAATGCCGAACTCGGCTGGCTCGGCCTGGCGTTGGTGACAATCGCCGCGCTGTCACTCGCCGTTATCGGCATGCGTGAAGCCGCCGGCCTGATGCGGCTTGCCAATGTCGAGCATCTGCGCGCACGCGCAGAAGACGTCATTGCCTCGGACGATCGCGATGGCGGCGGCGCTTTGGTGAAGGATCTCATCTCGCTGACGCACAAGATGCCGCGGCTCGCCCGCGCACGGGCAAATCTGCAGCGCCATCTCGGCGAGATTATCGACGGCGCCGATCTGGTGCGGCTGGCCGAGCGCGAATTGATGAGCCCGCTCGATCAGGAAGCGCGCGGGCTGATCACGGCGTCCGTCATGCGCGTGTCGGTCGTCACCGCGGTGAGTTCGCGCGCCTCGATCGACATGCTGTTCGTGCTGGTCAATTTTCTGAACCTGTTGCGCAAGCTGTCATATCTTTACGGCGTGCGGCCCGGCACGCTCGGCATGCTCCGGCTTTTGCGCCACGTGATCTCGCATCTGGTCCTGACCGGAGGGCTCGCAACCAGCGACAGTCTCATCCAGCAGCTACTCGGCCACGGTATTGCCGCGAAGCTTTCCGCGCGGCTCGGCGAAGGCTTGCTGAACGGGCTCCTGACCGCCCGGCTCGGGCTCGCCACGATCGACGTGGTGCGGCCATTGCCATTCGCGGCGCTGCCGCGCCCGACATTGAGCGATCTGATGAGCGAGGCGATGCGCGGCCGCGCCGACGCTGACGACTTGCAGCGCCTTGAAGGCCCTGAGACCGAAGGCTCGCCGAAAACCAGCTGAGCGCTACTCCGCCGCCGCCAGCGTTCCGGCATCGCGGCCGGCGCGAACGAGACGGCCGGGCATCGCGCCGGTATGTTCGCCGCGCTCGAAGATTTGCTCGCCGGCAACGAAGGTTGCTTCATAGCCCCGAACGCGCTGCACAAAGCGGCGGCCGCCGGCCGGCATGTCGTGCACGAGCTCGGGCTTCTGCACCTGCAACCCGTCGAAATCGATCAGATTGATATCCGCGCGCAGCCCGGGCGCGAGGCGCCCGCGATCGGAGAAGCCGAAGAAATCGGCGGTTTCACTGGTCTGCCGCTTGACCAAGTGCTCCAGAGACAGGCGCGGCCCGCGCGCGCGGTCGCGGCCCCAATGCATCAGCATGAAGGTCGGCACACCGGCATCGACGATCGAGGTGCAATGCGCGCCGCCGTCGCTGAGTCCTAATAGGCAGGCCGGATCGTTGAGCATTTCGTAGATCGGCGAATGATCGCCGGCGACATAGTTCACCACCGGAAAATAGAGATACTGGCCGTCGGCCTCGGTGATGTAGTCATAGGCCACTTCATCCGGCGGACGGCCGGTGCGCGCGGCAATGGCGGCAACGCTCTTCTCCGGCGCCGGCTCGTAATCCGGCGGATTGCCCATGGTGTAGAACCGCTCCCACTTCCCCGTCACCGCCTGGCGAAATTGCGCGAGCTTGGCGACTTCGGCGTCGGAAGGCTTTTCGGCAAGAATTTGCCGCCGCACGTTCGGATCGCGCAGGCGCCTGCGCTGCTCTTCGATCGGCAGGCTTTCGAGCTTTTTGTAGCTCGGCCGCACGGTGAAGGGATTGAGCGCGGTGCCGACACCCATCATGACGCCGATCGGCCGGCCGGCGATCTGCGCGGTGAACGACAGACCTTCCGCGCGCGCCGCATGCGTGGCCTTGAGCAGACGCCGCCAGCGCTCGGGGTCCTCGTAGCGGTCGGTGAGCAAATACCAGATCGGACGTCGTGTCTCCCGCGCCAGCCTCGTCATCCAGGCCAGCTCGTAGTCCTCATCGTCGAAATCGCTGTTCATACCGAAGGCACCCATGCCGACGGCGCCAAGCGCCGAGCCGATGCCGACCAGCTCATCGGCGTCGGCGTCACGCGAAGCAACGAGCTCGCCGTCGGGCGTCTTGTGCGAGTCGGTGCGCGACGTAGTGAAGCCGAAGGCGCCGGATTGCATTGCCTCAATGGTGAGGCAGCGCATCTCGGCGATGTCGTCCGGCGTCGCCGCTTCGCGCCGTATGGCGCGATCGCCCATGACATAGACGCGCAGTGGCAAATGCGCGGCCTGCGCGCCGATATCGATGGCGCGCGGCCGCCGCTCGAGCGCATCCATGAACTGCGGAAACGTCTCCCATTCCCAGCTGAGGCCCGCGGCGAGCACCGGATTGGGAATTTCTTCGACGCCTTCCATCAGATCCATCAGCGCGCCGTGATGCTCTTTCTTCACCGGCGCGAAGCCGACGCCGCAATTGCCGAACAAGACGGTCGTAACGCCGTGCCAGCACGACGGCGCCAGCAGCGGATCCCACATCGCCTGGCCATCATAATGGGTGTGCACGTCGACCCAACCGGGCGTGACCAAGAGGCCGGTGGCATCGATTTCGCGGCGGGCGGGCCCCTGCTTGCCGCCGACAGCGGCGATGCGGCCGCCCGAGATCGCTACATCGCCCGTGAAAGACGCCTTGCCGGTGCCATCGACAATTGTGCCGCCGCGAATGACCGTATCATGCATGAGGAGCCGCTCCTGGTGTCCC
>DATHPQ010000195.1:0-28005 GCA_035483735.1 Xanthobacteraceae bacterium | reverse complement strand
GCGACCGCGCCGCCGAAGCTCGACCCGATGACGCCGATACGCTCGGGATCGACGGCCGGATGCTGCGCCAGGACATTGAGCGCATTGCCGAGATCTTCAACCTGTTCGAGGCAGATGACGCGGCCGAACTCGCCTTCGCTCTTGCCGCAACCGCGCATATCGAAGCGCATGGTGACATAGCCGAATTCGCTCAAGACCCGCGTCGGCTGCAGCACATTATTGCCTTCGCTGTTGGAACCGAAGCCGTGCAGCACGATGAAAGCTGAGCGCCGCTCTTTCGGCGCCAGGCCGTCGGGAACGCCGATGGCGCCGTGCAGGCGCAGGCCCGCGGACTGAAAGCTGATCGTTTCTTCTTTCATGGGGACCAATCGATGCAGGCCACGCGGAATCGCGGCCGGGAATGAGCCAAAGCGACCGAGCCAACTAGCCCAGAGCGGCTACCTTAAGCAAGATAGTCGTGGACCACCTTACCAAGCGGCAGGGTCAGATCTGCAATGATGTGGGTGCCGGACACGATTTCCAGCACCGGCAATTCGGCGAGCGGCGCCAGCGCGTGCGATACGAGAGTAAGCGCCGCGGGCCCCGTCCAGGCGCCTTTGAGATCGACATCGGTCAACTCGTATTCGACGATCTCACAGATGCGCGGTGTGCCGTCGACATGAGGGATGATCTTGAGGAGGAAACTCGGCGCCAACAGCGAGGCTTTGACGGCGTCGTGATTGGCCACTTTGTGCTTATAGCCCATGGTGCCGGTGGCGATCCGGACCGAGCCGTAATCCAGAGTGCCGACGAGCGTATCGAGCTCGTCATGCAGCGTCGGCTTCGCCAGCTTTTTCGGAAAACCCCACAATTCGCGGCCGCCGGCGATTGGCGGATGGTCGTCCAAGAACATGCAATGCGAGTAGCCGCCTTTGCGGCCTTTGAAGGTCACCGGAATGACCTGCCCGCTTTCGGTGTAATCGCCGAAGCCGGTCGAATCCGGCATGCGGATGAACTCAAATTTGACCAGCGGCTCTTCGATTTGCAGCGGTTCCGGCACCAGTTCACGCAATTTCTGCGGGTCGGTGCGGTAGGTGATGATGAGGAATTCGCGATTGACGAAACGATAGGGGCCGATCGGAAAGGCCGGGCTGGTCAGCGGCATGGCGAAAGCCCGCTTCTTCACGTCGCTTTCCTTCATAGCGATTTCCCTCCGTTGCAATGCTTCAATATATGCGAATACTCGGACAATTCGGTGTCAGCTCTGCTGCTCGCCGCAATCGAAGGTGCGAACTCCCTCAAGACGATCCGGCAGTTCGAGCACTTGCGGATTGGCCAATGTCTGCCGCGCATTGCTGTAGCCGGTCTTCCAGTGCTCCTCCATGGTCCGCCGCGAGAATTCAAAATCCTTGGCGATGCCTTCATAGGGCTTGGCGCGATAAATCAGATGCACGATGTTGCAAACCTTGTCGTTGGCTTCGGTGAGCAGAAGCTTGGCGTCATCGCCGTCGCGCAATTCGGCCGGCAACTTCTTGATGAGATTGGCAGCCGCAATCCGCAGTTTCTGCACGTGCTTGTACTGGTCGGTCGCGGCACGATTGCGGCTCGAATAGATGATCTCCTTATGCCGCACTTCGACCTCGACCATGTCCCTCGGCAATTCGCCGCGGGCATTCCAAAGATCGATCTGGAACGCCAGCGTGTCCCGGCGCGGCCGCGAATCCAGCACCCATTCCAGCGGCGTGTTCGAGATCAGACCGCCGTCCCAGAAATACTCTTCGCCGATCCTGGTCGCCGGAAAGCCGGGCGGCAGCGAGCCAGATGCGGCGATATGTTCGTAAGCGATCTTGTGCGTCGTTGAATCGAAATAGGCAAAGTTGCCGCTGCGCACCTCGACCGCCCCTACGCTAAAGCGCATCTCGCCGGAATTGATGCGATCGAAATCAACCAGACGCTCGAGTGTCGCTCGCAGCGGCGTGTTGTCGTAATAACTCGCTTTGTCGGCGGCGCCGGGCGGCCACCACACCGTCGGCGGCGGCATGCGTGGCACGAAGAAATTCGGCGCGCCGAAGAACAGAGTGTTCATGGCCCGCGCCTGATTGACGAACTGACGCTGCGTATCGTCGCTGAGGTCGAGATGCCGGAAATACGGCACGCCGACCGGCGAAGCAGAGACCTCATGCCAGAATTTGCGCAGCGCATCGACACGCTTTTCCGGCGGGTTTCCCGCAATAATCGCCGAATTGATGGCGCCGATAGAAATGCCGGCGACCCAATCCGGGTGAAGGTCAGCTTCGGCCAGCGCCTCATAGACCCCGGCCTGATACGAGCCGAGCGCGCCGCCGCCCTGCAACAACAAAGTGATCTGCTCGAACGGTGTACGTCCCTGCGGCAAAGCTTGCTCCTACGGCTTTTGGTTGGCTTGCTGCACTGCACCTAAGCCTACGGCGCTTGAGCCTCGCGCGGCAAGGGTGGTGGCAAGGGTGGGTCGGACAATCCTGTCGCGCCCGGAGTTTTGCCGGACTTTTCGGTGGCCCCCGGCGCCGGCCACCTTTCGTGGGTCAGCGGGACCAGCATTTTTACGCTGAGACCCTCACTCGAATAGTTACGGATAACCTCACCGTTTAATTGCCGCTGTATGACAAGGTCGATCAGCCGCGTGCCGAAGCCGCTCTTTCGCGGCCGTCGTGTTGGCGGCCCGTTCTTCTCGACCCAATCCATGATCAGGCTCCTGCCGCGTGCGGTGCGCTCCACCGACCAGCGCAGATCGAGCTGTCCTTTGGCGCGCGACAGGCTGCCATGCTTGGTCGCATTGGCGGCAAGCTCGTGCAGCGCCGCGCTCAGCGTGAAGACCGGATCGGGCTCGAGATCGATATTCGGCCCCTTTAGCGATGCCCGATCGAGATAGGGACCGAGCACGGCATGCAGAAGCTCTATGATCGGTATCGATTGCCAGCCGCCTTCGGTGATCAGCCTATGGGCGTTCGCCATGGCCAGCACGCGGGCCTGATACTTCGTGGTGAGATCGGGAATGTTTTTCGACGTCCGCGCCGTCTGCGAGAACAGCGCCAACAACTGCGAAAACAGATTGCCGCTGCGATGCCGCATGTCGCGGATCATCAACTCGTGACGCTGCTCGAGCAGGCGGCGCTGAATGGCGCCGGCGAGGAGATTGGCGGCGGCGGCGAGGAACATCGTGTCCTGCGCGCCGAAGCGCCGCTTGCGGCTGGAGCACACGCCGAGAATGCCGTAGGCGCGGCCGTCGCGGCCGGCAATGGCGACATTCATCCCGCAGGCGCAATTGTGGTCCTTGAGATAAGGCGAAACCTCGAACCGCTTCTCGCCGGCAAAATCCTCGATCACCACCGGCTCGGCGGAATCGAGCGTGAAACGCGCAAGACTATCGGGCTCCGCCGTCGTCAATACCGTGCCGACAAGATCGGTCTTCCAGCCGAACCCGGCGCGCAGCAGCAGGTCGTTGTCGCCGGGCATGAGCTCGAGAATTTTAACGAAATCGACCGACAGCGTAAGCGCAACGGTCGAGACCGCGTCGTTGAGAAGCCTTTCGAGATCGGGTTGCGCCAGCGCGCGTTCGCCGAGTTGCGCCAGCGCTTCCTGCTGCTTGGCGCGGGTGCGCAACTCGTTCTCGAGGCTGACGCGGCCGGTAATGTCGTAGCAGAGACCCGACATGCCCGTGGCTTTGCCACCCGCGCTAATGACCGCTCCGGTAGCCTCGAGCCAGCAGTCGTCGTCACGGCCGTCGCGCCGCAGCGTGCGATAGCGCGCACGAAACGGCGACTGCGCATGCATCGCCTCCTTGAGCAAGGCTTCCACATTGGCGCGATCTTCACCGTGAATGCTGTCGAGGAAGCCGGCGAGGGTGCCGTTGAAGCTGTGCGGCGGCAGACCGTGCATCGATTCAAGATTGATCGACCAGGTCAGGTTGCCGGCGTCGGCGTCCCACGACCAGACGCCGATGCGCGCGGACTCGAGTCCGGCGCGGACGATTGCGGCATTGGGAAAGAATTCTGTCGAAACGTCCAGCGGTGATTTTCGCGCGGTTGCTTCTTGCGCGATGTCTTGCGTCGGCCCGCTTCTTTCTGGTCTTTTTTTGTCAGGCAAATCCATGCCTTTACACTTCCACCTTAGACCCCCTCCGTAAAGATCGTCATTGCCGATCGCAGATGCAACTTATCGCGCCTCTGTTAGAACACAGACCGAAGAAAGATATTCCGAAAATGCAGGCGAACCTTCGGCGGTGCGAATGCGTTTAGAACAATGCTAAAGGCGCGTCTTGCGACGCGCCTTCGCCATATTCGGATAGCAACCGCAATATTATCGAATGGCAATCTGCGCCGACATGCGGCCGTCGCGACCCTGATCGATGGCAACGCCGCCACCGTCGTTCATAGAAATGCGCTCGGCCGAAGCGTGCGGGTCGTTGGGCAGTACGATGACTTTGGTGCCGATGGCAACCCGCGAATAGAGATCCTGCACCTCGGAATTTTCCAGCCGGATGCAGCCGGAAGACACGTTCTTGCCGATCGTGGTCGGATCATTGGTGCCGTGGATGCGGTACTCGGTATTGCCGAGATACATCGCGCGCGCGCCGAGCGGGTTACCCGGACCGCCGGAGACCCAACGCGGCAGGTAGGGCTGACGCGCCACCATCTCCTTCGGCGGGATCCAATCCGGCCATTCGGCCTTGCGCGAGATCGTTTGCACGCCCGACCAGGTAAAGCCCTGGCGGCCGACGCCGATGCCGTAACGCATCGCCTTGCCGCCGCCCATGGTCAGGTACAGAAACTTGTGCGCGGTATCGATGACGATGACGCCGGCCGGCTCGGTGGTCTGATAGGCCACGATCTGGTGGCGCAATTCCGGCGCCAATTGATCGGACGGGGCGGCATCGCTCTGCGGCGCGGTTTGCGGCGCATATTGCGGGAAGCCCGGCTGATAGTTCTGCATCGGCCCGAAAGCGAGGACCTGCGCGGAAGCAGGGACGACAGGCACCGCCAGGATGCCTGCGAACAGGATAAAGCTGCAAAGATGCCGTGACCGGCGAAGCGCTGCCATGACCTACTCCCGTGCTTAAGAGAATGCCGTTCTCTTTATCTTCAAATGCCGATGAGGCGTTTGGTTCCCGACGAAACAAACAAACAACAAACAAATAAAATTCGAATGAAACGCCTCATTCGAATTTCCTTCAAATTGCGTGTTTCGGCGTAACGTCAGACGCGCGCAGCGGCAAAGAGGTTCACCGCATCTCGTGTGGTGACGCGCTGTGATTGAGGGCTTAATTCGGACCAGGACTGACGCGGAGACTGACGCTGACTTGACGCGGATTTGCGCCGCGCTATGTCGTGCAGCGGCCGTAGACGTTGGACAATCGCGGCGTGGTGATCAGCGAGAATGCCGGATCGCAGCCGTCCAGGATCTGCTTTGCGTCCTGCGGGCGCTGCGGGTCGTTCTTGGAAAAAGCCGAGTTGGCGTCCGAAGGAAGCGGCAGCCGGTCGCCCTTGAATTCGCGGTTGACCGAGGTCGCGGGCACTTTGGTGGGGAGGCCTGCGCCGACGCTCGGACCGGCACTGAGGAAGGGGATGAGCCCGAGGAAAAACAGCGACAGCGCAATCAGCCCAGCCGCACTCGCCATGCGCACCAACACAGCACGGACCAGCAAAGTATTGGCCATCGGGACTTCTCCAGCCGCGACGCTCGATCGCTTGTTTTCTCGATCGGACGCACCAAAAATCCCCGAAGCCGACAACCTCACCGCAAAGCCAACGTGCCTGCTGCCGCTGGGTTCCATCGCCGTCGTCCTTTCACTGAGACGTGAAGGATGCTGCCGTGGTTCAAACCGCTGGGGTCAAGCGCCTTGGCCTCAAAACACGCCGGTGTGATCGGCCGCGTGTTTGTTTGATGCCATCTTGTTTGATGCGCTCGATTTTTGCTGGCGTTGATGGCCTTGCGAGGGAGTTGCGCAGCGCAGCCCCGCCCCCCGCGGTGCCAGGAACAAATATCGCTGTCGGCGTTTGTCATGGCGCGCCGGCCAGTCTTTCCCCCTCCCCCCGTGCTTGGCCGGCGGCGTTGGGCGCAGTCGATATGCCGATCGACTGCGCCTCAACATTTTTGGGGCCGGGAACTCGGGCGCGCGACACCGCGCGGCACGAGGTCGGGGCTTGCAAAAAACGGCAAAGGCCGGGCATAGCCCGGCCATTGCACAGCAGCAGAAATACGATCTTTGAACGCGCGTCTAAGCGGTGGGTCTAAGCGGTAGCTTGGCGCTCCACCGGCTTGCGTTCGCGCTGGCGCGCCTTGCGTCCGAAGAACAGCGCCTGGCTGACCACCGCCGAAACGACCGCGACCTGAAATGGTTTGGCGATCAAGAAGGCCGGCTCCGGACGCTGTCCGGTCAGGAAACGCTCCGGATAGGCGGTGATGAAGATGACCGGCACTTCGAACGAGCCGAGAAGCTCGTTCACGGCATCGAGGCCCGAACTGCCGTCGGCAAGCTGAATATCGGCGAGGATCAATCCCGGCCGTTTCTTCTTGGCCAAAGCCAACGCCTCGCTATGGGTGCGCGCGATGCCGATGACATGATGGCCCAGGCTCTCGACCAGCGCCTCGATATCCATGGCGATGAAGGTCTCGTCCTCGATGATGAGGACGTCGGTGGCGATTTCGGCGGCGAGCTCGCGCCCGGATTCCTCGACCAGGCCGCGGAGCGTTTGCAGGTCGCAGTCCAAGACTTCGGCGGCGTCTTCTTCGGAGAAGCCCTCGAGCGCGACCAGGAGAAAGGCCTGGCGCGGACGCGGCGTAATGTGAGTCAGGTGCTGCTCG
This sequence comes from Xanthobacteraceae bacterium, assembly GCA_035483735.1. GTDB lineage: Bacteria > Pseudomonadota > Alphaproteobacteria > Rhizobiales > Xanthobacteraceae > BOG-931. Next base: position 21,186 of record DATHPQ010000195.1, on the reverse strand, counting down.
GGCGGCAGCACGATTTCGTTGGCTTCCGGCTTGTCGTTGAGCGCCACCGAATTCCAAATCTTCGTGAACAGCCGATAAAGGCCGACCCGCGAACTCGAGCTCGATTCCAGGAGCTTCGGGCTGGCGATCAGCGATTCAACGGTGGCGACGACATAAGCGTCGCCGGAAGGCTGGCTACCCGTGAGCGCGCGGGCATAGCGGCGAAGCGACGGCAGGTGCTGAAGTACGGCTTGCGAGGTGGACACTACGACCCTCCCCTTCCATGGTGCTGAGGTTACTCATAAAAACGCCGTGAGGCAAAAAAAGTTCCGACATCAAATCAAAGACGGAACTTCAGGCCATGTCAGTGCGTTAGCGCATATTGGCGTTTGGAGTAGTGGGGGCTGCGGCGGCGGGTGGAAACCATGGGTGAATGGGGAAAGAATGAAATGAAACACCGCAACACCAATCTCGATCCGGTCGATCCGGTCAGTGAGAAGCCGGAGGGCAGAGACGGCATGGCGAGACCAGCAAAGCCGGAAGCAAGGCTGGGCCGCGAGGTTCAGGCCAGAATCGGCCAGCAATTGCGTGCCATCTATGACGATGTGGTCAATCAGGGCGTGCCGTCGCACCTCGCCGATCTGGTTCGGCGATTGAGCGAACAGGACCAGGATTGAGGGGCGAGCCAACATGAAACTCGACCCAGCGATTCGCGACCAAGTACTAGGGACCGTACCGAGTTTGCGCGCCTTCGCGATCTCGTTGTGCGGCAATATAGATCGCGCCGACGACCTGGTGCAGGAGACCCTCCTGCGCGCGCTGGCGCATATCGACTCGTTCCAGCCCGGCACCAATATGCCTGCCTGGCTGTTCACCATTCTGCGCAACCTGTTCCGCTCGGAATACCGCAAGCGGCGGCGCGAGGTTGAGGATGCCGACGGCCGTCATGCGGAGACGCTGAAGTCGCATCCCGAGCAGACCGGACGGGTGGAGCTCGAAGAATTTCGGGCTGCGCTGTCGAAGCTGCCGTCGGATCAGCGCGAGGCGCTCATCCTGGTCGGCGCGTCCGGGTTCTCCTACGACGACGCGGCGGCGATCTGCGGCTGCGCGGTCGGCACCATCAAGAGCCGGGTCAATCGCGCCCGCACGCGGCTCGCCGACCTTTTAGCTATCGACAGCGTGGATGACTTCGGTCCCGACCGGGCCACCCGCGCTGTGCTCGCCGGCGGCGGGCGAAGCTAACAGCTCTTTGTTCAGGCGAAGCGAAGCAGTCCAGGAATAAGGCATCCTGGACTGCTTTTTCGTTTGCTCATCATCGTGACGAGCCGATCACTTGAACATGTGCGACGGCAGCCAGAGCGCCAGGATCGGAAACGCGATCAGGATGATGAGCCGGACGATGTCGGTGACGATGAACGGCAGGACCCCGGCAAAGATCGTCGAAAAGCTGACTTCGGGGATGACGCTTTTGATGACGAAGACATTCATGCCGACCGGCGGGTGAATAAGTCCGAGCTCGACTGTCATGACGATGATCACGCCGAACCAGATCGGATCGAAGCCGAGTTGCGTGATCACCGGGAAGATGATCGGGATCGTCAGGATGATCATGGCCAGCGCGTCCATGAGGCAGCCGAGCACGATATACATCAGCATGATCAGCGCGAGCACGCCGTAGCGGCCGAGCCCGAGGCTGGTGAGGAACTCGGTCACTTTCTGCGGCGTCTGCGTCACGGTGAGGAAATAGCCGAACAATAGCGCGCCGATCAGCACCGTGAGCACGGCGGCCGCGGTGCGCACGGCTTGCAGGAGCGAGCGGCGGATTTCCGGCCGCGTCAGTTTTCCTCGCGCGACGCCGATCAAGAGCGCGCCCGAGGCGCCCATGCCGCCGGCTTCGGTCGGCGTGAACAAGCCGCCGTAGAGCCCGCCGATGGCAAAAGCGAAGAGGAGGAGCGTCGCCCAGATGTCGCGCAGACCGGCGAGCCGCTCCTTCCAGGAATGCCGCGGCGTCGCGGGCAGGAAATTCGGCCGCAGCTTGCCGATGATCACGATGGTGATCATGTCCATGGCGGCGGCGATGAGGCCTGGAATGATGCCGGCGATGAACAGCTTGCCGATGTCTTGCTCGGTGATGATGCCATAGACCGCAAGCACGGTCGAAGGCGGCAGCATGGCGCCGAGCGTGCCGCCGGCGGCAATGACGCCGGTGGCGAAGGATTGCGGATAGTTGTAGCGCCGCATTTCCGGATAGGCGACGGTAGCGAAGGTGGCCGCCGTGGCGACGGAGGAACCGGAGATCGCGGCGAAGCCGGCGCAGGCGGCGATGGTGGCGATGCCAAGCCCGCCCTTGAAGTGGCCGACAAAGGCATTGGCTGCGCGGAACAGCTCCCGGCTCATACCGGAATTCGACACGAAGGCGCCCATTAGCAGGAACATCGGGATGACGCCGAACGTATAGTCGGTCACCGTTCGCATCGACGTGAGCCCGACATTCTTCAGCGCCGCCGTGCCGCCGACCAGGTAGGCAAAGCCGGAGACGCCGACGAGCCCCATCGCCATACCGACCGGCACGCGTAACAGCATCAGCGCGAACAGCGTGACAAAGCCGATAATGGCGACCGCGTCGGTGCTCAGATGCAAATGCGCCTCATCTCGCAACGCTCATGAGTTCGCTCATTCGACCGGCTTGATCTGATACTGGCCGCCGAGCAGATCGGGATAGAAGATCAGCCGATAGGTGCGCACGGCGATGAGCAGCACGGCAGACACGTCGCCGAGCCAGGCCACCAGGTAAAACGGCCAGACCGGCAGCCGCAGGTCATAGGTCAGCACATGGTCGGCATAGGTGCCGCGCACCTTGTCGAACAAAGTGTAGGTTTGCACCGTGACGACGAACAGCAGAACCAGTGTCGCGAACACGTCGATGACGCGCTTCATCCGCTCGCCGACATTGGAATAGAGGAGATCGACGGTGATGTGGCTGCCGCGGTAGGACGTCGCGGCGATGCCCCAGAAGATCAGGATGCCGAGCAAGAGCCGGCCGAAATCGTAAGAATCCGGTATCTGCACGGCGAAGAAATAGCGCAGCAAAACCGAGACGAAGATGTCGAGCGCGACGATGCCGACAAAGAATGCGGCGACGAGTTCGATGCCGTCGATGAAGCGGTCCATGAGGCTGCGCGGCCGCCGCGGCGGCGACGGTGGCTCATGCGGGGCGGATTCGGTCTGTGGTCCTGCCATCAGCGCGTATTCTTAAAGGCGGGATCGCACCCTGCAGGTCGGCGGCAACATGCCGCGCCTTCAGGCCGCGAAGCGACGCGCTCAGTAGCCGGAATTGGATTTGGCGAGTTCGTTCTTCAGGCTCTTGAGAGCCGGATCGGGATCGCCGCCGGCCTTTTTCACCGCGTCCGACCACGACTGCATCACCGGCGTCGCCGCGGCCTTCCATTGGTCGAGCTGCGCGTCGGTCAAGCTATAGACCTCTTGGTCGGGCTCGGCCTTGATCTTGGCGAGCCCCTCATGCTCGAATTCGGCCCAGGGCCCCGCGGTCTTTTCCGCCCATTCCCTGTTGCAATGATTGTCGATCACCTTCTGCTGCGCGGGCGACATCGCGGCATAGGTGTCCTTGTTCATGATCCAGACGAAGCCCGTCGTATAGAGCGGGAAGTCGATATGGTACTTCGTCACCTTGTCGATACCGAACAGCACGATCGATCCTGACGGGAAGGTGACAGCGTCGGCGACGCCTTTCTCGATGACGTCGCGCACTTCAGGCGCCGACGCCTGCACATTGGTGCCGCCGAGCGAGGTGACCATCGAGGCGATGATCGCGGTCGCCGGCCGCACTTTCATGCCAGAAATGTCGCTCGGCACCACGATCTTCTTGGTCCGGGAATGGAACGTGCCGGGATCGTGGGCGAAGGCGAAGCAATATTTGACGTCCTTCATCTCGGCGGCAGCGTATTTTCGATACCAGTCGTCGATCGCGCCGGAGCCCGCTTTGGCATTGGCGATCATGAACGGCAGATTCGAGGCATCGAAAATCGGAAACCGGCCGGGTTGATAGCTCGGATTGACATAGGCGAAGTCGGCGATGCCGTCGCGCGTCATGTCGTAATGGTCGAAAGCCTTGCCCAGCTGCTGCGCCGGATAAATTTTGTACTTGATGGTGCCGCCGGAATCCTGCTGGACCGAGTCACCCCAGGCTTCGAGCGCCTTCTGCAACGGATGCGAGGGCGGCACCCAATGCGCAAGCTTCAATTCGAAGGTCTTGTCCTCGGCCGACGCGCGGCCAATGCCGAACGAAAGACCGAGCAAGAGACCGGCCGCGGTCAGACCAAATAATGTTGCGTGCGGCTTCAGGCGCAGCGTGACGCGCATTTTCTCGCCTCCCCATTTTACCAACTTGGCGCTCATTTAATCGCACAAATGGCGCGCTGTACAAGCAATTAGGACAACCAGATCGATAAAATTGTAAGCGTCGGCGAAGCCGTCGTTACACGCTGTTTCCGATCATTCCCGCGCGATCAGCGCTCGTTTAACCGGGCTGCAGCCGCACGCACGTTATGTCGGCTCCTGAAATTAGAGCTGGGAGAGAAAGCGCAAGCTTCTCATCTCGCCGTTCAGGGACGTCATAATGTTGTTGCGTGTCGCGGCGTGGTGGTTTGCCGCCTTCCTATTTGCTGTCGCCGTGCCGGCCTTTGCCGGTATCGAATCCGGACCGGTCGCCGACGCGAACCAGTCTGCGACCTCAATCATTATCGAAGCACCGATGGGGCAAGCGGCTGTCGCAAGCGAGACGCCAAGCGCTGCGCCGCAAGATCCCATCAAAGCAAAAGTCGACGCCGAAACCGAAATTTTGCCTGCTGATCCGGTCACGTCCGTGGAAACCACGGTGCTGGCGGACATTCCGGTCAAGCTTCAGCCTGACGTTCAAAAACCGAACCAAGCCGCCGCGACCGCGCCGACGAAGCTCGCCGCGCTTGAAGCCGTGACGCCCGTTCGTCCCGATGCCGCCTTGCCGCGCAACGATCTGCCTAACATCGATGCTTCGTTTCGGTTCAATATTCTGCCGGTCAAAGGCGGAGACGTTCTGACGAAGTGGAACCGCGTCAAGGCCGATATGCGCGCTGAGAGCGAAGTCTTTGCGCGCTGCCGGGCGAACATGGATTCTTGTCCGGTGGCGGCGAAAAACTTCCTCGCCATCGTCGACCAGGGCCGGGCGCTGACCGGGCGCGCCCGCATCGGCGTGATCAATCGCGCCATCAACATGGCGATCGAGCCGATGAGCGACATGGCGCAATGGGGCGTGCCCGACAAATGGAGCGCGCCGCTCGAGACCTTCACCACGCACAAGGGCGACTGCGAGGATTATGCGATCGCCAAATATGTCGCGCTGATCGAAGCCGGCATTGCCGCCGACGATGTGAAACTGATGATCGTGCACAATACCGCCGCGCATGAGGACCACGCCGTCACCGCGGCGCGGCTCGACGGCGCCTGGATCATCCTCGACAATCGCTGGCTCAAGCTCGTCGAAGACAAGGCGATGCCGGAGGCGGTGCCGCTGTTTGCGCTCGACAGCGAGGGCGCGCGGCGATACCTGCCCGACGTGCTGATCGGCGCGCGTCGTTCTGCGGCGCCCGCCTCCATCACGAAATAACAGTTACTTCGATTCGGCTTCGTAGACGCCGTCCCAATCTGGTCCCGGCGGCTCTGCGCGATAGGCGGCGATGCGCTCTTCATACATGTCGTAGAGCCCCGACACGTCGAAGCCATTGGCGCTCTTGCGGCAGCGTTGAATAAAGTCGAGCGCGCCGTCCCAATCCTGCTTGCGGAAGCGCGCCAGCATTTGCGCGTTGAGATCGCGCAGTTCGACACAACGCGGATCCTGCTCGACCTCGGCGCGGCCGAGCACGGTGAACACCGCTTCCGGCTGCTTCTTGCCCTTCACCAGGATCAGATCGATTTCCATGGTGGCGAACCTGTTCTTCGCCACTTCCGCGGTGCGCGACCCGATGACCATGGGCAGGCGGTAATCCTTGGTCCGCGCTTCAAGCCGCGAGGCGAGATTCACGGTGTCGCCCAGCACCGAATAATTGAAGCGGAAATCCGATCCCATATTGCCGACCACGCAAGGGCCGGTATTAAGGCCGATACCGATGCGCAGCGGCATGAACTCGCCGCCACTGGCCTCGGCCTCGCTCTTGAGCTCGCCGTTGAGCGTGACGGCGCGCTCAAGCATCTGCAGCGCCGCCTCACAGGCATTGCTTTCCTGCTCGGGATCGTCGACCGGCGCGTTCCAGAACGCCATGATGGCGTCGCCGATATATTTGTCGATCGTGCCCTTGCGCTCGATGATGGCGTTGGTGAGCGGGGTGAGGAAGCGGTTCATCAGCCGCGTCAGGCCTTGTGGATCGTCCTTGTAGTGCTCGGAGATGGTGGTGAAGCCGCGTACGTCGGAGAACAGGATGGTCATGCGGCGCTCTTCGCCGCCAAGCACGAGCTTTTCCGGCGAGCGTGCCAACTGCTCGACCATGTGCGGCGACAGGTAATAGCCGAAAGCGGAGCGGATCTGCTGGCGCTGCTGTTGTTCGCGGAAATAATTGACGAAGGTCAGAACGAGATAGATCAGCCAGCTCGAAATCAGCGGATAGGTGAAATCGATCAGCAGATTGTGCTCGGCAAAGAGATAAAGCGAGAAGCCGGTCAAGCCGACGATGAGAAGCGCGCCGAGCACCACGTTGACCGTCGGCGACAGCATCGGCGCGGTGATGATCACGCCGATCCCGAGCAGCACCGCGATCACGAGTTCGGCGCCGATCGCGTAGTTCGGATTGAGCAGAATAGACTTCGTGAGCACGCTTTCGAGGATTTGCGCATGCACCTCGACGCCGGGGATCACCGGATCGAGCGGCGTGGTCTTGATGTCGAGGAGCCCGGTCGCCGACGTGCCGATCAGGACCAGCCGGCCGCGCAGGCGGTCCGGCGGCACGCGGCCCTGCAGCACGTCCTTCGCCGAGACATAGCGCGCCGGATCATGCTTGTTGAAATGCACCCAGAGCTGCCCGTTGCGGTCGGTCGGCACTTCGAGGCCGGGCACCGCCACCGATTGCACGCCGGCTTCGTTGACGCGCACCAGGATGGCGCTGGCATGCGACACGACCCGCAGCATTTCCATGGCGAGCGAGGGCACCAGCGCCCCCTGCGCCTTCATGATCACCGGGACACGGCGGATGATGCCGTCGGTTTCCGGATTGATCGAAAACAGGCCGCGGCCGGCCGCGGCCTCCTCGATCGGCAGCACGTTGCGCAGGAGTCCGGGAAACGTCACCAGAAACGGCGTCGGATCGGGACCGCGAATGGCAAAGCCGGTCTGCAAGATCTGCTCGGCTTTGGTCTTGGGATCGACATGGGCTGAGCCGACCTGGCCGACGACGACGCGCGAATTTTTGATCGCGTCGGCCAGCACCGCGTCATTGCTCGGCAGGCTGTCGAGCTTGGCGCGCGTGTCGGCATCGATGCCGCGGAAACTCTGTTCGGCAATCGCCGGCGACATGCGGTCGGGCTCGGCGAAAATGATGTCGAAGCCGATGCCGGCGGCGTCGAGCTCGGTGATCTTGGTGATCAGATCGGCCACGGTGGTGCGCGGCCACGGCCACTGCCCGATTTCTTTCAGGCTGTCCTCGTCGATGTCGACGATGACGACCGGCCGCGAGCTCTGCTCGCGCGGCCACAGCACCTGAAACAGATCGAAGGTGCGCGCGCGCAATTCGGCGAGCGGCCGCGGATCGGCAAGCCGCAGCGGAATGAGCGCGAACAGGAGCACGAGGCACACCGCGCGCGCCACGCCGAATTTCCGCGCCCAGCGGGCAATCCCGTTCATCGCCAGCACGTCTCCTGAACCGCGAAAGCTCGGCAACGACGCCGCGCCGGATCGCGCGGGCTTGTTATCTCATCCACCCGCGCAATAGCGAGGTTATTTTTCGCGGAACGCCCGCATGAATTGATCATGCAGCGGCTTGATCAGATAGGACAGCATGGTGCGTTCGCCGGTCTGGATGAAGGCCTCGACCGGCATGCCCGGCGTCAGCTTGACGTCGCCGAGCCGCCTGACCTCGTCGGCACTCATCGAGATGCGCGCGAGATAATAGGTCTGGCCGGTGCGCTGATCGGTCGAGGTGTCGGCCGCGATCCGCACGACCTTGCCGTTGATCTCCGGCGTGGTGCGCGAATTGAACGACGAGAAGCGCAGCACGACGGGCTGATCGAGCTGGACCTGATCGATGTCCTTCGGGTCGACCTTGACCTCGACCAGAAGATTGTCGCTCTCCGGCACGATCAGCATGATCGGATCGCCGGCGGTGACCACGCCGCCGACCGTGTTCGCGGTCGATTGGAACACGGTGCCGTCCTGCGGCGCGCGGATATCGGTGCGCTTGAGCTGGTCTTCGGCGGTGACTTTGCGCTCGACATATTCGCCGATCTTGCTTTCGGTCTCGCGCAATTCCTTGGCCACGTCGCTGGAGAGGTCCTGATCGACCTGGATGATCTGCAACTGGGTCTCGGCGATCTTGCCCTTGGCCTCGGCGGACTGGGCGACGAGCTGGCCGCGCTCGCCTTGGATCTTAGCCTCGTCACGCTGCAGCGAGGTCAACCGGTTGAGCTGAATCAGGTTCTTCTGCCACAGCTCGCGCACGCCCTGCAGCTCCTGCGCGATCAACCCGAGTTCCTGATCCTTGGCGGTGAGCTGCGCGTCGATGCCGGTGATCTCCTGCTGCAATTGCGTAATCCGCTCTTGCAGCTGCTGCTTTTGACCGGTCCGCGCCGCGCGCCGCAAATCGAACAGCTTGCGCTCGCTGTTGAGCGCCTCGTTCGCGCCGGGATCGTCGGCGTTTTGGGCGAGTTCGGGAGGCGTCGGAACCGAATCGACGCCGTCACGCTCGGCGGCAAGACGCGCTTTGCGCGCATAGAGTTCGTTGAGACCCTTGGTGACGATCGCCAGATTGGCGCGCGTCACCGTCTCGTCGAGCCGGATGAGAACCTGACCCTCTTTGACATGATCGCCGTCGTGCGCCAGCAACTCGCCGACCACGCCGCCGGTCGGATGCTGCACCTTCTTGACGTTGGAATCGACGACAAGCGAGCCTTGCGCGATCAGCGCGCCGGAGATTTCGGCGGTGGAGGCCCAGCCGCCCAGGCCGAATGCCAGCACGCCGATCAGGACGCTGCCGGCAATGATGTGGCGGCGGATCGAGGCCTCGGCACTTTCCGGCGGCGACTCATCGTAGAACAGCCACGACAAAGTCGGCCCGAGCTTTGCTTCGAGCCAATGCAACTGGCGCGGCAGCTTCCAGGAGAATTGACCTGAAAGCCGGCCCGGCAATTTGCCGGAAAACTTGCTGGCGAGTTTGCCGCCGAATGGGTTCGGCAGTTTGGCCTTCGGATCCGCAGGGGCTTTGCTCGGCGTTTGGCCCAGCGGTCTACTCGGCGTATAGCTTTTGGGCCTGCCCGTATCTCTGTTCGGTGCGTCGATCATCCCGCACCTCCCTGCTCTGCCACTTTCAAGGCGCGCGGCGGCTGGCTCTGCGCGGTGACGCGGGTGAGGATTTCCTCCTTCGGCCCGAACTGCTGCTGGCGGCCCTTGCCCATGATGAGGATATAGTCGACGCCGGCAATGGCGCTCGGCCGATGCGCGACCACGATCACGATCGCGCCGCGGGCGCGAAGCCCGAGAATGGCCCGCGTCAGCGCCTCATCGCCTTCGGCATCGAGATTGGAATTGGGTTCGTCGAGCACGACGAGGAAAGGATCGCGGTAGAGCGCGCGGGCGAGCGCGAGCCGCTGCGCCTGCCCGGCCGACAAGGCGCTGCCGTGATCGCCGACGATCGTGTCGTAGCCCTCCGGCAGACCGGTAATGAGATCGTGGACGCCGGCGGCCTGTGCCGCGGCGATGACGGCGTCCGGATCCGGCGGCTCCTCGAAGCGCGAAATGTTCTGCGCCACCGTGCCGTTGAACAATTCCACGTCCTGCGGCACGTAGCCGATATGGCGCCCGAGCGCTTCCGGCGACCATTGATCGATCGTCGCGCCGTCAAGCCGCACAGTGCCGCGAACCGGGCTCCAGACCCCGACCAGCATGCGCGCCAGCGAGGATTTTCCCGACGCCGTCGGTCCGATCACGCCGAGCGCCTTACCCGCCGTGAGCGTGAAATTGATGTCCTGCGATACGATCTTTTGCGCGCCGGGCGGGGCGACGGCGGCATTCTGCACCACGAGCGAGCGCGCCGGCGGCTTGAGCGGCATCGGCGCGACGACCGGCGGCAGATGCCCGAGCAATTTGGACAACCGCTGCCAGCTTTGCCGCGCGCCGACGAAGCCGCGCCAATTGGCGATCGCCATGTCGACCGGCGCCAAGGCGCGCGCGCCAAGAATGGAGCCGGCGATGATGATGCCGGGCGTCGACATCTGATTGATCACAAGCGCTGCGCCGACAGCGAGGATCGCGGATTGCAGCAGCATCCGTAAAACCTTCGACATCGCGCCGAGCCCGCCGCCGACATCGCTGGCGCGGCCGCTGGCGGCGATATAATGGCGGTTGAGCTCGCCCCAGCGCCGCGAAATCCGGCCGACCATGCCCATGGCGGTGATCGCCTCGGCATTGCGGCGGCTCGCTTCCAGAAGAGTATTGCGCGCCGCGGCATATTGCGTGGCGCTCCGCGTCGGGTGCCGCGTCTGCAGCTCGGTCACGACGGCGAGCGCGCCGAGGACGATGGCGCCGAACAAAGCGGTCAGGCCGATATAGAAGTGAAAGATAAAGCAGATGGCGAGATAGATCGGTATCCACGGCAGATCGAAGAACGCCACCGGGCCGATCCCGGACAGAAAGCCGCGTACCGTATCGAGATCGCGGATCGGCTGGGTGCCTTCGCCCCGATTGCCGACCTTGAGCGGCAGCCGAACCACCGCGTCATAGACCCGCGAACTCAGCGCCTCATCGAGGCTGCGGCCGACGCGGACCAGGATGCGGCTGCGGATCATGTCAATGACGCCCTGCGCCGCGTACATGCCGGCCGCCAGTAGCAACAGCGCCACCAGCGTCGGCACGCTGCGGCTCGGCAGCACCCGGTCATAAACTTCGAGCATGAACAGCGCGCTGGTGAGCATCAGCAGATTGCTCATGCCGCTGAACATAGCGATGGCGTAAAAAGCCCGCCGGCACGCGCTGAGCGCGTTTGCAAGCTCAGAACTGGCGGGCTGCTGCCGCAGCGGGCCGGGAGGCTGGCTCATAGGCGTTCGTATCACCGTAACAGGCGCAAAACCACGCCCAGCATGTGTGCTCGGGCTGGCCGCAGCTCACTTGACCCGACAATGGCGAAAGGCCCGACCAGGATCGGGAACCACTATAGCCTTAGTTGCGGAAGTATTGGGGCAGGTTCAGGGCCGTTAGTTAATAGGACAAACAGCCGCCGGAGCGGTCGGATCGCGCCATCGCCCCCACCCGGCGGCAGACCCGAAACGGACATCATTCCTAGGCGATAGTCGCGATGAGCGACCTGATTTACGACCAGATGAGGCGGCTTGCGAGTCGCCCTGACATTTTGAGGCGACGACGCCTGTCCGGCATCGCGCCGACAGCGACACCAAAAGTACCACCAAAGCAAAACGCGCGACGGCATGCCGTGCCCGCGTTTGGCAGGACCGGCATGCCGTTGAATCTTAGGAATAGAATTTCTGTTTGAAAGTTTAGGAACGGGAGTCGAGCGACAGCCCGATGCTGAACGCCTTCTGGCGCGTCGCACCTTCGGTCCGCTTCAGCTTCCTCGCGATTTGACCGGCGGTGGTCTTCTTCTTTGCCATCGCTCTAAGGTCACGAACTTCGGCTGCAGTCCACGCGCGCCGCTTCTTCTTCATCTTCGCCATAAAACCTCCCTTTCAAGAAAGGCAGCTTGTATCCCTTACGGGAGTGAAAAGACAACAGATAGTTTGGAGGGCAGCTTTATTTGCAGATGAATCTGAGTTGCGCAAGCCTTTGCGGCACAGATTCTTGTTGCATAAATATCTTGTTGCATAGTTGCATCAACAATCGCCGCAAAGTCCGCGACATCCAGGCAAGTCACACTAGGCAAGCACCTCGCACGGGATCGCGTCACCCAACGCGCTTTTGTTTGCCGATCCCGTAAAGGATCTGCTTTGGTCGCATATCGGCAACGACGTTGGATGGCAAGGCGTTGAGTGCCAAGAGGCGGCAGAGACGCCGATGGGGCGGGTGAATTACAAAAGCTTTGTTTGTTCTTAGCGTGGTCATCGCCGGGACGCAAATCCAACTTATGAAAATTTGCTGCTCGAAGAACTTGAAGGCATGTATTGCCGCATGTTTCTGTTGCCCCCCGCGGGCCGTGCCACTGGTAACCCGCAACACCGATAGGAACCTAAAGCGGACAGGCGCATAAAGAACAGACGCCAAAGAACAAATGCGCGGCCTGACATGATTCAGACCTATTGATCGGCAGGATGCGCCCCATAACACCGAGGCGGCTCACGGCGATTCGAGGAACTCATTTTGAGGAACAAACCCATTTCGAGGGACCGATGATGAAAAAGCTTCTGCATGCATCATTGCTGTGGCTTGTTGCGTGCTTTGCGTTGACGCTCGGCCTGCGCCCGGGACTGGCCGAACAGCGCTTCGCCCTCGTCGTGGGCAATTCCCAGTACAAAACCGCAACGCTGGCGACGCCCGCCAACGATGCCGGCCTCGTTGCCGACGCCCTTCAGGCCGCGGGCTTCACCGTGACCGGCGCGCGCGACCTCGATCAGGCGACGCTGCGGGAATCGTTTCGCGAGTTCATCGATCAGGTTTCAGCGGCGGGGCCGGACACGGTCGCGCTGATCTATCTTGCCGGCTACGGCGTGCAATATGCCGGCGACAATTATTTCGTGCCGATCGATGCCGACATTCAACGTGATGTCGACGTGCCGCTGCAGGCAATCCGGATCTCCGACTTTACCCAGCCGCTCGCCTCGCTGCCCGGCCGCGTCAAGATCGTGATCCTCGATGCGGCGCGGCAGAACGGCTTTGCGCAGGGCGCCCAGCCGCTCGCGGGCGGCTTGGCGCTGATCGATCCGCCGCCGAGCATGGCGTTCGCGTTCAACGCGGCGCCGGGCACCATCGGGCCCGACGAACAGGGTCCTTACGGCGCCTATGCCACCGCGCTCACCGAAATGATCTCGGCCGGCGGCTTGAGCCTCGACGATATTTTCGCGCGCGTGCGCTTGCGCGTCAGCGAGCAGACGCAAGGCGGCGAGGTGCCCTGGTATGCCGCGCAGATCGACGGTCCGTTCTTCATGACCGAACGCGCTGCCGACGCACCGCCGCCGCCGAATGTCGCACCGCTCGCCGACTATCGCAGTCGGCCGATGCGCGACTTCGGCAATCCCGACGATGCCTATGCCGCAGCGCTCGCGGTCGACACGATCGACGGCTACGAGCAATTCCTCGCCGTCTATCCCGACAGTCCCTATTCACAGCGCGTCGCGGCGATGATCGCGGTGCGCCGCGAAGAGATCGCCTGGCGTCACTGCGTGATGAACGACACGCCGCCGGCCTATTGGTCCTATTTGCGACGATATCCGAACGGTCCGCATATGTGGGACGCGCGCCGGCGGCTGGCGTTTCTGCGCGCCGAGATAGAGCCACCGCCCGGCTTCGCCATGATCGATTTCGGCGTGCCGCCGCCGCCCCCCGATGAGATGGGCTATATCGATCGTCCATTCATTATGTTCGGCGGACTTGGCTTCCGGCCGCCGCCACCGCCGCCGGTCCTCTTCCTGCCGCCGCGGCCGCGCGAATTCGCCGTGTTGCCGCCGCCGCCGCCGCCGCGCGAGCGTTTCGCGCTGCCGATCCCCGCAGCCGCGGCTATTCCGGTCTTCATCCGGCCGCCGCGAGCCGTCGTCGTGCGACCCGCTCCGGGAGTGCCGCCGGGACCAGGCGGCCGTCCGGAATTTCGCGTCTCCTTGCCGGCTGCCGCGGCACGTGCGTCGGGCGGCGCAGGCGCACCGGGAGCGCCCGGCACGCCGGGGACGCGGCCGGGATTTGGCACGCCGCTAACGCCGGGAGTCCAGCCGCATCCTGGCGCCGGCGCGCCGCCACCACCGCCTTCGAGCGCCTTCGTGAAGCCGGAGCCGCCGCCGCAACATCCGGGCGGCCCCGCGCCGGCATTCGAGAAACCCGGGTCACCGCCACCGCATCCGGCGGAGCCGACGCCGGCTTTCGCGAAACCCGCACCGCCGCCGCCACATTCGGTCGAGCCGAAACCGGCTTTCGAGAAACCGGCCGCGCCGCCGCCGCATCCGTCCGGCCCGGCACCGGCATTCGAAAAGCCGCCGCCACCGCCACCGCATCCGGCTCCGGCCATGGTTAAGCCGCCGCCACCACCGCCGCCACCACCGCCGCCGCCACATCCCGCGCCGGCCGTGGCCAAGCCTCCGCCGCCGCCGCCAAAGCCGGCGCCGCACCCTGCCGGCGGCTGTCCGCCCGGCAAAACGGCGACACCGAACGGCTGCAAATAACTTTTTAAGCAACAATGCGGGCCGGCGCGTTTTCGCCGGCCCGCACGCGTCTGGCGGCCGCCGAACTAATAAAAATGAAAGGTCCCGGCCCTATGGTGCGCCACCAAGGGACGGCTCGGTCATGCAAACAATAATCCTCAGCTTCTTGTTCGGCGCCGCGTGCGCAATGATGCTCTGGGCAGCCGGTTCGGCGGCCGTGACGCGCGATCGGCTGTTGCGCGACTACGGTTTCTTGCCCTCTGGGGAAAGCTGAAAACGGCGCGCCGCAACGATGCGTGTCGGTCGGATTTGTCTCCTCGGCTTTGCGCTCATCGCCATACCGGCCAATGGCCCGCATGCGCAGGCGGTGCAGCCGCAGGCTTTGTCATGTCACGGCACGCAACAGGCCCGGCGGGTCGCCGAACTGCTGTTCGGGCGCGATATCGGACATAGGCTCGGAGTTGGCGCGCACGCCTGGGCGCGTTTCGTCGCCCGGGAAATCACACCGCACTTTCCTGACGGCTTCACCGTGACCGACGCGAGCGGCCAGTGGCGCGACAGCGCCGATGGCACCATCGTGCACGAACCGTCCAAACGCGTTGAGATCGTGCTGCCCGGTACGGCCGACGACGACAGCCGGCTCGACGCGATCGTCAGTGTCTATAAGCGGCAGTTCCACCAGCATTCGGTCGCCGTGATCGTCCGTCCCGCCTGCGTGTCCTTCTGATCCGGTCCCTCTTCCGATTGCGTGTAATTCCGCAAGTCCTCTGATCGAGCACGATCTTTGCTCCAAGGGCTTGCATCCGGCGCGCCCGCTTCCTAGCTTCGCAGAAGGGGAAAACAGGCCCGGTAACGGGCGGATTGGACGGGCTGGCGATGGATTCCTGCATCGAACTGAAACTTGTCGCGCTCGACCAAGACGACATGGAAGTGGTGTCCGCGCATGTGCAGGACGCGCTGGTCAAGGTCGCCGACATTTTCTGGAAGCCACGCGAGCATCGCTTCGTGATGGCGATGAACCGCTTCGATTGGATCGGCGCCGCCGAGGCCAAGCCCGACAGCAAGGCCGACTACCGGCGCTGCCGCACCGCGCTGCGCTTTGAACGCGTGCTCTCCTGCAAGACCCGCAATCTCGATCAGGCCGGCAAAGACGCCCGCCTAAATCTGCTCGCCGTCGAATTCGCCGAGACCGATGCGCCGGCCGGCAGCGTCACGCTGACCTTCTCCGGCGGCGGCGTCATTCGCCTCGATGTCGAATGTCTGGAAGCCGAACTGGCCGATCTCGGCGAAGTGACCACGGCGGCTTTGTGCCCGGATCATTCCGCGGCGGACACCGCGACGGCGTAACTCTCGGCTCATTCGCCAGTCAGCGGGCGGCTATGCTTTAAGCCGCATGCGGCCGCCGTTGCTGCTGCACCGGCGCCGAGAACAGCTTCATCAGCACGACGATCACGGCAAGCGTCGCCGCATAGACGACGACCTGCATTGCGGTCGGCTGATCGACATAGCCGATCAAAGTGTGCAGCGCTTTGCCGAGATAGCTCGAATCGCTGAGGATCCAGGACGTGTCCCACACCGTCTCATCGAGCGCGGTCAGAATATTGGCTTGTTCGAGGAATGCGATCGCCTGCGCCGCCATGCCGGCCGCCAGGAGTGCAATCAACGCGCTGGTGACGCTGAACAGATAGCGCGCCGGGATCGTCACCAGGCCGAGATAGGTCAACAGACAGACCGACGAGCCGAGAATGAGCCCGACAAATCCGCCGCCGACCATGGACCAGCTGGCGCCGCCTTGTGCGGCGGCCACGCCGTAGAGAAACAACACCACCTCGGAACCTTCGCGCAGCACTGCGATCGCCACCACGACGGCGAGCGCGAATAGCGATTTCGAACCGGCGGCGACGGCCTCGCCGGCCGCGCGCAGTTCGTCGACAAGCTCGCGGCCGTGGCGCGACATCCAGACATTGTGCCAAGTCAGCATCACGACGGCGAGGCCGAGAATGCTGGCATTGAATATTTCCTGACCGCTGCCGTTGAAAAGTTCCGACAGGCCGCTGGTGAACAACGCCACCAGGCACGCGCCGAGGACGCCGGCGCCAACGCCGCCCGCAATCCATGCCGTGCGGCCGGGCACGCCAGAGGTCACGGCCATGACGATACCGACGACCAGACCTGCTTCGAAGACCTCGCGGAAGACGATCAGCAACGACGCGAGCACGGCACCCTCATTTCACTTCACTGCACCATCATAAAGTCACTGCACGACCAGAAAGCCTTGCGTCTCACGGTGGAAATCATCGTAGAAATTGTAGCGTCCCGGCTGCTGCGGCCGCACATAGACGACGCCCTCGCTGCCCACCGGCACGATCTTTTCGAAATGCAGATCGCTGCTCTCGAATTCCGACACGATCGGATTGAGATTCTTCACATGGATCGCAATCGTCTTGCCGGGCGGCGCATGCAGTTCGGCGGGATCGAACTGATGATCCTTCATGGTGATCGATAGCTGCACCGTATCGTCGGCGCGCGCCGGCGCGCTGCCCGCGGCAAAAGCGAAAGCCATGCCCAGCATCAGCACCGGAACGATGCACCGGACCGGACCGACAAGTGACGCTTTGTTTGCGATCGCCACAGCGCGTTCCCTTCGCCTTGAAATGATGCTGAAGGAGTTGGGGAACATCGCACTTTTTGTCAATCCAAAAGCAGAACATTAGAATTGTTATAATAACAAAGGGCTGCTACTGAGCGCGCAGGCGCGCGCCGGACGCGGCGCCCAACTTCGTGGCAATATCAGCAGGCATTCCGATCGCAATCCGATGGCCGTTCGTCTCGATATCCGCTCCAGCGACTTTGCGCAGAAATTCCGCGCCTTCCTCGACACCAAGCGGGAATCCGCCGCCGATGTCGAAGCCGCCGTGCGCATCATCGTTAACGACGTCGCGCGCCGCGGCGACGCAGCGCTTGCGGACTACACGCGCAAATTCGACAGGCTCGATCTCGATCGCACTGGGATGAAGGTCACGGCGGATGAAATCGCCGCGGCCGTCAAGGCCTGCAGCCGCGAGACGCTCGACGCGCTCGAATTCGCCCGCGCGCGCATCGAGGCCTATCATCTCCGGCAGATGCCGAAAGACGATCGCTTCACCGACGCGCTCGGCGTCGAGCTCGGCTCGCGCTGGACGGCGATCGAAGCCGTCGGACTTTACGTGCCGGGTGGCACGGCGGCCTATCCGTCGTCGGTGCTGATGAATGCCGTGCCGGCCAAGGTGGCCGGGGTGCCGCGGATTGCGATGGTGGTGCCCTCGCCCGATGGCGAACTCAGCCCGCTGGTGCTGGCGGCGGCAAGCCTTGCCGGCGTCGACGAGATTTTCCGCATCGGCGGTGCGCAGGCGGTCGCGGCGCTCGCTTATGGCACACAGACCATCGCACCGGTCGCCAAGATCGTCGGGCCCGGCAATGCTTATGTAGCGGCGGCAAAGCGCATCGTGTTCGGCAAGGTCGGCATCGACATGATCGCCGGTCCCTCCGAAGTGCTGATCATCGCCGACAAGGACGGCAATCCCGACTGGATCGCCGCCGATCTTCTGGCGCAGGCCGAACACGACGCCAGCGCCCAGGCGATCCTTTTGACCGACGACTCGGCGCTCGCCGACGCCACCGAACGCGCCGTCAATAGCCAGCTCAAGACGCTGCCGCGCGAAAAAATCGCCAGCGCATCTTGGAGTGATTTCGGCGCCGTGATTTTGCTGCGCCGGCTCGACGAAGCCCCGGCCCTGGTCGACGCCATCGCGCCCGAGCATCTGGAAATCGCCGCCGCCGATGCCGAGCAAATCGCCGGGCGCATCCGCAATGCCGGCGCCATCTTCATCGGCGCGCATACGCCGGAGGCGATCGGCGATTATGTCGCCGGTTCCAATCACGTGCTGCCGACGGCGCGCTCGGCGCGGTTCTCGTCCGGCCTCGGCGTGCTCGATTTCATGAAGCGCACGTCGATCCTCAAATGCGGCCCCGAGCAATTGCGCGCGCTCGGCGGCGCCGCAATCGCGCTCGGCACCGCGGAGGGGCTCGACGCTCACGCCCGCTCCGTGGCGATCCGTCTTAACCGCTGATGGCGACCGGCGGCGCCGATAAGAGAAAAACCGGCTGCCTCACGGCGGTGACGCTGGATGAAGCTTCGCTCGGCAGTTCAAGCGACGAGATCGAGCACGAGCGCCGCGTCGCGATCTACGATTTGCTCGAAGATAATAGTTTTCGGCCGACCGATCATGACGGCGGCCCCTATGTGCTGCAACTCGGCATCACCGGCGCACGGCTCGTCTTCGATATCCGCCTCGCCGACGGCACGCCGGTGATTGCGCATATGCTGTCGCTCGCGCCGTTCCGCCGCATCGTCAAAGACTACTTCACCATCTGCGACAGCTATTACGCCGCGATCCGCACCGCGACGCCCGATCGCATCGAAGCGATCGACATGGCGCGGCGCGCGCTGCACGACGAAGGATCCAATCTCGTCACCGAACGGCTCAAGCGCAAAGTCGATCTCGATTTCGACACCGCGCGCCGCCTGTTCACGCTGATCACGGTCTTGCACTGGAAGGGCTAGCGCATGATCCGGAAAAGTGGGCATCGGTTTTTCGTAAAGATTCTTTCCACAAAGATCCTGCGCCCTCAAAACCTGGGAGTGCGATCGATCCCCTCGATTGCGCTTTGATCGCCCGATGCCGCCGCCGCAGAGCCGCCCGTCCGACCGTCCACTGGCGGTATTGTTTGCCTGCGGGCTGAATTCGGTGCGCTCGCCCATGGCGGCCGCTTTGTTCGGCCAGATTTTCGGCCGCTCGATCTATGTCGGCTCGGCCGGCGTGCGCAAGGGCGAGCTCGATCCGTTCGCGGTCGCCGCGATGGACGAAATCGGACTCGATATTTCGCGGCACAAGCCGGTGACCTTCGAGGAGATCGAGGAATGGGAAGGGCTCAATTTCGATCTGATCGTCACGCTGGCGCCGGAGGCGCATCACCGCGCGCTCGAAATCACGCGCACCAATGCCATCGATGTCGAATATTGGCCGACAGCGGACCCGAGCGCCGTCGAGGGCAGCCGCGAGCAGCGCCTGGAGGCCTATCGCGAAGTGCGCGACCAGCTTCTGGCCCGAATCAGGCAGCGTTTCATCTCGCGGGGAACCGGCAATGAGTGACCGGGCAAGTGAACTGGGTAAGTGATTGGGCATGCGGCAGGCCAATAGCCGCCTGTCCACAGCAGTTGTGAAGCGGCCCGCCATCCGCTAGGTTCCGCGCAAATTTCGGCCCAATTGGCCGATACTGTTTTCAAGGTCGTTGGCTTAAGGGCTGGCCAGACCACCACTGCCGGATAACGAATGGCGAAAGAAGAACTCCTGGAATTCCCCGGTGTCGTCACGGAACTGCTTCCGAACGCCACTTTCCGCGTCAAGCTCGAGAATGAGCATGAGATCATCGCCCACACGGCCGGACGCATGCGCAAGAACCGCATCCGCGTTCTTGCTGGCGACAAGGTGCTCGTCGAGATGACGCCTTACGATCTCACCAAAGGGCGGATCACTTACCGGTTCAAATGATCGGCCGTCCGAAACTTGTCCTCGCCTCAGGCTCGCCGCGCCGGCTGTCGCTGGTCAACCAGATTGGGCTGGAGCCTGACGCGCTGCGCCCAACCGATATCGATGAGACGCCCAAGCGCGGGGAACTGCCGCGCGCCTGCGCCACGCGGCTCGCCCGCGCCAAGGCGGAAGCAGCCCTCAACATGATCCGCATCGATGAGGAATTGAAAGGCTCCTATATCCTCGCCGCCGACACCGTGGTCGCCGTCGGCCGCCGCATCCTGCCGAAGGCGGAGCTGCTCGACGAGGCGGCGCAATGTTTGCGGCTGTTGTCAGGGCGCAATCACCGCGTCCACACCGCGGTCTGTCTGGTGACGCCGAAGGAGACGTTCCGGCAACGCCATGTCGAAACCCGCGTGCGCTTCAAGCGGCTGTCCGATCAGGACATCGAAGCCTATCTCGCCTCGGGCGAATGGCGCGGCAAGGCCGGCGGCTATGCCGCCCAAGGCATCGCCGGAAGTTTTCTGGTCAAATTGGTCGGCTCCTATTCGAGCGTGATCGGGCTGCCGCTTTACGAGACGCTGACACTGCTCGGCGGCGAGGGTTATCCGATCCATTTCGGCTGGCTCAATACCGTCTGACGCTGACACCGACATAATTCGCGTTCGTCATGGCCGGGCTTGTCCCGGCCATCCACGACTTTTTCGGGCCAAGCGTGGGCATGACAGCGAACGGGTTGGCGCAGCATTCTAAGTGCCCCATATTCCGATCATGCCTGAGGCCAAAAACCGCAAACTCTGCGCCATCTGCGGCAAGCCCGTGGACGAGGTGTTCAAGCCGTTCTGCTCGAAGCGCTGCGCCGACGTCGACCTGCATCGCTGGCTGTCCGGCGTCTATGCCGTGCCGGTGACCGAAGACGAAGAGGAAGACGAGCAGCGGGACGACGGCGGCGGAACACAGCACTAGAGCATGATCCCGAAAAGTGGACGCCGGTTTTCGGAAAAGATCATGCTCAAAAATGGGGGCAATCCCTATTCTGGACAGTCTGGGAGCGACCCTTTATAAGACGGCGCTCTTGCGAGGCCCCCTC
>DATHPQ010000194.1:0-35577 GCA_035483735.1 Xanthobacteraceae bacterium | reverse complement strand
TTTTCCATGGTGAGCCTCAACGGGTCAGGTCAAAGCACGCGGCCAGCCGCCTCGCAACCATGAACCGGCCGGGCGGAGGTAACCGCGCTTGCGCTTAACCCCTGCCCTGTGGCAATAACCGCCGCGCTTCCATGCAAGTGTAATGTCCGTACGCGAGACCGCGCCTCACGGCCGGTACCACCCGCATCGGGCCGCTGCCGTAGCTCAGTGGTAGAGCACTCCCTTGGTAAAGGGGCCGGGCCTAACAAGATCAATCGCTTAACTGAACCTTTGGCGACGTTGGCGACAGCTTTTGGCGACAGTTCGCCGACGGCCTCGAAGATTGGGCCCATGGCGGCGCACTGAAAGTGGTGTGCGGAACAATCCAGGCATCACAATTTTGTTTGAAGAATCTCCAACCAGCCCCGCCAGTCCTCATCGCAGGTCAGCACTGAATAGGCCTCGGCGTTGATTCGTTGAACGCTGACCAGCCCTATCGGAAAATCCTTCCGAAGAAAAATGCTCAGGCTTGGTTCATGCCATTCTGACTTTTCAACCTCCACGCCACTGGCGTGGTTGGGGTCCCGCAGCAACCAACAATTACATGGTGCGCCCAGAGGAGGATCACATCGAAGACCCAGGTCAAAAAGCTCAGGCGAGGAGTTTGTGAGACTGAATGCCGATGGGGCACTGGCATATATCTCAGCTATTCTCTTGTGTGGTTGATCCACATTCCGAAGAGCGCGATTCGCAATTTCTGTGGAGATTAACATCGCCGCCCACAAGATAACCGCCGACAGAAAACATTGAGCACTCAAATTCCATCTGCGCAAAAATGACAGAACCACGGACCCGGCCAGAGAGATGGTGAGGACCAGTAAGTAAAATAAGCCGATATAAGTTAAGGCCCACATAGCCGAGGATGGCAGCCCAGGATATGGTTCAACGAAATCCCTCAGCCCAATACATAAAGCTCCGAGAATTACTGCCCAGAGCGCAAAGCGCTTCGCGTTGAACAAAAATCGCCACGAAGTGCCAGAAGGCCACATGGGTCGAGCCACTGATCTGCATATACTTTGCAATACAAAGTATATGCAGATGCAAAGCGACGCAAGGCTCAGCATTGCGAAAATTGGTATTTTGCTATCGGGCTGATATTGCGCTTGCCGCAAACGCGTGGAGAGACGCGTCCGCGCTATGCATGAACCGTCGCGCACTCGTCGGGTTTGCTTTTCGCGATGATCCGACTATAAACGGCGCGTTTGGCGACAGTGCTAATTGCGAAGAAATGCCGATAAAATAAGGCTTTCGCTGCCGTAGCTCAGTGGTAGAGCACTCCCTTGGTAAGGGAGAGGTCCACAGTTCAATCCTGTGCGGCAGCACCAGTCCCCAGCGCAATGCACATCAACGCTCCGCGTTGCCGACTGGAAAAATCGCCCCAGCCGCCTCGCGCGAAAGCAGCATGCCTTTTTCATTGTGGCCGGTGTCCGGCACGACCAGGTATCTCAGATGCGGGGCGGCGCCGGCCGCGGTCATTTCTTGCGCGAAATTCAGCCCGCGTTGGAGCCGGTTGCGTCCTTGGGTTTGTGCCGCACAGGACTGATCCAAAATGCCGGTGGCTTTCCTGTCGTTCGCCCCCAAGAGGAGCGTGATGTCGCGCGCCGCGAAGTCTTTCAGGATCGTGCCAGGATCTCCGACATAAGGCGGCGGCTGATCCAAACCGTATTTCCATAAATTGAAATCCGGACAATCGAGCGGCACCGGCCGTGCCGTGATGGGATAGAGATAGGTCCCGGCATTGGCGATCACGAAACTGACCGGCGGCCCCGGCTGCGGATGCATCACCACGGCATAGCGCGCGAGCAATTGCGCGCCGCCGCCATGACCGACAAAGACAATACGCTTCAGCGCCGGAAAGGCCTGCGCATTCGACAGTTTCGCCACGACGTCATCGAGAACATCATAGGAACTGGCCGGGGGATTGTTGGATTGAGGCGAAGCGGGACCCAGCGCCGGCGCGCCCTCCTCCCAGCCGCGGCTCCATCGCAGATAACGATCGGAGAGTTGATACAGCGTTGCGTCGGCTTGAATCAGAAATTGCGGCGCGACCACGACGGTTGCTTCGCCAGCCTGGCCCGCCGCATCGGCGATCGCAAGTCCGGTCGCGTAATAGTCCGAGGCATTGCGCAATCTGCCGTGGATGATGACGAGCGCCTGGCGCGCCGTCGCGGAGCCGGTGTGAAGATCCACGGATGTGAATACCGGATAGGCGCCGGCGCCGCGGCTGGAATCGAGGGCTTCTATCGTCGAGCCGATATCCGCGACCGGCGGCGACGGATGCGAGGGAGCCTGGCCCGCGCCAGCCACACCGCCGAAAGCATTGGTCAGTGCCGGCGCAAGGACAAGCGCCAAAAATAAGCGCAGGCGCCGCGGATGTTTGAAGACTCTTTTCATGCTGCTCCGCAACGCAAATCCGAAACGTTAGATTCTCGGCCGGAACCGGGCGCCTTAGCGACTGGCAGCACTGGCGCTCGTTTCAAGCATCGCCGCCCATTGCTTGAGCTTATCGTCTGCCACCAGCGGAAATCCGCCGTAGTCCTGATACAGTTCGATCGAGCTTGCGCCGTACGACACACCCATCTTGATCGTGCCGTCAAAGTCGTTCGGCGTCTTCCGCCAGGTTTGAAATTCGATTTCCGGGCCCATCTGCTTCATCGTGGCGTAGATTCTGTAAAGCGGTTTCGGAAGCTCAGTATCGAGATCGTGATTGTCGAACACGCAGCGCGGTCCGATCGTCTGACGGCAGTTGCGCATGACAGCTTCCGTGAAGCCCGGATCGCCGTTGCCTTGTCCGGCGCCGGTCCGCAGCGGATTGACCGAGAGCACCAGCCGCGATTGCGTCCAGGGCGCGTAGTCGGCGAGCGCCCCGGTCAGGCAATCCTTGTACGCCGCGTCGGTAAATCCAGCCGCGCGGAGCGGTGTCGTCACGCCGTCGTCGGTGGGGATGAAGAACGGCTCGGCCGTGTATGACATGCAGGAGGTAACCGCCACCTCTCTGATCAGCGGCCGCTTATCGAAGCGCGCCGCCAGCTGTTGTTGGAGGTGGGCCCAGGCTTGCCGATAGGCCCGGCTCCAGAAACGGCCGACAGTGCGGAGCTTGCCGTTATATACCGTCTCGATTGGCGTGCCGCCGAGCTGCATTGCCCAGTCCGGCGCCTCGAAGCCACCCCAGACTCTGAGCTTGACCCCGAGCGGCTTGTCCGGATTTCTTTCGTTGTAGGCGCGCACCTGGGCGAGGGCCTGGTCGATAACATTGTTATCGCCGATCTCGGATTGCTGGGTCGGCTGCAGCTGTTTCCAGCTTGCGATCACGACGAGTCCGCCGAAGATGCCGGGCTTGGCGTTGAGCGGTTCGAGCGTGTTGACCGGGTCTCCCCCTTTGCCCACGAAGCGATAGGCTCCCATGGATACAAGGCCGCGGATCGGCGCTTTGATGTCCTCGGCGCGCGATAAGTTCAGCGGCAGCAGACATAGCACCGCGCAGGCGAGCATGAATCGGCCGCGGACACGCATCGGTGCTCTCCAAAATAAATCGCTGGAAAGAACATATGGATCAATCCGCTTGGCGCTGCCCGCTTTGGACCGATAGTTGGTTACCGGCGCATGAATGAACTTGATCTTGCACAGCATATTCGCGCGAAACATCCAATGTGGCTGCCCCGCACCCGCATGACCCGATAGACTAGACTGGCGCACGTGGCCTTGATTCGAGAACAGGGCCTTCGACGCAGGCAAACGAACTCAGCCTATTTCAAGCAGGCGACGCGCCCGGCGAGATGGTTGCCTGCACGGCTTCTCAAAGCGGGCCGCGGCATTGCGATGAACGAGCTGACGGCGCAGAGATGGTTTTGGTTGCCGCTGGTGCGAGCGCTGGCAGTCGCGTTCATCGGAATTTTGCCGGCTGCGGCTCACGCCCAGCAAACGGACAGCGCGACGCCGCCGGCACCGTCCACGACGGCAAAGGCCGAACCGGCAAAGGATTCCGGATCCACTTTCGACATCAGTGTCAGCGCATCGATCACCAGCGATTATAACTACCGCGGCTATACCCTGTCCGATCACCGGCCGAGCGCCTCGACCAATTTCGAAGCGACATACAATATCTTCTTCGCCGGGATAAATGCGGCCTCGGTGCAGATGCCGATGCTGTCGCAGATCCAGACGACCGACTATGCCGGGATTCGCCCGGTGTTCGGCAAGCTCACTGTCGAGACCGGCGTCGGCTATTTCAGCTATCCGGGAAGCCCGATCGATATCTCCTATCCGGAATATTACATCGCTCCGAGCTACGCGCTGACCTCCAAGCTCACGGTTGGCGCCAATGTGTATTACGCGCCCGATTACAGCCGCACCGGCGCCTGGGAAAATTACAACTCGGTCGACGCCAAATACACATTCGATTCAGGCCTCGCGATCTCCAGCGAGCTCGGCCGTCAAAGTTTCAGCACCACCAAAGCGACGGCGGTTGCCGCTGCCGTCAAGCTGCCCGACTACACGTATTGGAATTTTGGATTTTCCTACACGTACAAAGTCGTGACCTTCGATCTGCGCTATTTCGCGACCACGCTATCGAAGCAAAGCTGCAATCTCATAACCGGAACCGCCCCGATCGGGACGGGATCGAACGGCTGCGACCCCGCCATTATCGGTACATTATCGTGGAGCGGCAATCTGTCCGGCCTGAAATAGAATGCTAGAGTCGTGGGCATAAGAACAAGCCAAAGCAGGGAGTAATGCGATGTTGGCGCCGGCCGCCTCGCTAAAAAACCGAATTGCCATGTATAACGGCAACGCGCTGAAGATCGGCCTGTTCGGCGCCAATTGCTCGTCCGGCCGTTCCGCCACCACGGTGCCGGAACGCTGGTCGGCAAGCTGGCCGGATTGTCTGAAACTGGCGCGGCTTGCCGATGACGCGGGCCTCGATTTCATGCTGCCGATCGCCCGCTGGAAGGGCTATGGCGGCGACACCGATTTTCACGGCCGATCGCTGGAAACCATCACCTGGGCGGTGGGACTTCTCGGCGCCACCAGGCGCATGACGGTGTTCGGCACCGTGCATGCGCCGCTGTTTCATCCCTTGATCGCGGCCAAGGAATTCGTCACCGCCGATCACATCGGCGAGGGCCGGATCGGCGTCAATATCGTGGTCGGCTGGAACGAGGGCGAGTTCGATATGTTCGGCGTGCAGCAGCGCGAGCACGATGCGCGCTACGACTACGCGCAGGAATGGATCGATATCGTCAAGCAAGCCTGGACGCGCGACGGCACGTTCGATTTCGACGGCCGCTTCTTTCAGCTCAAGGGTGGCCGCGCCTACCCGAAGCCTTACGGCGAGACGCGGCCGCTTCTGATGAATGCCGGCTCGTCCGATGTCGGGCAAGCTTTTGCGCTGCGAAACTGCGACGCGTTTTTCGTGGCGACCGCGGGCTCACGCAAGTCGCTCGAAGGCAGCGCCGTGAAAGTGAACGAGGTCAAGGACGCCGCGCAAAAGCTCGGCCGCGACATCGAAGTCTTCACCGTCGGTCAGGTAATCTGCCGGCCGACGCAGCAAGAGGCCGACGATTATTATCAGCACGTCAATATCGACAACGCCGACTGGGGCGCCATCGACGGCATGCTGGCCAACAAGAGCATGACGCCGCAGACCATGCCGCCGGGAGAATACGAGGCCAAGCGACGCTTCTTTGCCTCGAACTCGATCGGCGGCTATCCGTTCGTCGGCACGCCCGACCGCCTCGCCGAGGAACTCACCATTATCAGCCGAGCCGGCGTCCGCGGTATCGGGCTCTCCTTCGTCAACTATCTCGACGAGGTGCCCTATTTCTGCGACGAAGTGCTACCGCGCCTGGTCCGCCAAGGCGTCCGCGTCAAAGCAGGCGCGTGACGAACGAACCCACATGACGTTACGACCTTTGTGCAATGTGAAAGTCCTAAGGAAACACCCATGAATACCCAGATCCGTCCGCCGCGCATCGGCCCGCAGCCGTGGGACGTTGTCCGCACCAAGCTCGATCAGTCGCTGCCTTTCGCCAATATGCGCGACACGCCGTATTACCGCGATTGCGTGTGGGAGCAGTTCTCCAAGGCCGAATACGAGCGCCGCTACAAGGCGCTGCGGGCGAAGATGCGCGACGAGAAGCTCGACGCTGTCATCGTGCCCGGCGGACCGAGCCATTGGAGCTTCGGCGGCGGCATGTTGTGGCTGACCGGCCATTGGGAATGGCACGCGCTGTCGAGCTACGTGCTGGTGCCGCTCGAAGGTGAGCCGACCATGATCTATTCGATGGGCGGCACCCACGCGGAAGCCGTGCGCCGCCAGGTCGAAGTCGCGGTCAAGGACGTGCGCCACAGCCGCGGCGGCCGTTATGCCGATGTCATGGTGGAGCGGCTGCGCGAATTGAAAATCGAGCGCGGCCGCATCGGGCTGATGGAGATCGATCCGCGGCACGCCGATTACCTGCCGGTCAATCAATATAATGTGCTGCGCGACAACCTGCCCGGCGCCGAACTCGTCTTCACCACAGGCTTCCTCCACGAGCTGCTCTCGATCCACAGCGCCGAAGAGCTCGATTGCGTGCGCAAGGCCGGCAAGCTTTGCGAGGACGCCATGAATGCGATGGTCGAGCGGGCACGGCCGGGCGTGAAGGAATATGAGCTGCGCGCGGCTGCCGGCTCGGCCATTCTCGAAGGCGGTGGCGATATCGACTTCCTCATCATCGGCTCGACGCCGATGGATAATCCCGCACAGGTGTTCGGCAATCCGCGGCCGTCGTCGCGCATGCTGGCGAAGGGCGACATTATCAACATGGAGCTCGCCGCCGGCTATCGCGGCTATACCGCGCAGATCGGCTCACCGATCTGCGTCGGCGAGCCGAACGAGATGGTGAAGAAGTTCTGGAACGAGATCACGCTGCCCGGCTATCACAAGATCGTCGCCGAGATCGCGCCGGGAAAGGCCGCCGAAGCGATGCGCGAGGCGAGCAAGTTCTTCCGCAACAACGGCTACCAGTCGCGGCCGACGCAATGCCACGGCATCGATCTCGTCACCGACAAGCCGCATGTCGTCGCCGAGCATGTCGCGGCGGAGAAATTCGAGGAAGTGCTCAAGCCCGGCATGGTGATCATGGCCGAGCCCAATCCGATCACGATGGACGGGCTGTTCGGGATTTTCTTAGGCCACACATTCATCGTGACCGACAAAGGCCACGAAGTGGTCGACGACTTCCCGCTCGAGATCGCAGTGGCGAAGGGATGAGGAAACGTGGATCGCCTCAGAAAGATCTGAAGGCAGCGCTGATCAGCGTCACGTCTTCATTATCGCTCACCCCCCACTTACATGCGCTCGATGCGGTTATCTCGCGACAGGCCCTGTGAACTTTCTAATCTTTCAAGCCGCTTCTCTAGGTTTCTTAAGCAACCTCCGATTATCCAGCCCAACAATCCGAGCACAACCATCGCCAATGCGACATGCAAGGTCACGTCACCTCTTAGCGTCGGCGGCAGAAAGCGCCCTCCAAACAACCAAAATTGGATTATGTCCAGTATCCCGCTGGCGACTGCTGCAATGCCAAGAACCATAACCCACGTAGAACCGCGTCTTAGCATGCGCACCCTACCTTACCTTGCCAGTAATCCGGAAAGCATAATTATTGCGGCATCAGAAACTTGAAGTCGCAGCCTTCGTCGGCGCCGAGGATCTGCTCGGCGAAGAGCTTGGCGTAGCCGCGCGTGGGCGTCTCCTTGACGCTCTTTGCCGCCGCGGCGCGTTTTTTAAGCTCGGCATCATCGACCAGCAATTCGATGCGGCGCTGTTTGACAGAAAGCCGGATGCGATCGCCGGTTCGCACCCATCCGAGCGGCCCGCCCGACGCCGCGTCCGGCGTCACATGCAGCACGATGGTGCCGAAGGCCGTGCCGCTCATGCGCGCGTCGGAAATGCGGACCATGTCCTTGACGCCACGCTGCGCGAGTTTCTTCGGGATCGGCAGATAGCCCGCCTCCGGCATGCAGGCCGGCGCATGCGGGCCGGCATTTTGCAAAACCAGAATATCGTTGGCTTCGACATCGAGCGCCGGATCGTCGATGCGCGCGGCGAGATCTTCGAGCGAGGCGAACACCACCGCGCGGCCTTCGTGCTCGAACAGTTTCGGGTCGGCCGCCGAGCGCTTGAGGATCGCGCCTTTCGGCGCCAGATTGCCGAACAGCGCGACAAGGCCGCCCTCGGGCTCAAGCGGCTTGTCGCGCGGCGCGATGATCGTGCGGTCGACATAGCTCTTGTCGCCATCTTCAAGGCGCTCGCCGAGCGTCTCGCCGGTCACCGTCATGCAATCGAGATGCAGCTGCGGCTTTAATTCGCGCAACAGCGCACCCATTCCGCCGGCGGCGCAGAAGTCTTCCATATAGCCGTTGCCGACCGGCTTGAGATTGACCAGAACCGGCGTCTCGTCCGACAGCTTGTTGAGCTGATCGAGCGAGACTTTGACGCCGGCGCGGCCGGCAATCGCGGTGAGATGAATCACCGCATTGGTCGAGCCGCCGAGCGCCAACAGGACGCGCAAGGCATTCTCGACGGATTTTTTGTTGACGATCGTCGTCAGCTTGAGCTTCGAGCCGATCAGCTTCACCGCCTCCGCACCGGTTGCTTCCGCCGCGCGCAGCCGATCCGCGTGGACGGCGGGAATCGCTGCCGTGCCGGGGAGACACAGACCAAGCGCCTCGGTGAGACAGGCCATGGTCGAGGCGGTGCCCATCACGGCGCAAGTGCCGGCCGTCACCGCGAGCTGGCCTTCGACCTCGGAAATTTCGTCGGCGTCGATGTCGCCGGCGCGATAGCGCGCCCAGAAGCGCCGGCAATCGGTGCAGGCGCCGAGCCGCTCGCCGCGATGTCGTCCGGTCATCATCGGTCCACCGATCAGCGAGATCGCGGGACGGTCGGCGGAGACCGCGCCCATGAGCTGCGCCGGCACGGTCTTGTCGCAACCGCCCATCAAGACGACCGCATCCATCGGCTGGGCGCGGATCATCTCCTCGGTATCGATCGCCATCAAGTTACGGAATTTCAGGCTGGTCGGCGTCAGGAAGACTTCGCCGAGCGAGATGGTCGGAAATTCGAGCGGCAGTGCGCCCGCCGCCAGCACGCCGCGTTTCACCGCTGCCAACAGCTCGGGGAAATGGCGGTGGCAATTGTTGAAGTCGGAGCCGGTGAACGCGATGCCGACCACCGGCTTGTCGAGAAAGGCCCGCGAATAACCCATCGACTGTGCGAAGGAGCGGCGCAGATAGCGCGAGAAATCCTTGTCGCCGTAATCGGTGAGGCCGTCATTGAGGCCGGTAGCACGTTCGGTCATTGGTCGTTGTTGTCCTGATTTTGCAGCGGCATTGGCTCAGTCGCGGGGCCATCACAGTACCGCATATAATTTGGGCGCGATTGCCAAATATTCGAGCGGTGCGGTGCAGCATGACGAAAGGATTTAGTAATCGAATATGCCCAGTTTCGAAACGTTCTCCAGTGCCTTCCCGCCGCAGCGGAACGTTTGCCGAAAATGGCCGCCGACACCGACAAAAGCCCGCTGCCGGCCTGGATCGTGCTGCCATTTTTGTTCGCCGCAACAGTGGCGGTGCTGGCGACGTGGGGAACGGGCAGTCTCTTTCTCGGTCTGGCCACAGCCGCTGTCGGCGCCGCCTCCGCGGCCTGGTGGTGCGAGCGCACCCTGCACAGTGTCATCGGCGCCATCGCCCAGATCGCGCGCGGCGACCGCTATGCCGCGCTGCCGAGCCGGGTCCATGCATTCTGGATCCATGGCGGCGCCATTGCCGAGAGCGTCGCCGCCGCCGAGGCCATGCGGCAAGCGCTGATCGACGCCGATGCGCTCGCGGTCGATCACAAGAGCCGCGAGGCCGAGAACCGGCTTCGCCATGCCAATCGCGGCTTCTTCACCCAGCGCTTTCGCGGCACCATCGACCAGCTCACCGGCGCGTTTCAAACCGCCGGCGAAGAGATCCGCGTCACCACCGCCAATCTCGGCGCGCGCAACAAGGACATGTCGCAACGGGCCACGCATGCGGTCGATGCCGCGACCTGCGCCAGCCGCGATGTCGCCTCTGTAGCGGACGCGTCGCGCGGCTTGCTCAGCCTCATCGTGCAATGCACGGCGGAGGCGTCCGCGGCCAAGGACGCCACCGACCGTACCATCGCCGATCTCGGCCATACCGATTCCACGGTGCGCAGCCTTTCCGCTGCCGCCGAACGCATCGGCGCCGTGGTGAAGCTGATCGAGGCGATCGCCTCGCAGACGTCGCTGCTCGCGCTTAACGCCACGATCGAGGCGGCGCGCGCCGGTGCTGCCGGCCGCGGCTTCGCCGTCGTCGCGTCCGAAGTGAAAACCTTGGCGCAGCAGACCGCGAAAGCGACCGGCGATATCAGCGCGCAGATCCACGACATCCAGGAGGCGGTGAGCAAGACCGTAGAAGCGATCGCCGGCGTGTCGTCGAGCGTGACGACGATGAGCAATGCCAACCGGCAATTGACCGGAATCCTCGATCACCAGGCCGAGGAGATCAATCGCATCGGCAATCGCGCAGAGCAGGTGGCGGGCGCGGTCGCCGGCGTGTTGCCGGAGATTTCGACGATTGCGTCCAGCGTCGAGGAGGCCGGCAATGGCGTCCTCGCCACCGCGGAAGATCTGCTCGGCCGCTCGCAATGGCTGGTCGACGCGGTGACGCGCTATTTCTCCGATCTCGAATTCGGCGCGATCAAGATCGGCATCATGCATTCCTTGTCCGGCACGCTTACCGCAAGCGAACGGCCGCTGCAGGAATTGCTGGTCATGATGATCGAGCAGCAGAATGCGCGCGGCGGACTCTTGGGCCGGCCGATCGAGCCGGTCATCGTCAATCCGTGTTCCGATCCCAAAGCCTATTCGGCGCTGGCGAATAAGCTCATCCACGACGACAAGGTCGCGGCTCTGTTCGGCTGCTGGAGCTCGGCGTCGCGCAAGGAAGTGCTGCCGATCGTCGAGAAGGACAACGCGCTGCTGTTCTATCCGAGCCAATACGAGGGCGAGGAAACTTCACGCAACATCTTCTATACCGGCGCGACGCCGCCGCAGCAGGCGATCCCCGCCGTCAATTTCCTGCGCGCCCAGGGCATCAGCCGCTTCTTCCTGGTTGGCACCGATTACATTTATCCGCGCACGACCAATGCCGTGCTGAAAGGTTATCTGGCGAGCCAAGGCATCACCCGATGCCCGGAGCGCTACGCGGCGCTCGACCAATCGGATTGGCGCGAAGCGGTCGAGGACATCCGCCGTTTCGCCAAGGGCGGCAATGGCGGCAGCAAGATCGCGGTTATCGCCACCGTAAGCGGCGACGCCAATGTGCATTTCTTTCGCGAGTTGGCGAACCAGGACGTGACGGCCGCCGAAATTCCGGTCATGTCGCTGTCGATCACCGAAGCCGAGCTGCCGGCTTTGATGCCCTCCAACGTCGCCGGACATTTCGTGGCGTGGAATTATCTGCACGCCTTCGATACGCCGGAGAACCGCGCCTTCATCGCCGAATGGCGGCGCTTCGCCGGCAGGCCCGATGCCGCGACCAACGATCCGATGGAAGCGACCTGGATCGGATTTCACCTCTGGGTCGCCGCCGTCGAAGCCGCGGGCACCACCGACGTCGACAAAGTGCGCGCCGCACTCGGCGGCAGACGCTTCACTGCGCCGAGCGGCTTCTCGGTGCTGATGGACGCAAAGACCAATCATCTGTTCAAGCCGGTCATGATCGGCCGTATCAGCGACGATGGCCGCATCCTGCCGGTTTCGGTGACCGAGGGGCTGGTGCCGCCCGAGCCGTGGAGCCCATGGCTTGGCACCTCGCGCCCTGCGCGCGTGGCTGCCGGCTAGTCACAAAATCCTACGGCGTTTCCCCGATCAGGATCGTCCTGAGGATTTGATCCAGCGCATATCAGCGCGGCGATTTTCCCCCCACAGCCATCTCGACAACCTCACTGGAACGGCTCTAAAAAGGCTTTCCTTACTGAGTTCGCTGGGCAAAAACACCAAGTTCCGCCAAGGGCCAAGTTCGCAAAAGACCTAAGACCATGGATTACAGAGGTTTTTTCTCCGATGCGCTTGAGCGCCTGCACGGCGAGCGGCGTTACCGGGTGTTCGCCGATCTCGAACGCATCGCCGGACGCTTTCCACACGCGGTATGGCATTCGCCGGCCGGTCCGAAAGACGTCGTGATCTGGTGCTCGAACGACTATCTCGGCATGGGGCAGCATCCCAAAGTGATCGGTGCCATGATCGAGACGGCGTCGCGCATGGGCACCGGCGCCGGCGGCACCCGCAACATCGCCGGCAATAATCATCCGCTGGTCGAGCTCGAACGCGAGCTTGCCGATCTGCACCGCAAGGAAGCTGCGCTGGTTTTCACCTCTGGCTATGTGTCCAACGAGACCGGCATTTCGACGCTCGCGAAATTGATGCCGAATTGCCTGATCCTGTCGGACGCCTGGAACCACAATTCGATGATCGAAGGCGTGCGCCAGGCGTCTTGCGAGAAGCAGATCTTCCGCCACAACGACATGGCGCATCTCGAGCAATTGCTGGCAGCGGCCGATCCGGCGCGGCCGAAGCTGATCGTATTCGAGAGTCTCTATTCCATGGACGGCGATGTCGCGCCGGTCGAGCGCATCTGCGATCTCGCCGAGCGCTATGGCGCGATGACCTACATCGATGAAGTGCACGCGGTGGGCATGTATGGCCCGCGCGGCGGCGGCATCAGCGAACGCGACGGCGCGGCTCACCGTATCGACGTGGTCGAGGGCACGCTCGCCAAGGCGTTCGGCTGTCTCGGCGGCTATATCGCGGGCTCCACCGCGCTGATCGATGCGGTGCGCTCCTATGCGCCGGGATTCATTTTCACCACGGCGCTGCCGCCGCCGGTTTGCGCCGCGGCGACCGCTGCCATCCGCCACTTGAAGTCCTCGAGCTTCGAGCGCGAACGGCATCAGGATCGCGCCGCGCGCACCAAGGCGGTGCTGTCTGCCGCGGCGCTGCCGGTGATGATGAGCGGCACCCATATCGTGCCGGTCTTTGTCGGCGACCCCGAACTGTGCAAGCAGGCGAGCGATCTTCTGCTCATCGACCACGGCGTCTATATTCAGCCGATCAATTACCCGACAGTCCCCAAAGGAACCGAGCGGCTGCGCATCACGCCGAGTCCTTATCATGATGACCGCTTGATCGACGCGCTGGCCGAAGCTCTGGTCGATGTGTGGCAGCGGCTCCGCCTGCCGCTCAAAGAGCGGCCGCTCGCGGCGGAATAAGGCCGGTCTTCAATTTATCTTTTTATCTTTGCGGCGGCGGATGCTTCTCCGCCAGCCGCCGCGCGGCGACGCCGACCGTAATCGTCACCACCAGGAAGCGCGCCAGGTGATGCGCCCCGACATAAACCGGGTCGAGATGCAGCGCGAGCGCCAGCACCATCATCGTGTCCTGCGCACCCGGCGAGAACGCGATAACGATATTGGCGATCGAGAACGGAAAGAAATGCGCGACGATCAGAATGAAAATTGTCGCGACCGTCATCGCCACCGCGAACGAGCCGAGCGCCGCGCCGAGATAGCCGACCAGCATGCGCAGTGACGTATTGGCGAAACGCGAGCCGACCAGCGCGCCAAGCGTGATGATGGAAGAATAGCCGATCCACCACGGCAAAGCCGCCTGAACAAGCTCGGTGCCGTGCAGCAGGCCCGATCCGGCCATGGCGCCGAACATCAGCCCGCCGGGGAATCGCAGCCGCACGAAAGCCAGGGCGAAAACAACCGCGACCGCGACCAGCAAGATCATCTGGCCGAGCACCGCCAGATCCGCCTCGCCGCGCGGCGCCGGCATCGCCGGCACGACGAGCCCGAACAGCGCCAATCCGTTGGGCAGCCCGAGGACGAGCAACAGGACACGGAAGGTCTGCACGATGGCGATGGCGCGCAAGTCGCCGCCAAGCTCGGTCGACAGCGAGATCACCTGCGCCATGGCGCCCGGGCTCGCCCCCAACAAAGCCGAGAACAGATCCCAGTTATGGACGACGCGCAGATAGGCCATGGTGGCGGCCATCATGACGATAGAACACAGCATCAGGAGCAGAATGCTGCCGGGCCAGGCGGTAATGCCGTGCAATGTTTCCGGCGTCACCACGGTGCCGAGAAGAATGCCGACGATCACGTAACCGATGCGCGCCAGCGGCAGCGGTACCCGCATCGGCCGCCCGGCCAGCGCTGCTGTCGCGACAAAGACCACCGAGCCGGAAATCAGCGCCGCCGGCAGATTGAGCAGCACGAAGATCGCGGCGCCGCCGGTCGCGATCGCCAGCGTCTCGGCTGTCTCGGTCAGAACGCGCTGTTGCGAAAGCAGGATGGGTCGCATTGACGCGCCCTGAATGCCCGTTGCGGCAAAGGCCGTCAACGCGCCGCCGGCTTATTTACTGAGACTTTATGGGCTCTGGCCCCGCCATTGGACAGGTCCGCCAAACTGTGGTGACCTAACCTGAAATTGGGCGCAAAAGCGCAGAAAATCGGGCCGGCAATACGGTCCGCAGTTCATCGGGCGGGAGGCTTTAAGATCGGGCCATGCTGCAAGGGTGGATCGTCGTCGCCATTGCGCTGGCCTATATCGGCCTGTTGTTTCTGGTCGCGAGTTATGGCGACCGCAAGCGCGGCCTGACCCGCGGCACCTCGTCCCGTCTCCTGATCTATCCGCTGTCGCTCGCCGTCTATTGCACGTCGTGGACGTTTTTCGGTTCGGTCGGCATCGCGTCGCGCACCGGCTTCGACTTTCTCACCATCTATATCGGCCCGCTCTTGATCATCGGGCTCGGCTATCCGCTGATCATCCGCATCGTGCGGCTGGCCAAGGGACAGAACATCACCTCGATCGCCGACTTCGTCGCCGCGCGCTACGGCAAGAGCCCGGCGGTGGCGGCGACGGTGGCGCTGATCGCCATTATCGGCATGATCCCCTACATCGCGCTGCAGCTCAAAGCCGTGTCGGCGTCGGTCTCGACCATTCTTGCCGCCGCCCCGGGCGGCACGCCGCTGCTCGGCGACGTGACGCTGTTTGTTGCGCTCGCCATGGCGACCTTCGCGGTTCTGTTCGGCACCCGGCATACCGACGCCACCGAACATCAGGACGGGCTGATGCTGGCGATCGCGACCGAATCGATCGTCAAGCTGATGGCATTCATTGCGGTGGGCATTTTTGTCACCTTCGTGATGTTCCAGGGTCCGTTCGATCTGTTCGCGCGCGCGATGCAGCAGCCCCACGTCGCGACCATGCTGACCAGCGCGCCGCAATTCGCGCCGTTCGCCGCCATGACGGCGCTGTCGTTCTTCGCCATTGTTCTGTTGCCGCGGCAATTCCACGTCTCGGTGGTCGAGAACCACGGCGAGGCCGAAATCCGCCGCGCCGCCTGGATGTTCCCGCTCTATCTGGTGCTGATCAATCTCTTCGTGCTGCCGATCGCAATGGCGGGCCTGCTGACGTTCCCGGCCGGCCGCGTCGACAGCGACATGTTCGTCGTGGCGCTGCCGCTTGCGGCGCATTCCGAACTGATCACGCTGATTGCATTCATCGGCGGCCTCTCGGCGGCGACCGCGATGGTGATCGTGGAAACCGTCGCGCTCGCCATCATGGTGTCGAACGATCTCGTCATTCCGTTCGGGCTCAAGCGCCGCATCGCGCTCAACACCGGCAAATCTCAACAGGCCGGCGACGCCGGTGCGCAGCTTCTCACCACGCGCCGCATCGCCATCTTCGTCATTCTCTTGCTCGCCTACATCTATTACCGCTCGGCCGGCGAGGCCCAGCTTGCGGCGATCGGGCTATTGTCCTTCGCCGCGGTGGCGCAATTCGCGCCGGCAATGTTAGGCGGGCTGATCTGGCGGCGCGGCACCGCGCTCGGCGCCATTGCCGGCATGAGCGCCGGCATTCTGGTCTGGGCCTATACGCTGCTGCTGCCGAGCATTTCCGAAGCCGGCATCGTCAGCCATGGCATCCTGGTCGACGGGCCCTGGGGGCTCGCTTTGCTGCGGCCGCAGGCGCTGTTCGGCGTCGACCTGCCGCCCTTGGTGCATGGCGTGCTGATGAGTCTCGGCTTCAATGTGGCCCTCTATGTTTGTTGCTCGTTCGTTCGCCGTCCGACCGCCATCGAGCATGTGCAGGCGGACCTGTTCGTGCCGTCGTCGCTGGCGCCGATGGCGCCGACCTTTCGGTTGCGCCGCGCCTCGGTCACCGTCGAGGAATTGATCACCACCGTCGCGCGCTATCTCGGCGAAGAGCGCACCCGGGAATCCTTCGCAAGCTTTGCCTTCACCCGCCGCATCGACCTCGAACTTCAGGCCGAAGCCGATTTTCAACTGCTGCAATATGCCGAATATCTCCTGGCATCGGCGATCGGTGCGGCGTCGTCGCGGCTCGTGCTGTCGCTGCTTCTGCGCAAGCGCACCGTCTCGACCAAAGCCGCGCTGAAACTGCTCGACGACGCCAATGCGGCGATCCACTACAACCGTGAGATTTTGCAGACCGCGCTCGATCACGTGCGCCAGGGCATCGCGGTGTTCGACAAGGAACTGACTCTGGTCTGCTGGAACCGGCAGTTCGGCGAGATTTTCGATCTGCCGCACGGTTTGACCCGTGTCGGTATCGCGCTTGCCGAAATCCTGCGCCACATCGCCCAGCGCGCCGAGCGCAATGGCAAGGACACCGAGGAATTCATCGCCGAGCGCATCGCCAATTACGCGTCCGAGGACGAGCCGTTCCTCGAGCGCTTCGCCGAGCGCGGTCTCGTCATCGAAGTGCGAACCAACCGCATGCCGCATAGTGGCCTCGTGACCACCTTCACCGACATTACCCCGAGCGTGAAAGCCGCCGAGGCGCTGGAGCGCGCCAATGCCTCGCTGGAGCGCCGCGTGCGCGAGCGCACCGGCGAATTGACCCTGCTCAATGCCGAGCTCGAACGCGCCAAAGCCGAGGCCGACGAGGCCAATGTATCGAAGACGCGCTTCGTTGCGGCGGCAAGCCACGACATTTTGCAGCCGCTCAACGCGGCGCGGCTTTATGTGACGAGCCTGATCGAGCGGCAGCGCGCCGGAGAAGACTCCGATCTGGTACAGAATATCGACGCGTCGCTCGAAGCGGTCGAGGAGATTTTTACTGCGCTCCTTGAAATATCCCGGCTCGATACCGGGGCGATGAAACCAGAAATCGCCAATTTCCGCATCGACGATCTGCTGCACCGGCTCGAAGTCGAGTTCGCGCCCATTGCCCGCGGCAAAGGCCTGAAGCTCGAATTCATGCCTTGCAGCCTCACCGTGCGTTCGGACCGTCGCCTGCTGCGGCGGCTCTTACAAAACCTGATCTCGAACGCGATCAAATACACCCCCGAGGGCCGCGTCCTGGTCGGCTGCCGCCGCCGCGGCGACAAGCTGCGCATCGAGGTCTATGACACCGGCATCGGCATTCCGCAGGCCAAGCGCCGCGCGGTGTTCAAGGAATTTCACCGGCTCGACCAGGGCGCGCGCGTCGCCCGCGGCGTCGGCCTCGGCCTGTCGATCGTCGAGCGCATTGCACGTGTGCTCGATTGCGAAGTCACGCTGCGCTCGAATGCCGGCCAAGGCCCTGGACGCGGCTCGCGCTTTGCCATCGCAGTGCCGCGCGCAGCCGGCGGCGCCACGGCACCGAAGCTACGCGCCGTGCCGCGGCCCGACATCGGCCGGCTCGACGGCATCGTGGTGCTCTGCATCGACAACGAGCGCGCCATTCTCGACGGCATGGAGATGCTGCTGAACGGCTGGAATTGCCGCACGCTGACGGCCGCCGACCTCACTGAAGCTTTGGCGGTTATCAGCGCCAGCGGGCTCGAGCCGGACGGGCTCCTGGTCGACTATCATCTCGACGGCGGCCAGTTCGCCGGTGTCAGCGGTATCGCCGCCATCATCGAACTGCGCCGCCGCCTTGGCCGTCAGGATGGCCTTCCTTTGCCGGCGATCCTGATCACCGCCGACCGCTCGCGCCATGTGCGCGAAGAAGCGCGCGCCGAGGGCGTGCATGTGCTCAACAAGCCGCTGAAGCCCGCTTCGCTGCGGGCGCTGATCACGCAATGGCGGGTGCAGCGGGTGGCGGCGGAGTAAAATGTGGTACGAAAGCCTTCTTAGTCACATCACCGACTGGCTTCTAGTTTTATTTAATGGCGTTCTTGCCGCGTTCACAGCGCGTCTATTTTATGCGGCGGCTGAACAATCGCGCGATATGAAAGCGTCAATTTCGGCGGCGCATGCCGCCAACGAAATTAGCCGCGCGACGATGATCGCGGATCAGCGGGCATGGGTAGCGGTGGGAGAGCTACGAATCGAAAATGATCTCCTGTTTCGGAAACCCGGAGCCGACTTATCGATCTCTGTGAAAGTTTCGAACGTTGGTAAGATGCCAGCGCACCAAACGGGGTTTGTTTTCGACCTCTTCGAATGCGAGAGCGACAATCCGACTAACTTCGTTGACAGTATCAGGCCCAACAAAGGAACTCTTCGAGTTGAACAGATGGGGTGGGATGGCGGTCCCGGCGGCTTCGCCGACTAGCTCTACTATTCAGGCTTCCCTAGCGGCACCTGCGGCCATTGACCGGCTTCGATCTTACCGGCGGCGATGACGGCTTGCGTGCGGCTTTCGACGCCGAGCTTTTGCAGGATGGCGGAGACATGCGCCTTCACGGTCGCCTCCGACACGCTGAGTTCATAGGCGATTTGTTTGTTGAGGAGGCCACCGGAGAGCATCATCAGCACCCGTACCTGTTGCGGCGTCAGCGTGGCGAGCCGTGCGATCACCGCGGCGCTTTCGGCATCGGTGTCACGCTGCAGATCGACGTCCGGCGGCGTCCAGACTTCGCCGCGCAGCACCTGTGCAACGGCCTGGCGCAAGGCCTCGACGCCGAGTGTCTTTGGAATGAAGCCCGAGGCGCCGAATTCCATGCAGCGGCGGATCACCGCCGGATCGTCATTGGCCGAAACCACGACGATGGGCAGGCTTGGATATTGCGCGCGCAGATACATCAATCCGGAAAAGCCGCGCACGCCCGGCATGCGCAGATCGAGCAATATCAGATCGATATCGCCGCCGCGCTCGAGCAGTTCGGTGACCTCTTCGAAGGTGCCGGCTTCCGCGATTTGGGCGCGATCGAACAGCCCGTTCACCGCTTCGCGCAGCGCGCCGCGGAACAGCGGATGATCGTCGGCAATCAGGAGATGATGAAATTCAGCGTCGCTCAAAGACACGCCCCAATTCGTCACGCGAGCTTACCGACCATGTTACCGCTAACCGGCGGTATCGGTCCACCGCGCCGCCGTTCAGGCGCCATTCATTGCCGCGGTTGCTTTAATGGACTTGCACCCCAGTGCAAATAGGGGGCGGCGATAACCACCGGGGGCGACAACCACCGGGAAGGAAGTCCCTATGATCAGAACAGTCATGTTGAGCGCAACTGTGTTATTTGCTCTTGCCAGTGCCGTCACCGCCGCCAGCGCCGCCGAAGGCTGCGGCCCCGGATTCTGGCGTGGCCCGGGCGGCCACTGCCATCCGTTCGCCGTGAACCGGGCCTGCCCCGTCGGCTACCATCTCGGCCCGGAAGGCAAGCGCTGCTGGCCGAACTAAACGCGACAGCGCCAAGAAAAATAGCGCCAAGAGCATTCAAGTCATAGCAAGCCATATTGATTGAATGCGCGGCCGGATCATTTTGGTCCGGCCGTTTTTCTTTACGCGATTGCCGCTAGGATTTGGTGTCTTTATTCCAGTTGCGCAGGCGTTCCGCGGTGATGAAGAGAAGCGGAATGAGGAAAATGCCAAAAGCGGAGGCCGCGATCATGCCGCCGAAGACCGGCGTGCCGACGGCGTGACGGGTCAGCGCGCCGGCGCCAGTCGCAATGACCAGCGGCACCAGCCCGAAGATGAACGCGAAGCTTGTCATCATCACTGGGCGGAAGCGCAACCCCGCCGCCTCGATCGCGGCCGTGGTGACATCCTTACCGAGCGCGCGCTGATCGACGGCGAAGGCGACAATCAGAATACCGTTCTTGGCGGCAAGTGCGATTAGCACGACCAGGCCGATCTGCGCGTAAACGTCGAAGCTCAATCCGGCGATCGCGACCGCGGCCACGGCGCCGAGGACGCCGACGCTGACCGACAGCAGCGCCGGAATGGGAATGTTCCAGCTCTCATAGAGCGCCACCAGAAACAGATAGGCGAACAGCACGGCGAAGCCGAGAATGCTCGCGGTGTGACCGCTCGCGGTCTTTTCCTGCAGCGCTGTTGCGGTCCATTCGTAGCTGAAGCCCGGCGGCAGCGTCGCTGCCGAAATGCGCTCCATGGCCGCGAGCGCTTCGCCGGAACTCGCCGGCGGCTTCGGCGCACCGTTGATGACGGCGGCGCGATAGCCGTTGTAGCGCACCACCGTCTGCGGCCCCTGGACCAGCTTGGCGACGGCCAGCGCCCGCATCGGCACCATGTTGCCCTTGGCATTACGCACATAAATCTGGTCGATGTCGCTGATCTGATCGCGAAACTGCGTATCAGCCTGGATATTGACCTGCCAGGTGCGGCCGAACACGTTGAAGTCGTTGACGTAGAAACTGCCGAGCGTCGACTGCAGCGCGTTGAAGATGTCGCTGATCTTGACGCCAAGCACTTGCGCCTTGTCGCGATCGATATCGAGGTAGATCTGCGGCGTGTTGGCGGCATAGGTCGAGAACACGCCGGCGAGCTGAGGCTGCTGATTGGCGGCGACTATCAGTCCGTTCATCACTGCGGCAACGTCGGTCGGCGACTGGCCTTGCAGCGCTTCCAGCACGTATTGGAAACCACCGGTACTGCCGAGGCCCAGGATCGGCGGCAGGTTGAAGGGAAAGGCGATGGCGCCCTGGATCGCGTTCATTTGCGGGCGCAGCTTGGCGATGATGGCGCCGGCGCTCTGCGCCGGGTCGGTGCGCTGCTCGTAGGGCTTGAGCCGAATGACAAAGAAGGCCTGGTTGGAGGCGGC
The DNA here is from genome assembly GCA_035483735.1 of Xanthobacteraceae bacterium. GTDB lineage: Bacteria > Pseudomonadota > Alphaproteobacteria > Rhizobiales > Xanthobacteraceae > BOG-931. Next base: position 14,463 of record DATHPQ010000194.1, on the reverse strand, counting down.
GACGTAGTCGATGAAATTGAGTCCAACGACCGACAGCACGCCTTCAACGCCAGGGATCGGCCTGACAATATCTTCGACCTGCTTGACCACGCCTTCCGTGCGCTGGACCGAAGCGCCCTCGGGCAGCCGCAAGGCGGCGAAAATCGCGCCTTGATCTTCATCGGGCAGGAAGCTTTGCGGTGTCCGGTTGAAAATAAAAACCGCCACCGCGAGCACGCCGACGACGACAACGATGCCAACGATCGAAACCCGCGCCAGCCGGCGCACGATCGCCACATAGCCGTCGCGGGCCTTGTCGATGCCGCCGAGCACATAGCGCATCACGCCGCTGGTGCTCTGGCCGCGCTTGAGCAGAACCGAGCACAAAGCCGGACTTAAGGTCAGCGCATTGAGCGCCGAGATCAGCATCGAGATCGAGACCGCAACGGCGAATTGCCGGAACAATTGCCCGCTGATGCCCGGCGTGAAGGCGACCGGTACGAACACCGACAGCAGCACCAGCGTGATGGCGAGGATCGGCCCGGTGATTTCCGACATCGCTTTCTTGCAGGCGTCGGGGATGGATAGATCCGGCTCCTCCTCGATGACCCGCTCGATATTCTCAACGACAACAATGGCGTCATCGACCACGATGCCGATGGCAAGCACGAGCGCAAGCAGCGAGACGGTATTGGCCGAATAGCCGATCAAATACATCACGGCAAAGGTCCCGATGATCGAGACCGGCACGGCGACAAGCGGAATGAGAGTAGTGCGCAATTTGCCGAGGAACAGGAACACCACGATGGCAACGAGGATGATGGCGATCACCAGCGTCTTAACGACTTCGACGATGGTCGCGTTCACGAACACAGTGGTGTCGAAGAAAACTGTATAGGCGAGATCGGAAGGAAAGCGCGCCGACAGCGTCGTCATGGTGTCGCGCACCTGCTTGGCGACGTCGACGGCGTTCGAGCCCGGCGACTGGTAGATACCGAGCGCTGCCGCCGGCGCGCCGTTGAAGCGGCTGTAGCGATCCTCCGATTGCGCGCCCATCTCGACGCGGGCGACATCGCTGATCCGCACCAGCGAGCCATCGGGATTGGAGCGCAGAATGATATTGGCGAATTCTTCGGGCCGGGTCAGGCGGCCGGTGGTCTTGATATTGATCTGGAACTGCTGGTCGGGCGACGCTGGCGCCGCGCCGATGCGGCCGAGCGCGGCCTGGACATTCTGGCTCTGCACCGCGGTAATAACGTCGTTGGGCGTCAGATCGAGCTCGGTCAGCCGTTGCGGATCGAGCCAGATGCGCAGCGAATAATTCAGCGGGCCAAACAGGACGACCTGGCCGACGCCCTTGATGCGCGACAGCGGATCAATAACATTGATGACCGCGTAATTGCTGAGATAGACCGCGTCATAGGTGTTCTTCGGCGAATAGAGATTGATGACCTGCAGCAGTGCCGCCGATTTCTTGCGTACGCTCAGGCCCGAGCGCTGCACCTCGTCTGGCAATTGCGGGATAGCCAGACTGGCGCGGTTCTGCACATTGACGGTATTGATGTCGGGATCAGTGCCGAGCGCGAAAGTGACGTTAAGCGTGTAGCTGCCGTCGGAGCCGCTCGCCGATTGATAATAGAGCGCATTATCGACACCGTTGATCTGCTCCTCGATCGGCTGCGCCACGGTGGTCTCGACCGTTTCGGAATCGGCGCCGGGATAATTTGCCGTCAGCGTGACCTGCGGCGGCACAATGTCGGGGAATTGCGCGATCGGAATCGTCGAGATGGCGATGAGGCCCGCCAACGTAATGACGATGGCAATGACGATGGCGAAGCGCGGCCGGTCGATGAAAATGTTGGAAAACATTGCGCTGAATGTTCGCTTGAGTTTTCGGCTTAATTCTGCGGCACGACGTTCGCCGCCACGACCTGGCCGGGGTGCACTTTCTGAATGCCGTCGGTGATGACGAGCTCACCCTCCTTCAGCCCCTCGGCGACTTCGATATCCTTGCCGTGGTCGGGGCCGGTGGTAATGCGCCGTTGCTCCACTTTCTTGGCATCGTCGACGACCAGCACGTAATGGCCGGCCTGATCGAGCAGCACGGCAGCCTGCGGCACCAGCAACGCGTAACGCGGCTTGCCGCGCTCGACGATGACGCCGACGACGCCGCCGGGGATGAGCTCGCCATCCGGATTCGGCAATTGCGCGCGTGCGGTAATCGTGTCGGTATCGGCCTGAACCTGAACGTCGAGAAAATTCGTCACGCCGGGATGCGAATAAATGCTGCCGTCGGGCAGCCTGATGTGAACGGTCACATGCGGGTCCTTGTCAGCGGACGCTGCGACCCGGCGCCGATATTCGACGACATCGGCTTCGCTCGCCTGGAAGACGACGTAGATCGGATCCTGGCTGACGATGGTCGCGAGTATCCCGGTCGAAGGACTGACCAGATTGCCGACCGTGTAGTTGGCAATACCGATGCGGCCGTCGATCGGCGCATAGATTTCGGTGTAGCTGAGATTGATCTTGGCTTGTTCGAGCAGCGCTTGCGCCTGCAATATGTCAGCCTGCGCCGACTGTTCGGTGGCCAAGTTCTGATCGACCGTCGATTGCGGCACGTTCTGGCTTTTCACCAATTCCTGGGAGCGCTTCAATTGCAGATCGGCATTGACCTCGGTCGCCTTCGCTTTGGCGACATTGGCCGCCTGCTGGTCGACCGTCGCCTTATATATGTCCGGCTCGATGCGAAACAGCAGATCGCCGGTCTTGACCATCTGGCCTTCGGTGAAGTTGCGCTGCCCGATGAAACCGGTCACGCGCGCGACGATATCGACTTTGTCGATGGCTACGACGCGGCCGACGAAATCGCCGGTTTCGGTCACCTGCCGGCTCGCCACCGGGGTCACCGATACCGCCGGAGGCGGGCCCGCGCCCTGTGCCGCGGCCGTATCGTGGCCGCTCAAGACAATCAACGCAACAAAAAGCGCACCGATCACCGTTCTCATATTCAATCCGTGCCTTATTGAACCGTGCCTTGGCTGGTCTCACGCTGCGCGACAATGTGCACTAATTTTTCCGGCCTGTCGCCGGGAAGCGGCGACGCCGGCACTGCTCAACTTTGCGTGACTTGATGAAGAACGGGATCTGCCTTGCGCGGCCTGCAGCACACGCACGAAGAGGCAGCCGCAGCATAGGCTGCAACCAGAACCTCTGCGAAGAGAGGCTGTGACATCGGAGTGCTAGCTTGCCAGCGTTTCCTTTTGCGGTGAAGCCTTGAGCCTCGCCAGACCGGGCGCCACCTTCGGCGTCACCTCCGGCACCACGTGAGTAGCGCCATTGCCGTCGATGCTGCTGCGCTCGCTGTCCTGCGCGCGGCCGAACCGCGCCGCAAGAAAGTCGACGAATGTCCTGGTCTTGGCGGAGAGATTGCGGCCCGGATAGACGGCATAAACCGGCGTCTCCTGCGTCCGATAGTCCGGCATGATGCGAACCAGGCGACCGGCTTTGAGATGCTCGGCAACAAGATAATCCGGTGCCAGGATCAGTCCGCAACCGCGCAGCGCCGGCGGCAATAGCACGTCGCCGCTATTGGCCTGGAAGCGTCCGGAAATGTGCACCGTCTCTTCTTTGCCGTGGCGATCGATAAAGCTCCAGACGTTCTGCGGCGCGGCGTGGGTGTAGACGAGACATCGGTGTTCGGCGAGATCGGCCGGCTGGTGCGGCGCGCCAAATTTTTCCAGATAGGCCGGCGCGGCACAAAGATAAGTTTCAAGCGCATAAAGCTTGCGCGCGATCAGGCTCGAATTGGCGAGGTGGCCGAAGCGGATGCCGAGATCAAAACGCTTCTCGACCAGATCGACATAAGGATCGTCGAGGCTGAGATCGATCGACACATCCGGATATTTGACGAGATAATCCGCAACCGCAGGCGCGAGCATGTGCGAGCCGAACGAGACCGGCGCCGTGACGCGCAACTGGCCGCGCGGCGAGGTTTGCATGTCGCCGGCTGCCGCCTCGGCGTCTTCCATCTCGGCGAGGATGCGCACGGCGCGCTCGTAATAATCCTGTCCTGCTTCGGTCGCGCTCACGCGACGTGTGGTGCGATTGAGCAGCCGCACGCCAAGCCGATCTTCGAGGGTCTGCACGTGCTTGCTAACCATGGCCGGCGACATGCCGAAATGCCGCGCCGCTGCGGCGAAGCTCGCGGAATCGACGACCTTGGCGAATACAGCCATTCCGACGAAACGATCCACGTTTTGTGATCCTTGTCTTGAGGTCCGCTTGTCTTTCGGTCCGTATGAGAGGCGGCGACACCGAACGCCGGACCTTGGGGGCAGCGTTCCACTGCATTTATGGGGGATGCGGCGCTGCACCACGGGCGGCGCCATCATTGCAGCAATGTGCAGCGCGCATGAACGGAGAAAATCTATTATTTGTAATTACTTAGCTGCAGCCGCCGAGGAACTGTAACACCACCTCGCGCCGATGCGGATGGGCGCGATGCTCGGCGACATAAATGCCCTGCCAAGTGCCGAGCGCCAATTGGCCGCCGCCGACCGGGATCTGCAGCGACACGCCATTGATCATGGATTTGATATGCGCCGGCATGTCATCCGGTCCTTCCACTTCATGGACATAACCGGCCTGCGCCGGCGCCAGCCGGTTGAGCGCGGTGACCAGATCGGTGCGCACATCGGCATCGGCGTTTTCCTGAATCACCAGCGATGCCGACGTGTGCCTGAGATAAAGCAGCAGCGCGCCGTCGCGCGCCTTGATGTCTTTGAGAAAGGAAGCCGCATCCCGGCTGATATCAAAGAAACCTTCGCCGGACGTCTCGATAGTCAGCACCGCCGTCGCGATGGTCTCGACGCGCGTGGTTGTGACGGCGGACAATTTGCTCAAAGCGTATAGGTCTCTATTTGCGCATGTCCAAGGGCATGCTTTCCGTGGTCATGCTCTGTTTACGCATGATCTTATCCGAAAACCGGTATCCACTTTTCCGGATCATGCTTTCAGCTCTTATTGAAAATCTGCTGCTGCGCGCGCCCGACCATGTCCTTGAAGCTGTTCCAGACCCGATTGGCAAAAGCCGTCATGCGGTCGATATCGGCGTCGCTCGGCAGCGGCACGGTGATGCTGTTTTGCGACGTGCTGCTGCTTTGCGCCGTGGACGGCTCGGGCATCGCACCGGGCGGCAATGGCAGGCCGCGCGCGAGGATCTCCTTCTTCAGCGCGGCGTTCTCGGTGCGCAGCCGCGCGATCTCGTTTTCCAGAACCGCGCGATCTTCGGGCGCCGCCTCGCAGACCCAGCTGACGCCTTTCTGGCTGCAGAGTGAGACCTGACCGCTCTGGGTATCGAGCCGCACCACGCCGTCGGCGGTGTTGTTGAACATATAGCGGCCATTGGCGCTGTCGGGCGCCGCATCGCCGGCGGTTGCCGGCGCCGTCAAAGCCACCGCCGCACCGAGGGCCGCAACCGCGATCACGGCACTTTTCAACATCATCATCACGACCTCCCACGCTGTCCGCATCAAGTCCGATCTTAGAACGTCTCGTGCGACGTGATAGCGGACGTCAGGGACCGCAAAATGGCGCTGCAAAAAGTCCTGTGTACAGCCAAATTTTCCTTATATTTCAAATGATTGACTTGAGTCCGCTGTTCTTGACTTGGCTAGACCCAATAAGTATGGTCCGCGCGGCTTCAAGGTGCGCGCGTGGCGCCGGTGCTGCAAGCCGCGAATGTCGCAGGACCGAGAGTCGGGACCATGAGCGACGCGGGCGAAAACGGCGACCGGGACAAGCAACACACTGACGAGGCTCTCTCCGCGAGGCTGCAGCGGCTCAACGAAGGTCTCGGCCAAATACGCAAGTCGGGCCGACCTTCTGAAGGTTCTGAAGCGGAGCGGGCGGCAACTGCATCCGGCTACGCCAAGGGCTTTCGGCTCTCCAGCGAACTCGTTGCAGGTGTTGTGGTCGGCGCCGGCCTCGGCTGGCTCACCGATCGCTGGTTTGGCACTTCGCCGTGGGGGCTGACGGTTCTCCTTCTGCTCGGCTTTGCGGCGGGTGTGCTCAATGTTATGCGCTCCGCGGGAGTTGTCGCGGGCAATTCACTCGACGACCCGGGCAACCGGAAACAATAAGCGCAAGGCGCGGCGGCGCCGAAACGGCAAGCGATCGGTTTAGGCCGAAAGCTCAGCGGCAACAGGGCGGCACACAGGACCATGCAGGTCGATCCTATTCATCAGTTTCAGATCGAGAACTTGATGCCCATGGTCAACCTGGGCGGTCGCGACATCTCGTTCACCAATTCCGCGCTGTACATGTTCATCATTGTCGGCGCGGTGTCGCTGCTGCTGATCGGCGCCACGGCGCCACGCGCGGTGATCCCGGGGCGGCTGCAATCGATCGCGGAACTGTCCTACGAATTCGTCGCCAATACCGTGAAGTCTTCGGCCGGCACCGAAGGCATGAAGTTCTTTCCCTTCGTGTTCACGCTGTTCATGTTCGTGCTGTTCGCCAACCTGATCGGGCTCATTCCCTATTCCTTCACGGTGACGAGCCAGTTGATCGTGACCGCGACGCTGGCGCTGCTCGTCTTCTTCATCGTCGTCGGCTACGGCTTTTATCGCAACGGCTTGCACTTTCTGAACCTGTTCGTGCCGAAGGGCGTGCCGAAGCTGATCCTGCCGGCGATCGTGGTCATCGAAATCCTGTCGTTCCTGTCGCGGCCGGTGTCGCACTCAGTGCGCCTGTTCGCCAACATGCTCGCCGGCCACATCACGCTTCAGGTCTTTGCCGGCTTCATCATTATGCTGGCCGGCGCCGGCGTGCTGGGCTGGTTCGGCGCGGCGCTGCCGTTCATCATGGTGGTGATGCTCACCGCGCTGGAATTCCTGGTGGCGTTCCTGCAAGCCTATGTCTTCGCCATTCTTACTTGCATCTATCTCAACGATGCGATTCACCCGGGCCATTAAGGCCGAAACTTAAACCGAACACCTCGCTACAACCTCAAGAAGGAGTTTTGTTATGGATCCGATCGCCGCGAAATATATCGGGGCTGGCATTGCCTGCATCGGCATGGGCGGCGCCGGCGTTGGCGTGGGCATCATCTTCGGTAACTACCTTGCCGCCGCGCTGCGCAATCCATCGGCGGCGCAAGGTCAGTTCGGCAACCTGATCTTCGGCTTCGCCATTACCGAAGCGCTCGGCATCTTCTCGCTGCTGATCGCGCTGCTTTTGCTGTTCGGGCTCTAAGCCCGCGCGGCGACGGCACGCTAATCACCCAGAGTGTAATTAGGCAAAGCTGATGGCCGAACCGACCGCTCACACCGAGCACCCCGCTGGACACGGCGCATTTCCGCCGTTCCAGTCGGAGTTCTTTCCGTCGCAGCTCGTCTGGCTGGCGATCAGCTTCGTCCTGCTCTACGTGCTGATGTCCAGAATCGCGCTACCGCGGATCGGCGCGATCATGGCCGCGCGCAGCAAGCTGATTGGCGACGATCTGGCGGCAGCCGAGCGCCTCAAGGAGCAATCGAACGCCGCGCAGACGACTTACGAGAAGTCGCTCGCCGACGCGCGCAGCCGCGCTCAATCGATCGCAAACGCGACCCGCGACCAGCAGGCCGCCGCAGCCGAAGCCTCGCACAAACAGCTCGAAGCGAAGCTGCACGAGCGGCTGACGGCGGCGGAGCAGTCGATCGCGGCGACGCGCACGGCTGCCATGGGCAACGTGCGCAGCATCGCGTCCGACACCGCCGCGGCGATTGTCGAGCGCCTGATCGGCAAAGTGCCGGCCGACCATGAAGTCGCCGCCGCGCTCGACGCCGGGAAAAGCTGAGAACAGCCATGGCAGAAACCGAGAATTGGGTCGCTTTAGGCTTTTTCTGCTTTTTGGCGCTGCTCGTTTATCTCGGCGTGCACCGCAAAGTCTTCGACAGCCTTGACGCGCGCCGGGCCCGCATCAAGTCCGAGCTCGACGACGCGCGCCGGCTGCGCGAAGAGGCGCAGGCGCTGCTGGCCGATTTCGAGCGCAAAGGCCGCGAAGCCGAGAAGGAAGCCGAGGCCATTATCGCCAGCGCCAAGGTGGAAGCCGAGCGGCTCGCTACCGAAGCCAAGGCCCGCATCGAGGATTTCGTCGCGCGCCGCACTAAGATGGCGGAGCAGAAAATCGTCCAGGCCGAGGCACAGGCGCTCGCCGACGTGAAATCGGCGGCGGCCGACGCCGCGGTTGCCGCCGCGGAGCGGATTCTGTCTGTGTCCGCCAAAGGCAAGGTCGCCGAAGATCTGCTGGCGCGCGGCATCGAAGACGTCAAAAGCAAATTCAACTGACGGCGCTTGTTGATTTCGCGGCGACGGCTTTCACGCCCAAGGCTTTTGCGCCCAAGACTTTTGCGTCGCCAGACGTCGCGTCATCCACAGTCGAATCTGATTTCTGTGCATAATGATCGGTGAGATCACGCGCGCGCTTTGCATCGCCGCAACCGGCGATATGTTCCTCGTCGTGCTTTCCTCGAAAAGCTGAACGGCGGCCGGTGATCCCGGCCGCGGATCGGAGGGACCATTGGTCATCTTCGATTGTAATGGCGTGCTTGTCGACAGTGAGCCCATCGCGGCTGCAGTGCTTGCCGACGCGTTCAAGCGCATCGGCATCGCGCTTTCGGCCGAGACGGTGATGCGCCGCTTTCAGGGCCGGCGGCCGTCCGACATTCTAGCCGCCGTCGAAGCTGCAACCAACCAAGAACTGCCGTCGCGATTCCCGGGCGAGGTCGCGACCGAGACGCTGCGCCGCTTGCGCACGGAGTTGCGGGCCGTTGCGCATGCCGCGCACGCGCTGACCTGGATCCGCGGGCCGAAGGCCGTGGCGTCGTCGTCCTCGCCGGAGCGTATCCGGCTCAGCCTCGAGGTCACCGGCCTCATCCGCTTTTTCGAGACACGGCTGTTCTCGGCGAGCCGCGTCCATAGCGGAAAGCCTGCACCCGATATATTTCTGCTCGCGGCCGCGCGCAGCGAGGTCGATCCGTCGCAATGCATCGTGGTTGAAGACTCGCCGTCCGGTATTGCGGCTGCGGCGGCTGCGGGCATGACGCCGGTCGGCTTTGTCGGCTCAAGCCAGACGCCCGGCCGGCTTGCGACTGAGCTCCTCGCCCGCGGCGCCCGCACCGTCATTGCCGATATGCGGGGGCTCAAGAGCGCGATTACGGATCTGCGCGGCTGGTAAACCCTTCGGACCGCACGCGCGAATGGCGGAAATGATTTAGCCCGTCGGCGCGTTGGGATTCGGTTTCGGCTTCGGCTTCTTGGACGCCGGCGCAGGTTTCGCGGCGTTTTGCGCCGACAACTGATCGAAGCCGATATAAACCACGTAATTGCCGAGTTCCGACGCCGGCGTCGGCAGCGGGAAGCTCAAGCCCTCCTCGATATGGCTGAAGTTCGCGCCGTCCTCATTGGGGATATCGACCGGAATCTGAATGAATTTTGTGGTGATCACTTTGGTGCCGGAAGACGGCGCGTCGACGACTGCCATGCGGAGCGGCACGTCGACATGGCCGGGCCCGCCGGCCGGCCCGACAATGATCCGGCCCTGAATGCCGACTTTCATCACCATCTGGCCGTTGTTGACGGCGCATTCGCGGGCGGCGCGGACGAAGCTGCCTTGATATTTGAGCCCCATCGCTTCGTTGCTGCCGTCAGGCGGCGGTGGTGGCAGCGTCAGGGTGGAAGCGCCCTGGCGGATATCGATGAACGGACATTCGACATCCGGCTGTGCATTGGCCACCGACTGCGGCGACTTGTCGGAAGCGCCGGAGAAGAAATTTGCGACTTTGTCCTTGAACGAGGGCGAGCCGGACGGCGCCGGAGCCGATGGCGGCGGTGCGGCCGAGCTCTGCGGACCGGCGGCTGGCACCGAACCGGTGGTTGCCGGCGCGCCAATACTGCTGCTGCCGGCGCAGCCCGCAGCCAGCAGCAAAGTCATGAGCAGAGCCGCGATCGGCCAGCGGTCGCTCCACTCTTTCAATCGAAAATCGCGCGGCATCCCCACTTCATCGCCAACTGTTGGAACACGATCTTTCCCGACAAACGGGCGGCAAGGATCGTGCTTTAATGCGATGCCCAGGATTTTATACCAAGCTAACCGTGGCCATCCCAAGGCGGTATTTTAGCCCAGCGGCAAGCTTGGTTAAGACCGTCAGGACTTGACTGCGGCGTCCTTCAGCCGGGCAAACAGCAGGTGGTCCTGCCAGACGCCGTTGATACAGAGGTATTCCCAGGCATAACCCTCGCGGACGAAGCCGTTCTTCTCCAAAAGCCTGATCGACCCGGCATTGGTCGGGATGCAGGCCGCCTCGACCCGGTGCAGCCGCAAGGTGGCGAAGGCAAAGGGAATGACGGCGCGGACCGCGGCGGTCATGTAGCCGTGGCGCACGAAGGGCAGGCCCATCCAATAACCGAGACTGCAGGCCTGGGCGACACCGCGGCGGATATTGGCGAGCGTCAATCCGCCGACCAGCGCGCCGTCGGAATAGCGAACGATCAGGAAGGCGTAGCCCTGGTCGCTGCGCAGATCCTCGGTATAGCGCTTGATCCGCCGCCGGAACGCGCCGCGGGTCAGATCGTCGTCCGGCCAGGTCGGCTCCCAGGGCACGAGGAAATCGCGGCTCGCTTCGCGCAAGGCCGACCATTCCTCGTAATCGGTCATCTGCGGCGTGCGCAGCATGAGGCCGTCGCCCTCGATGCTCGGCAGCGGCTCGGTGAAGTTGATGGTGCGGAAAAACGCCATCGGACTGATATGCGACCAAGCTGCGACGAATACGTGATCCTGCGAAGCGCCGGCGCCGCTTCGTCAAGCGGCGGCGCGCCGCGTCAGACTTTCTGCAATCGCCGCCGCACTTTCAAGTCCGGAGCCGAGGCCGAGGACCGCAGTGGCGAGCTTGCGGCGCTGCAGGAGACCGCGGCCGGCAGAACGCGCGCTGGCCACCGTAACGGCTTCGACGCGCGCCACCAATTCGTCGAGCGGGATCGGCCGACGGCGCGTAATCATCTGCCGCGCCAATTGCTCGATGCGGGCGCCGGAGCTCTCCAGCGCCATTAGCAGGCCGGCCTTCATCTGCGCCTTGGCGCGGGCGACTTCGGCCTCGGAGATCGTCTCCGCCGTGCTTTCGATCTCGTCGACGATCACGCGCATCAGTTCCGACGTGTCGGCGGCATCGGTTCCTGCGTAAAGCCCGAACATGCCGACATCGGAATAAGGCACGTGGAACGAATAGATCGAGTAGCACAGCCCGCGCTTCTCGCGCGCTTCCTGAAACAGCCGGGACGACATGCCGCCGCCGAGCACATTGGTGAAAACCTGGAGGCTGTAGAGCTCGGGATCGGTGATGGACACGCCGGCAAGGCCGAGCGCGATATGGACCTGTTCAAGCTCGCGCTTTTCGACATGGGTGCCGCCGCCGAAACGCGCCGGCTCCGGCGCCGGGCTGGCCGGCCCGTTGAAGGACGAAAACTTTTTCTCCACTTCGGCCAGCACCGCCTGATGATCGACGGCGCCCGCGGCGGCCACCACGATATCCGGCGCGCGATAATTGCGCGTGAGATAGCTGCGCAGCTTATCGCCGTCGAATGAGCGCACCGTTTTTGCCGTGCCGAGGATCGAGCGGCCGAGCGGCTGATCGGGGAAGGCCATGACGTTGAGATGTTCGAAGATCAGATCGTCCGGCGTATCGGCGACGGAACCGATTTCCTGAACGATGACGTTCTTCTCACGCATCAATTCCACGCTGTCGAAGGCCGGCTCGGACAGGATGTCGGCCAGCACGTCGAGCGCGAGCGGCACGTCAGCCTTGAGCACGCGCGCGTAATAAGCGGTGCTTTCCGCGCCGGTCGCCGCGTTGAGATCGCCGCCCACCGCCTCGATCTCTTCGGCGATCTGCCGCGCGCTGCGCCGCCGCGTGCCCTTGAACGCCATATGCTCGAGGAAATGCGAAATGCCATGCTCGTCGTGATGCTCGTCGCGGCTGCCGGAAGCGACCCAGACGCCGAGCGATGCCGTCTCAAGATGCGGCATCGCATCGGTCACTACACTGATACCGGATTTCAGGGTCGTTACTTCAACACTCATGCTGCCGCTCCTTCCTGCGCCGCGCGGCTCGTCGCAAGGACGAAACGCTCGACCGCAGCTTGATCCGCCGGCAGCACAGTGACGCGCTCCGCACGGTGATTGATGTCGGATAGCCAATCGGGCAAAGCCGGCCGCACGCCGGTGGCCGCCTCGACCGCATCGGGGAATTTCGCCGCATGCGCCGTGGACAGCACCACCATCGGCACGGCTGGATCGCGCGGCTCTTTCTCGGCAACGGCGATGCCGACCGCGGTGTGCGGATCGACGAAATTGCCGGTTTCGCGCTTGACCGTGCGCATGGTGGCCGCGACTTCGTCCTCGCCGGCGCGGCCGGCGGCGAACAGGCCGCGAATATAAGCCAGCGCCGGGGCCGACAGCGTGAAGCGCCGCGATTGTGCAAGCGAGCCCATCACGCCTTTAATGGCGCTCGCGTCGCGGCCATAGGCGTCGAACAACAGGCGCTCGAAGTTCGACGACACTTGGATGTCCATCGACGGCGACGTGGTCGCGACGACATCGCGCAGTTCATAGGTGCCGGTCGCGAGCGTGCGCGCCAAGATGTCGTTGACGTTGGTCGCGATCACCAGCCGGTCGATCGGCAGGCCCATGCGGCCGGCGACATAACCGGCATAGATGTCGCCGAAATTTCCGGTGGGCACGGTGAAGGCGAGCTTGCGCTGCGGCGCGCCGAGTGCGACCGCGGCCGTGAAGTAATAGACCACTTGGGCGACGATGCGCGCCCAGTTGATCGAATTGACCCCGGAGAGCCGCACGCGATCGCTGAAGGCATGGTGATTGAACAGGCCTTTGACGATGGCCTGGCAATCGTCGAACGTGCCCTCGATGGCGAGCGCGCTGACATTGGCGGCATCCGCCGTCGTCATCATGCGCCGCTGCACGTCGGAGACGCGGCCTTGCGGAAACAGCACGACGAGGTCGACCTGATTGCGGCCGCGGAAGGCTTCAACCGCGGCGCCGCCGGTATCGCCGGAGGTCGCGACCACGATGGTGCGGCGTTCACCGCGCGCCGTGAGTGCGTGGTCCATCAGCCGCGACAGTAATTGCATCGCCAGGTCTTTGAAGGCGAGCGTTGGGCCGTGGAACAGTTCGAGCGCGAAGGTATTCACGTCGAGCTGGGTGAGCGGCGCAATAGCGGGATGGCGGAACGTGCCATAGGCCTCGCGCGCCATGCGGGCGAGATCGGCCTCGCCGATCGCGTCGCCGACGAACGGGCGGATCACCTCGACGGCGACTTCGGCATAGGGGCGTCCGGCGAAGCCGGCGATAGTTTTCGGCGCGAGTTGCGGCCAGGGCGCAGCGCCAATATCCGGCACATAGAGGCCGCCGTCGCGGGCAAGACCCGCGAGCATGACCTCAGCGAAACCGGATGCGGGAGCCGCACCCCTGGTCGAGACGTAATGCACCTTGTGGCGATCCCAGATGGCCGGACGGTCCCTGGCCTTGGCACTTAACATGTTGATTCTGAACTATATTTTCCAGGGGTCAGCAGAGCCGCCCGGGGCGATAAAGCCAGAACCGAGAGCAACAGTAATAGGAAAACCGAGGGCTCTACAAGGAACAGCAGAAGGGCCGGAACCAGCCCGAATCGAGGGTCTAGGACCCCGGTTCCCTGCCCTCAGCGCGCCTGGAACTGATCGTCCAAGAGATAAAAACCCCTGCCAAAACGGCCGCCAGCCCAAACCAGGTCAGTGCATATTGCAGGTGGTTGTCCGGTAGGCTCACGATGAGCCTGCCGGGCTGCGGCAAGCCGCCGGGCGGCACCGGTGTCTCCTGCTCGACATAGAACGGCGCGACGGGACCCACATCCTTTGCGGCGGCAATCGCCACCGGATCGCGGGTAAACCAGAGATTATGCGCGGCATCATCGCCTGGCGTGAACCAGTGCCGGCTGTCGGGCCAGCGCATCACGCCGGCCAGGGCGACCGGGCCCGACACCTCGCCCTCGATTCGCGTTTTTGGATCCTTGCGGGCGTCGGGAACGAAACCGCGATTGACGACGACGATGCTGCCGTCGGCAAGCCGCGCGGGTGTGAAGACCCAATAGCCCGGACCTGAATCCGACACGTCGGGGCGGAACCCCGAGGCGGAGGCAAAGACCAGAGCTTCTTTGGTATTGTCGAACTGCACGGTGAACCCGACACGGCGGTATTCGTCGTTGGCTTGATCGAGCTTTGGCCAATCGCGCGCCGGCGGCAGCGCCTGTGGCGGTGCGGCGAGCCGCTCGGTCAGCGCCGCGATCAAGCCTTCCTTCCAGGCCTTGCGCTCGATCTGCCAGACGCCAAGTCCGATCAGGATGGCAAAAGCGATGAGTGCGGGGACCAACAGGCCAAGCCAGGACCGGCGGC
>DATHPQ010000193.1:0-25883 GCA_035483735.1 Xanthobacteraceae bacterium | reverse complement strand
CCTGAGGCTGGGCCTTTGGGATGACGAGTCCCCTGGGTCAGAACCGTGGTGGAACGCCGATAGGCGTGCGCCTCCTGCTGGAGGCGCGGCCGTGCCAGCAGCACGGCAGGCTGGAGAGAGCGTCTGTCGGCGTTCCGCTTCCTTTTTCGTTTCGTCGTCGCGAAGACCAAAAGCGCAAACCGAAACGAAGGCACCACCCCTTCATAGGCATATTGCGCCCTCTCCTTCGCGCTTCATCCGTGGCGGCAATTGCAAAACTCGCGCGCATACGCGCCGCGAGAACGAGGAGCGCTTTTCCATTGTCCCCCGCTTTCGATGGGGAGGGACAAAAGACCGGGAGCACGCCATGAAGCGTCGTCTCGATCGCGTGATGACTCATGACGCCGATCGCGTTGTCGATCGCGGCGCTTTCGCCGTGGCGCTTGCCACCTTGCCTGCGGCGCCAAAGAGCAAAGCCAAACAGCGCCCGCTCGACGCGGCGGTGCGGTTTGCCATCGAAAAGGCATTGCAGCAGCGGCGCTATTGCAATGCGTTCGCGCTGTGGCGGACCTGCCGCGACAAGCGGTGCCGCAGGGCGGGCACCTGCTGCGGCAACGCCGGTGCCTGCCTCAAGCTCGGACTCGTTGAGATCCCGCACGATGTGCAATGGCGCGTCCGGCAGCACATCATCGACGCGACGCCGCGCAATATCGGCGCGCCGGAGCGGAAGGCGCGGCAAAGCATGCCGGGCGATCTTTATGCGTAGGACGTTTCGCTTTCCCAGCGCGCAGCGAAAAGCGTCAATTCGTCATCAAATGAAAGCGCAACGGTGTCGCGCCGGTCAGTTCAATCACCTCGCCGCTCCTGCGCCAGCCGGTGACCTGCGTGAGCGTCGCCAGAAGCCCGGCGTCGCGGGCTTGCCGGTCCGGATCGCATTGCGCCGGCTGCGGATCGCCGGCGACGATGGTGATGGTGGCATCATTGACCGTTGCCTGCGCTTTCAGGCTCGCGCACCACAGGTCGATGGAGGCGGTGCCGTCGTCCTCGATCTCGATCATCGGGACGCGCTTGGAGCCGTGCATCGGCGCCGTATCGAGCATGAGCTCGCTGCCGAACGGGAACGGCTCGCTGGCGCGCGCCGGCCAGGCAGTCGTCCAGACGATCATGGCGACAGCGACGGGAAGAACGAAGGCGGCAAGATGGAAAGCGAAACGGCGGTGCAGCCAAAGCCGGAACCGGGGCATCTGCGACTCACGAAGTTACGGGCGGGAGGATGACGACGGTAATGCGGCCGGGCGGCCGCAAGCGGCAATGATCTAGAACATGGGCGAGAGAAAGTCAGCCGGCTTTTGCGTCTATTTGACGGCTAATCGCTTGCGTTTACGCAGCGATAACGCGGCGCCTGGATTGAGTCTGGAATGCGCCTGCAACGCGAAAACGGCGGGTCGCCTGCCCGCGAAATCGCCGCACCACCGCTGGCGCCGCGCCCGGCCCCAGGTTGGACGCGTCACCGGGCCATCAAGAAAACGCGATTGTCGGCCACCCCTGCCCTAACCCGGCGTATTTCCACGCGAATTGCGCCCAAGGCGGCGTGGGTGCCATGGAACCATTTGGGCCAAAGCCTCTGCCGTCTTGGACAAGCTCATGATAGTCCAATGACATCAAAGCCGTGCCGGCGGCCGATTGGTTCTTGTCAGGCTCAAGTCCATCACGTTTCGGTGGCTAAAACTCTCGCGCAACGCCGGCTCGTCCGCGTTGTCCGGCAAACCCCTCGGAGGTCCTCCTTTGCAACGCCTTTTGTCGTCGCTGGCCACGATTTGGCGGCTGTCCGTTCCTTACTTCCGCTCCGAGGACCGCTGGCCAGGACGCATCCTTCTTGCCGCGGTGATCGGCCTCGAACTGTCGACCGTGGCGATCACCGTCGCGCTGAACTACTGGTACAACAGTTTCTACAACGCCTTGCAGAACCGCGATGCGAACGGCTTCGTTTGGAACATCCTGGTGTTCTGCGCGCTGGCCAGCATCTACACCGTGATCGCGGTGTACCAAAACTATCTCAATCTTTGGCTGCAGATACGCTGGCGCCGTTTCATGACGCAGACCTATCTGCGGCAATGGCTGAACACCGCCAACCATTACCGCATGCAGCTGCTCGGCGATGCGGCTGACAACCCCGATCAGCGTATCGCCGACGACCTGGCGCAGTTCGTCTCCAGCACGCTGTCGATCGGGCTCGGATTGTTGAACTCGATTGTGACGCTGATCTCCTTCGTCGTCATTCTCTGGGGTCTGTCGGAGGCGGCTCCGCTGCATCTGTTCGGCATGCGGATCGCCATTCCCGGTTATCTGGTCTGGGCGGCGCTGCTTTATGCGGTCATCGGCACCGCGCTGACGCATCTGATCGGCCGGCTGCTCATTCCGCTCAACTTTCAGCAGCAGCGCTATGAAGCCGATTTCCGCTTCAATCTGGTGCGCACCCGCGAGAATTCCGAGCAGATCGCGGCGCTGCACGGCGAAGCCGCCGAGCGCGAGCGCCTCGGTAATCGCTTCGGCTTCGTCGTCGGCAACTGGCTTGCCATCATGCGGCGCACCAAGAAGCTCACCTTCTTCACGGCGAGCTATAGTCAGGCGGCGCAGATCTTTCCCTATGTGATGGCGGGCCCGGCCTATTTGGCCGGTGTCACCCAGCTCGGCGACCTGATGCAGACGGCGAACACGTTCGACAAAGTTCAGGGCGCGCTGTCGTATTTTGTGAAGGCCTACCAGGACATCGCGCAATTCCAGGCGGTCGTGCAACGCCTGGCCGGCTTCGAAAAGGCGATTGTTGCCGCTCGCGACGTGGCGCTGCAGCAGCCGGCGGTCGAAGTGCTGCCGCGCGCCGATGCCGCAGGAATTGCCATCGAACAGCTCCAGGTGCGGCTGCCCAACAGCGAACCGCTGATTGACGCCGAACGGCTGGCGCTGTCGCCGGGCGAGCGCGTGCTGATGACCGGGCCATCCGGCGCCGGCAAATCGACGCTGTTTCGCGCCATGGTCGGCATCTGGCCCTTCGGATCGGGCCGCGTCACGGTGCCTAAGGACGCCAAGATCCTGCTGTTGCCGCAGCGGCCCTATTTCCCGGTGGCGAGCCTCGCCGCAGCCGTCAGCTATCCGGCCAGGGCCGAGACTTTCGACAGAGCGCGAATCGCCGAGGTGGTCGCCGCCGTCGGACTGCCGGAATGGAGCACCCGGCTCGACGAAGAAGTGCACTGGAACCGTACGCTGTCGCTGGGCGAGCAGCAGCGGCTCGCCATTGCGCGCGCGCTGCTTCAGGAGCCGGATTATCTCCTGCTTGACGAGGCGACCGCGTCGCTCGACGCGCCGGCGGAGGCGCAGCTTTACCGGCTGTTGCAGGATCGTCTCAAGGGCACGACGATTGTCTCGATCGGCCACCGCGCCACACTCGGCGCGTTCCACGGCCGCCACGTCGAAGTCGTCACGGGCGATGCGGCGTCTCAGGTCCGCGAACTGCCTCTGGCTTCCGCGGCGGAGTGATACGGCACAGGTGAGGCCGTCCTCCGGCCCGTCCGCACCAAGCGCGGCGTGGATAAGCTCGGGCGGCGCGGACACACGGCGACCGTAAACGTTTCTCACGCAGCCGGTGGCTGGCGCACAAAGACCGCGGCACGCAATTTTGGTGATGAGCCGGCAAAGGCGCCGCAGACCGCGGCGGCGCAAAGCAAGTCCGGCCCAACGAAAAGGCCGGTAGCGTTTCCGCTACCGGCCCGATGTCTTCGTCGATCTCAGCCGAAACTACTTGATGTTCGAGAGATTGGTCGCGAACGAGAGCTTGGCGATATAGGCCGCGCTGCACCAGTTGGAGCCGACGCCGCCCGGATTGGCCGTGGTGACGTTGCTGGAGCCACCGCCACTTTGCGAGCTGGTAAAGGCGTTGCAATCGCCCTTGTTCAGGCTGGTGTCGTAGTAGCGCAGGTCAAGCGTAAAGGCCTTGTAGGTGATGCCAAAGCCCGCGTCCCAATTCCAGTAGCTCTTGTAGGGATCGCCTGCGTCCGCCATGGCTTGGCTGATGCCGGGGAAACCCAACAGCGCGCCTTCGCCGTAGAAGGCATCGCTCTTGCCGAGACTCCAGTAGCCGAGGTCACCGGAGATATAGCCGCCCCAGCCGCTCGCGAACATCGTGCTCGGCGCCGTGTAGGTGACATTGCCGACGGTGTACCAACCGACAGAACCGGTGTTGGAAACGGACGGTGAGTACCATTCCTGGATGCCCGCGGCCCACTGGTCGTTGAACGTATAGGTCGCCTTGCCGTAGATTTCGTAGAAGCTGGCGTCCTTCTTCGCCACGTTGGCGTTCACGAGGCTGGCCTGACAGTTGGTGTAGAAGCTGTCAAAGCACGTGCCGCCCGGATACCAGTATTCCCAGAAGCCGAAATCGAGGGCGAGCTTGTCGAAGGTCGGCCGCACGCCGGCATAGAGATCGATTTCCGCCGCCGCGCGGTTCGGGAAGGCGATGCTCTCACCGGAGATGCCGGCGTAGTACTGCCACGTCGGGCTCTGCGTATAACGCAGCTCGAAGCCCGCCTGAGTGGAAGGATTATGGTTGGACTGCGTGATGCCGCGGAAATTGTAATCCGTCATCAACGCTGCCGATATAGCGACATCCCACGGATCCGGCGCAGGCGCCGGTGCCGGCGGGGCTTTCGTTGCCATGTCAGCGGCCATCGCTGAGGTAGCCATCCCGGCCGCCAAAACCAACGATAAAGCGACTCTCTTCATAAAACTGCCCCTTCTGTTGTCCCTGCTTGTACTCGGCGTTGTTTCCTGACCGACTACGAAGCGAATTCCCCGCAGCGCCCCTTGCGCAGCTTGAAACTTCACGAATAGTTCAATTTAACCATGAAACAGCCAAGCTTAAAACGACAGCAAATGCCGCCTTTTTATGCTTTTGCGGGAAAACTGCAGAGTTTGTTAACGGGTGTTGCGAGCAGGCCACACTTTTGACAATCAAAGTGCCTGCGGCTGTTGAGTTTTCCAGCTTCACGCAACGCGCAAGACGGCCCGCAAAGCTGCAGATATCACCGATGCGCGCGCAGTTGCTGCGATCGGTCGCCGCTCCTACGTAGAGCGCTGCAAACGAGTCGCAGTTATCCACAGGAGGCGGACGATGCAGGCAACGGTCGACGGCCGCGTGGTCGCGAAAAGCGACGACGTCGTTGAGTGCAAGGGCTATCAATACTTTCCACGCGCCGCCGTACGCATGGACTGGCTGGAAAAGACCGAAAAGACCACGGGCGACCTCGCCTGTCCGCACGGCGTGCAATTCTACGACGTCGTCGTCGGGGGCACGCGCCACGCGCGCGCCGCCTGGTCCTACGAGGCGCCGCGGCCGGAAATGGCCAAGGTCGGCGGCCGATTCGGCTTCTGGGAAGACGTCGAAGTCCGCTGAAGCGACGTAGCCCGGATTAGGCAACGCGAAACCCGGCGACGGCGGGAACGCCGAGTTCAACCGGGGCTTCGGGTGCCGGACCCAGGCTAAGGGTTCAGGCCGCCGCGGCTTTCTTGCGATTGGCTTCGAGCCGCGCATCGACCAGCGCCACTTGAGCGTCGATCGCCGGATGGCTGAGCCCCTTCTGCTTGGCAATAAGCTGCACGAGCTTATCGGCACGCTCGATATTGGGAGCGCCGTTTTGCAGCGCGCGCGCCGCCGAGGCCGGCCGCGTCAGCGATTGCGCCGCCGCGGCATATTTCTCGAACGGCACCAGATCGGCGGGATTGGCGCCGAGCTTCACGCAGAGGTCGAATACGAAATTATAGACCGACCGCGAGGTTTCGAGATCGCTCCACACCGCTTCCTGGGCCGTGCGCATGCCGTCCTTGGTCACGCAGCGGTAATTGCCGGCAAGCAGCATCGCCCATTTGGCGAGCGGCACGAAGATCGAATCGTAGATCCTGAGCTTCACTGGCAGCTCGATCTGACCTTCCGGCGTATCGAAGCGCGCGGCGTCGACGTCCTTCTCGAGCTGGCGCAGGATCGCCGTGCTCTTGTCGTCATCGAACCTGGCGCATTTGAAGTTGGTCGGCAGCGTGACCAGGAGGAAATTCGCCTTCTCGTCCGGCGGACGGATGGCCTGCGGGTCCGGACTGTTGAGCGTGATCGTCTTGGGGTCGAAATTATCCCACACCGTCGGGTCGGTATAAGCCGGCTTGAGAGCCTCGTAATCGAGGCCGGGGATGCGCTTGATATAGGGCAGCGGCGGCATATTCATGATCGACATGCAAGGGACGCGCGACTTCGCCACTGCATCGAGCAATTCGCGCACGCCGGGCGAACGGTATTGCGGCTCCTGCATGCACAGGCCGACCAGATCGTATTGCTTCGGATCGACCCCGGTCGCCGGACCGGCCGTCACCTTGCCGGGAAGCTTTCGCGATTCGAGCAGCACCGGCTCCTTGCGGCCGCGGATCGGCAGCTTGACCTTGAAGCCTTCCGCATTGATCAGGTCGGCCTCGGCGGGCAGGCAGACCAGATGGATCGAGTGGCCGCCGAACAAGAGCTTCGACGCCAGCAGCGAACCGTAGGACGCGCCCATCAGCAGGATGTTGTAGTTCGCCATAACACTCCTCCTCGACAACGAAACGGAAGCGGCAAAAGAGCTCTTTTACCGGCTACGGATCGGCGGCGCTGCCGTCGCCGATCCCCGTGTCAAACCGATATTGAACCAATGCTATTGGGCTCGTTAAGCCCATGCAATGCGGCGTGGCAGCGTCAGGCGCCCACAACTTACGCCTTAAACCCGGCCTCACCTCAGCGGTTGGCTAGCCGCCGCCACCGACCGTTCCCGGATCCGAGCTCGGCGGAGTCCATGCCGGCGCCGGTGCGGGCTCAGGCATCGGAGCGGGCGCGGGCTTCGGAGCCGCCTTCTGCGCCGGCTTTCTCGCAACCTGCTTCGCCGGCTTCTTGGCTACCTTCTTGGCAGCCTTCTTCGCCGTTTTCTTCTTCGATGCCTTCAATACCTTCTTCTTTTTGGCCGGAGCGGCCTTCTTCTTCTTGCCGGATTTCTTCTTCGCTTTGGACTTCTTCGCCATGATCGACCTCCCGATCGCTGCAACCGATCCAACACCCGTGCGCCCCCACAGCGCGAGCACGGGAAGACCGGTCTATGTGGCACGACGCTGACCGAGAGTTCGCTCAGCCTGCCGCCGTGGCCGAGTGCATCGCCGCGCGCGGCCGATGCGCCCGAAGCCTCCGCGGACATCGGCCCCCTGTCGCCCAATCGATCAGCTCGATCGTATGGACGACCGGAACCGGAGTGCCCGTCGCGATCTGCGTGATGCAACCAAGATTGCCTGCTGCGATCACGTCAGGTCGCAGTCTCTCGATAGTCCTGACTTTAAGATCGCGCAACCTTCTTGCGATGTCGGATTGCAAAATATTGTAGGTGCCGGCCGAGCCGCAGCACAGATGACCGTCGGGAATATCGCGAACAACAAAGCCCAGCCTGCTGAGCAATTCCTTCGGCTGCCGCGTCACGCGCTGGCCGTGCTGCAGTGAGCAGGCGGAGTGATAGGCAACGACAAGACCCTGCGGATTTGGCCCGTCGCGCGCATCATCCGCCGCCTGATTCGGCGCCTGCGAAGGCTTCAGCGGCACGCCGGAGAGATATTCGGTGATGTCTTTTGCCAGCGTGGACACGCGCGCCGCCGGCTCGGCATAGAGCGGATCGTTGCGCAGCATGAAGCCATAGTCCTTGATTGTCGTGCCGCAGCCGGACGCCGTGATGATGATGGCATCGAGGCCGTCGATCGCCATAAAGGCGTCGATATTGGCGCGGGCCTGCGCCAGCGCCTCGGTCTCGCGGCCCATATGGTGGACGAGCGAGCCGCAGCAGCCGAGCCCGGCCGGGACCACGACCTCCATCCCATGCCGCGTCAGCACGTTGACGGCCGCCGCGTTGATGTCTGGCGCCAGAAGGTCGTTGACGCAGCCGGGAAGCAGCGCAACCCGGGCCCGGCTTTGGCCCGGCGCCGCTGCGGTGAAGGTCTGCGGCGCAAGCGGCTTTTGCGGCCAGCGCCAGGGCGAAAGGCTCAGCATTGCCGCAAGCCGCTGCAGCCCGAGCGCCGCGGCAAGAGCGGCGCAGGGTTTGGCAAAAAGCGCGGCGATCAGCGCAAGCCGGAAGCGCTCCGGATAAGGCATCAATGTCGCAAGCAGCGCGCGCAGAATGCGGTCGCCGAGCGGACGGCGGTAAGTCTGTTCGATATGGACGCGAGCGTGATCGACCAGGTGCATGTAATGGACGCCCGACGGACAGGTCGTCATGCAGGCCAGGCACGACAGGCAGCGGTCGATATGCAGGGTGACTTCGGCCGTCGCCGGACGGTCCTGCTCCAGCATGTCCTTGATGAGGTAGATGCGGCCGCGCGGGGAATCGAGCTCGTTACCGTCGAGCACATAGGTCGGACAAGTCGCGGTGCAGAAGCCGCAATGCACGCAGGCGCGCAGGATCTTTTCGGATTCTGCGATGTCCGGATCGGCGAGCTGTTCGAGGGTGAAGGAAGTTTGCATGACTAGACACCCGCCCACATACGCCCGGGATTGAGCACACCCTGCGGATCGAAGCTTTTGCGGATCCGGGCGGTCAATGCCGCAAGCGGGCCGGGTTCCGGCGTGAACACCTCGACCGCAGCCCGCACAGCGGCGGGTGCACGAACGAGTGTCGCGTAGCCGCCGGCGGCCGCGACTGTGGCGCGCACCAAAGACGCATGCGCATCGTCAGCGGCGGGTATAGCCGCCCAGATCAGCCCACCGGCCCAATCGTAGAGAATCTCCGCGCCGGCTTTTTCTGCGAGCGTGCGGCCGACTGCTGCGCCCTCAGTCGGCGGCGTCGAAATGCGCCAGAGGTCGCGCGTGCCGGCCGGACCCGATGCCGCAAACGGCAAGACGTCGCGCACCGCGCGCCAGAAGGTACGTGAGGCTCCCTCGCCGAGCGTTGCCAGCGAACCCAGCGGCGCCAGGAGTTGTTCGAGCACGGCCTTGCGCTCCACCACCGAGGGCGCGATGCCTTCAAGGCGGAAGACGGTCACCGCTTTATGCGCAGCGGCCGTCTCGGCGATCCGGCCGGCGACATCGGCCGGCAGATGCGCGGCGGCGGACACGTCGCCATAGGAACCCACGGCCGCGGCCATCGCCTGGCCTGCGGCGGTGTCGTCGAGACCAAAAACCAAAACGGTCTGCTCGGTCTCAGCCTTGGGTAGTGTTTTGATCGTCACATCGGTCATCACCGCGAGCGTGCCCCAGGAGCCGGCGATCACCTTGCAGAGGTCATAGCCGGTCACGTTCTTGACCACACGGCCGCCGGATTTGAACACTTCGCCGCGGCCGGACACCGCGTTGAAGCCAAGAAAGTGATCGCGCGCGGCGCCGGCCTTGAGGCGCCGCGGCCCGCTCAGATTGGCCGCAAGCACCCCGCCGATACTTGCGCTGCCGGCCGGCTCACCCAAGAGCGGGCCATAATCCATCGGCTCGAAGGCAAGTTCCTGGTTGCTTGCCGAAACCAGCGCTTCGATTTCGGCAAGCGGCGTTCCGGCCTTGGCCGACAGAACGAGCTCTTGCGGTTCGTAGAGCGTCACGCCGGACAGGCCCGACAGGTCGATCGTCGCATCCCATTGCGCGGCGCGGCCGATGGCGCGCTTGGTGCCGCAGCCGACGACTTCGAGCGTCTTTTCCTCGGCGAGCGCGGCGCGAATGATGAATTCGACTTCGATGGCGTCACGCGGCATGAGGCTGTCGGCCATCGGGCGGCGCCCTTATTCCGCCGCGGCCGCCGCCGGCGCGGAACCTGCGAAGGCCGGCATGATATCGCGGGCGAAGCGGCGCAATTGCGCAACGCCGCCGGAGACGACCATGAGGACATGGTGCACCCCTGCCCGCTGCAGATCTTCGAGCATGGCGGCAATCTCGTCGGGCGTGCCGTAAAGCGCGTTTTCCTCGGTGCCGCCGGCTTTGTCGGCGTAGGCGAGGACATGCGAGCCGGGTTGCGAACCGGTCCGCGAGCCGCTTTTGCCCGCAGGCTTGCGCGACACGTCGACGGTGCGCTTGGTGTAGGCGGCCTGGCGCGTCAGCGCCGCTTGCTTGTCGGCTTCGTCACGGGCGACATAAAGCTGCCGCGCCACGACGACTTGCATCGGATCAAAGCGCAGACCGCGTTGTTGGCGCTCAGCCTGGTAGATGTCGATGCGCTCGCCGAGCGTTTGCGCGCTGGCATATTGATCGAGGATCAGATTGAAGCCGCGGGCTGCCGCGCCGCGGATCGAGGGGTCGCTGCCGGCGGCGACCCAGAACGGCGGATGCGGCTGCTGCGCCGGCGGCGGCTCGACGACGATATCCTCGAAATGCCAGAACCGGCCGCGATGCGAAAAACGCTGCCGCGTCATAAAGGCCCGCGTCATCACCTCGACCGCCTCATCGAAGCGCGCTTGCGCTTCTTCCGGCGCGATCTGAAAGCCGTTGAACTCGCTGTGGCGATAGCCCTTGCCGATGCCGAAATCGAACCGGCCGCCGGAAATCAAATCCAGCGTCGCCGCCTGCTCGGCGAGCAGCACCGGATTGTGCCACGGCAGCACCATCACCGCCGAACCGAGCCGCAGCCGCGTTGTGCGCATGGCAAGCGCCGTGAGCAGCATCAGCGTCGAAGACACCTGGTTCCAGCCGGTGAAATGATGCTCAACCAGGAAGCTTGAGCGAAAGCCGAGCGCTTCGGCCTCGACATTGAAGTCGAGATAGTCGCGAAAGCCTTGGCCAGCAAAGCCTTGGCCCGTTTCCGGACCGAAGGCGTCGTTATTGGCTTGAGCGGAGCAGAACAGACCGAATTCCATAAGTCGCCTTCCCTGGTGCGTAGTCTTTTTTGCGCCTTGTCTGATTTGGTGCGCGATCGGCTGCTCAAAACCGCGGGATGTCGGGATGGGCGACGCGTCCGGCATGAATGTGCATGCGGCCAAGCTCGGCGCAGCGATGCAGCGTCGGAAAAACCTTTCCCGGATTGAGCAGGCTCTTGTCGTCAAAGGCGCATTTGAGGCGCTGCTGCTGATTGAGGTCTTCCTCGGTGAACATCACCGGCATCAGATCGCGCTTTTCGACGCCGACGCCATGCTCGCCGGTCAGGACGCCGCCGACCTCGACGCAGAGCCGCAAAATATCGGCGCCGAATTGCTCGGCGCGGTCGAGTTCGCCGGGCTTGTTGGCGTCATAAAGGATCAAGGGATGCAGATTGCCGTCGCCGGCATGAAACACATTGGCAACGCGCAAGCCATACTTCACCGATAATTCCTGCATGCGGCGCAGCACCAGCGGCAGCTGGGCGCGCGGAATGGTGCCGTCCATGCAATAGTAATCAGGTGAAATCCGCCCGACCGCCGGGAATGCGGCCTTGCGGCCGGCCCAGAACAACAGCCGCTCGTCCTCGGAATTGGACAGGCGGCAGGTCACCGCGCGGCATTGCTTCGCGATGTCTTCCACCCGCGCGAGCAAATGATCGACTTCGTCGGGCGCGCCGTCGAGCTCGACGATCAGCAACGCCTCGACGTCGAGGGGATAGCCGGCGTGAACGAACTCTTCGGTGGCGGCGATCGCCGGCCGGTCCATCATTTCCATGCCGCTCGGAATGATGCCTGAGCCGATGATCTTGGCCACGCACTCCCCACCGTCTTCCGACGCGGGAAAGCCGATCAGCGCGGCGCGCGCGCGTTGCGGTCTTTTCAAGATGCGGACGGTCACTTCGGTGACGACGCCGAGCAGACCTTCGGAGCCGGTGACGATGCCGAGCAAATCGTAGCCGCCGGAATCGAGATGCTTGCCGCCGAGCCGGACAATCTCGCCCGTTATCAGCACCAATTCGCAGCCGAGCACGTTGTTGGTGGTCATGCCGTATTTGAGGCAATGCACGCCGCCGGAATTCTCCGCGATATTGCCGCCGATGGTGCAGGCGATCTGCGAGGACGGATCTGGCGCGTAATAAAATCCGGCCTCCTCGACCGCCTTCGACACCGCGAGATTGGTGACGCCTGGCTCGACCACGGCGACACGGTTGTCGTAGTCGATCTCGCGGATATGGTTGAATTTGGCGAGCCCGAGCAGGACGCCGTCGCCGAGCGGCAGCGCGCCGCCCGAAAGCGACGTGCCGGCGCCGCGCGGCACGACCTTGATGCCCTCGCCATGGCAATAGGCCAGCACAGCCGCGACCTGCGCCGTCGTTTCCGGCAGCACCACCACCATCGGCAGCTGGCGATAGGCGGTCAGCCCGTCGCTCTCATAGGGCCGCATTGCCTCTTCAGAGGCGATAACCCCCTCGCCCGGCACGATGCGCTTGAGCGCCGCAACGATTTCGCCGCGGCGCTTGAGCACCGCTTCGTCGAACAGCGGCATCACGATCGACATTGGCGCCTCTTGGCTGTTCTTGGCTGCTCTCGGTTGCTCTTGGTTGCTCTTGGGCTATTTGCGGCGAGTATAGCGGAAAGCTAGCCAGATAAATGCCGGTCCGGCGCCTCCCCCATCGCATGGCTGCAGCACGGGGCCGTTGACAGGCTTCGCCTGGCTCGCTTGAACGGCATAGGGACGAGATCGAACACGCCGAAGGTACAGGGAAATACCGAATGACCAAGAGACTGATGACGATGACGGCGATCGCCGCAATGTCGATCGCCGCGACGGCCACCATTGCTGCCGCGCAAGATGTCGCCGCCGGCCAGCACTCGTTCAACAAGTGCCTGCCCTGCCACGCCATCGGCCCGGACGCCGAGAACAAGATCGGTCCGCAATTGAACGGGCTCGACGGCCGCCACTCCGGCACCGCTCCGAATTACAGCTATTCCGACGCCAACAAGAATTCCGGGATCGTCTGGGGCGAAGCGACGTTCAAGGAATACATCAAGGACCCCGCCGCCAAAGTGCCCGGCACAAAAATGACCTTCCTTGGCATCAAGAACGAGCAGGAGATCAACGATCTTTGGGCCTATGTGAAGCAATTCGACGCCGACGGGAATACCAAATAGGCGCGATCCTGACCGCTTGATCTGGCTCAACGCGTTTCGAGATCAGGTATAGGATACTGACTGCCACAAATTGCGGCCGGGAGACGTTTCATGATCAAGGATATCGTCGTCAATCTCAGCGTGACCAGCGGCGGTGGACCCGCTGGCGATTACGCGGTCTCGGTCGCCAGCGCCATGAACGCGCATTTGGCCGGCGTCGCTTTCGTTTACGACCCGATCGTGCCGGTCTCGGCCACCGGCTATATCCCCGCCGAAGTGATCGAGCGGCAACAGGCCGACAATGAAGCGGACGCCAAGGCCGCGATCGACCGGTTCAATCAGGCGACCAGCCGCGCGGGCCTCTCCGCCGAGCCGCTGACCATCACCGCAAGCCTTGCCGGCGCCGGCGAGCAGTTCGGCCGCATCGCCCGGCGCTTCGACCTTGCCGTGGTTGGACAGGCGGAGCCTGAAACCTCGACCATCGACGACATCATCGCCGAGACCACACTGTTCGAATCCGGACGGCCGATGATTGTCGTGCCGTATATCCAGAAGGCTCCGCTCAAGCTCGACAAAGTCATGGTGTGCTGGGACGGCAGCCGCCAGGCGGCGCGCGCCATCGGCGACGCGATGCCGTTATTGACCAATGCCGGCAAGGTCGAGATCGTCATCATCGCCAACGAGCCGGGCAAGCAGGACGAGATCGCGGGCGTCGATATGGGCCAGCATCTTGCCCGTCACGGCCTCAAGGTCGACCTCGAGCGCATTCCCCGCGGCGATGTCGATGTCGCCGATGCGTTGCTCTCGCACGCCGCCGACAGCGGCGCCGATTTCCTGGTCATGGGCGGTTACGGCCATTCACGTTTGCGCGAGTTTGTGCTCGGTGGCGTGACGCGCTCGATTTTCCGCTCGATGACGTTGCCGACACTGATGGCACACTGACACCGATGTCATTGGCAATGCATGCCGGCTGCGGTTAGGCTTCACACAAGCCAAGCTGAAATCCGGGAAACGCCTCATGATATTCAAGCTTTACAACGCACCGCAGTCGACATGCAGCCAGCGTGTGCGCTTCGTGCTCAACGCCAAGAAGCTGCCGTTCTCCGAGGTCAAGCTCGACCTCCTGGCCGGCGATCAGCTCAAGCCGGATTACCTCGCGCTCAATCCGAACGGCGTGGTGCCGACGCTCGACCATGACGGCGCGATCGTCATCGATTCATCCGTCATCATCGAATATCTCGACGAAGTCGCGCCGGAGCCGCTGGACTTCACGCCGCATGACCCAGTAGAGCGCGCCAAGATGCGGACGCTGATGCATTTCATGGACGAGATGCCGGCGCCCGCGGTGCGGGTGCCGACTTTCAATCTCGCGTTCCTGCCGCGCTTTGCGGCAATGAGCGAGGACGAATTTGTCGCCTTTGCAGAATCGAAGCCGCTGCGGCGCGAATTCATGCTGGCGATGGGCCGCAAGGGATTTCCGCAGAAGGACATGGATGAGGCCATGGCGCGGCTGCGGCGCACCTATGAGCGCATGGATGCCGAAATCGCCAAGAGCGGCGGACCGTGGCTCCTCGGCAAGGACATTTCGCTCGCCGATGTGATGGCCATGCCGGCGCTGGTGCGTATGGCCGATCTCCGCCAGGACACGGCGTGGCAGGATCTGCCGAACGTCAAGCGCTGGTTCGACGCTATTCACGCCCATCCGGCTTTCGTGCCGACTTATTATCCGGGCTCGCTGCTCACCGAGCGTTTTCCGCATCTGCGCAAGACGGCGGCTTAAGTTTTATATGGCGTCTGCACGATAAGACCGCGGGCGCGGGCATCGGCGACGCCGAGCCCCCGCAAGGCCATCAGCGTCAGCGACTGCACGATCTCGCGTTCGCGGCTCGCGGCTTCCGGCGCCAGCGGACCGACCAAACCCTCGATGAGAAGGCCGAGCAAGGCCGCTGCTGCAAGCGGCGCATCCTGATCCGGCAAATGGCTGCCGGCGCTCGCGGCTGCGATGCGCGCAGCAAATTCGCCGGCGAGCGCTTCGCGGAATTTGTGCCGCTCGGCGTCAAGCGCGGCATCGACGGGCTCGGCAATCGCCGCAAAGGTCAGCCGGCGGTCGCGCAGCGCACGCACGGCAAAGGTCATGATCATGGCCGACAGCGCCGACAGCGGGCCCGGCGCGACGTCGGCGGCATGGCGCAGCGCGGAAATTTCGCGCGCCGAGATTTCGGCAAGCAGTGCAGCGACCAGATCGGTCTTGCCGGGGAAATAACGATAGACCGTGCCCGCCGCGATCCCGGCGCGGGTCGCGACCGGCACGATCTGCACCGCCGCCATCCCGCCTTCCCGCGCCGTATCGCCCGCCGCCGCGACGATGGCGGCATGACGGGCGGCGAGACGGCGGGTGACGCTTTCGGTGCGGCGATAAGGCATGAAGACCCAAGGAGAATCACAGAATAGCTCAACAAGTGAACCATGATTCAATGGCGCCTGACAACGCGCGGCGCGCACGCAAAAACGATCTTCGGACATTCCGCCTCACCCGGAAGCTTTGCGCTTTGGAACGGAGCCCCGCTCTGGCATAGGGAAAGCAACACGTCGGGGGAGGAAACGAATGATCCGCAAATCTCTTGCCGCAAAGTCGGCTGCGCTCGCGGCCGCCCTGATTGCGGCCATTGTCGCGGCGCCCACAGCATATGCGGACGACTATCCCTCGCATCCGATCATCATGATCGTACCGCTGGCGCCCGGTGGATCGACCGACGTGTTGGCGCGGATCACCGCGCAAGGCATGAGCAAGCAGCTCGGCCAGCCGGTCGTGGTCGAGAACACGAGCGGTGCCGGCGGCACCATCGGCGTCACCAAGGCCGAGCGCGCGGCACCCGACGGCTACACCATCCTGTTCGGCCAGTGGGGGACGAACATGGCCAACGGCGCCATCTATTCGCTCGACTTCGATCTGGTGAAGGACTTTGAGCCGATCGCGCTCGTCGCCACGCAGCCCTTCATGATCGACGCCCGTAAGGGCGTCCCGGCGAACAATCTGAAGGAACTGATCGCGTGGCTGAAGGAGAACGGCGACAAGACCACCGAAGGCAATTCCGGTGTCGGCTCGCCGAGCCACATCGCGGGCATCCTGCTGCAGCAAACGCTCGGCCTGAAATGGCAGATGGTGCCCTATCGCAGCGCCGGTCTATCGATGCAGGATCTGGTCGCCGGCAATGTCGATATCGCGCTCGACGCACCCGCCGTCGTGCTGCCGCAGTTCCAGGCCGGCACGGTGAAGACCTTCGCCGTGGCGGCGCCCAAGCGCGTCGGGGTGATGCCGGATATTCCGACCACCGACGAAGCCGGCTTGCCTGGATTCTACTTCTCGTTCTGGCACGCGATGTGGGCGCCTAAAGGCACGCCGAAAGAGATCATCGCCAAGCTCAACAAGGCTGCGGTCGCAGGTCTGGCCGATCCGGAAATCCGCCAGCGCATGATCGACCTGGCCCAGGAGATTTATCCGCCCGAGCAACAGACGCCCGGAGCGCTGTTGGCCTTTCACCAGGCCGAAATCGCCAAATGGTGGCCGATCATCAAGGCTGCCGGCGTGAAGGCGGAATAAGCTTTTCGCCGGAGCATGATCTTGTCGGAAAACCGCTTCCCACTTTTCCGGATCATGCTCTATTGCTGCGGATTCGGCGGCGAGTTCTGGTTTTCTTTGGCGTTCTTTGTCGCCTCGTGATGGCCGATGGCACAGCCCGCCGCGGCGCCGAGAACCCCGTGATGTCCCGCCATATGGCCGGCGGCACCGCCGACGATCGCGCCTTTGATGCAGCCCTTCGCGGCGGCCGGGGCGGCCGTTGCTGCAAGGCCAACCGCAATCGCAGATGCCAATACCGATACGGTCGCAATTTGGCTAAGAACCTTTTTCATTCTGATTGAGCTCCATTTCTCATCTGTTTAATCCGCCCACGCCGATTTTGGTTCCCGACCGCGGATGACATCCAGCCAATCAGGAACAAGCATGATGGCCATTGCACGTCTTTTGATATCCTGCTGCCTCTTGCTGAGCGCTGCAGCGGCCTTCGCCGGCGATCCGCACCCGCCGCCGCTCAATGTGTCATTTCTCGCGCAGCCGTCGCCCATTGTGCAGAACGGTGCGACGCGGCTGTTCTACGAGATGCTGATCACGAATTTTTCCAAGAACGCCTATGTCCTGGACGGCATCGACGCAAAGGCCGGCGATACGCAATCTAAAATCTCCGGCAGCGCGCTGTCGCCGCTGATCGTTCACTTGGGCGTCGCAGCGCCGACCGACGACAGTGCGGCGCGCAGCATAGACGGCGGCCGCAGCGCCATCGTCTTCCTCACGCTTGATTTCGGCAAATCGCCGGCACCGGATACGATCGCACACACATTGCATGTGCTTGCCAACAAAGACGAGCCGCACGACGTCGTGCTCGCGCCTTTGGCCGTCGCGCACGACACGCCGATCGTCGTCGCGCCGCCGCTGCGCGGCCAGTGGATCGCGGGTGACTCGGTCAGCAACGTGCCCGATGCCGCGCATCGCCGCGCGGTTCTGATCGACAACGGCCACGCTTGGCTGGCGCAGCGCTTCGCCATCGATTGGGTGCAGATCGAAACGGTCAATGGCGCGGCGACGACCTTCAAAGGCGCTGAGGATAAGAACGAAAGCTATTTCTGCTACGACCAGCCGATCTATAGCGTCGCCGCGGGCAAAGTCGTCGACATGTCGGACGGGCTCGCCGAAAACGTGCCGCATTCCGGCAAATACGCCGTCCCTATCGATTTCAACAATGCCGCCGGCAACCATGTCGTGGTCGAGATCGCGCCGCACCGCTACGTGCTTTACGCCCATATGCGGCCGGGCACCGTGCAGGCGAAGCTCGGCGACCATGTGCGCGTCGGCCAGATTCTCGGCCATGTCGGCAATACCGGCAGCTCGGCCGAGCCGCATCTGCACATGCATATCGACGACCAGCCGTCGTTTCTCGCCGGCAACGGCGTGCCTTACGCATTCACCGAAGGAGAAGCGAGCGGGCCGATTCAAGCCGACGTCAGTTCGCCGACCGTGATCCATCTAGGCCCGATCGGAGCCCAGCATCCGTTCAAGAACGATTATCCCGCCGCGAATGCCCTGGTGACATTCAAATAGCGCGCGCTTAGCTCGCCTTCTCCGCCAGCGATTTTTCCCGGATCTTTGACAGCGTCATTCCCGGCGTCAGCGCTTCCGGATCGATGGCAAGGCGCACGATGGCGGGCTTGCCGGAGGCAACCGCCGCCTTGAACGCCGCGGGAAAATCCTCCGTGCGCTCGACCGAAATGCCGAAGCCGCCGAAAGCGCGCGCGTAATCGGCGAAATCGGGATTACGCAAATCCGTCGCCGAAACCCGGCCGGGATATTCGCGCTCCTGATGCATGCGGATGGTGCCGTACATGCCGTTGTCGGCGATGATGGTGATGAACGGCAGATTGTATTGCACAGCGGTCGCGAACTCCTGACCGTTCATCAGAAAATCGCCGTCGCCCGCGACGCAAATGACAGTGCGTTCGGGGTAGAGCCGTTTCATCGCCACCGCCGCCGGAACGCCGTAGCCCATCGAGCCGGAGGCCGGCGCGACATGCTGGGCGAAACGGCGGAAGCGGAAGAAGCGGTGAATCCAGGCCGGAAAATTGCCGGCGCCGTTGCAGATGATGGCATCGGGCGGAAGATTGTCGCGCAGCCAGACGACGACCTTGCCGAAATTGACGCCGCCCGGCTGCTCGGTCGGCGTCTCGGTCCAATTGCGATAATCGGCATTGGCGCCTTTGGCGTCGCCGGTCGGCGCTTTCGGGAATTTCAAATGCTCAAGCGCGGCAACGAAGGCCGTCGGCGTCGCATTGATCGCAAGCGCGGGGCTGTAAACACGGCCGAGCTCTTCCGTGCCCGGATGCACGTGGATGAGTGGAATCTGGGGCTTCGGAATATCGAACAGCGTGTAGCTCTGCGACGGCAATTCGCCCATGCGGCCGCCGATCAGGACGACGAGGTCCGCCGCCTTGAGCCGCTCGAGCAGTTTCGGATTGGGCCCAATGCCGAGGTCGCCGGCATAACAGGGATGCGTCTGATTGAACAAATGACCGCGGCGGAAGGTCGTCGCCACCGGCAGCGAATATTTTTCAGCGAAACGGGCGACCTGATCGCACGCTTCCTGCGACCAGCGGCTGCCGCCGAGGAGGATGATCGGCGCGCGCGCCGCAGAAAGCTTCTGCGCGAACTTTTCCATTTCCGCCGCACCAGGCGACATTTCGATCAGCGCGAAGGGCGGCGCATCGGCGACCGTGACGCGCTCGATCAGCATGTCTTCGGGGATGGCGACGACCACAGGTCCAGGCCGCCCATTCGCTGCAACATGAAAGGCGCGCGACACGATTTCCGGCACGCGCGCCGGATCGTCGATCTCGGTCGTCCATTTGCTCATCGAGCCGAACACCGCGCGGTAGTCGAGCTCCTGAAACGCCTCGCGCTCTTTCATGTCGCGCGCCACCTGGCCGACGAACATGATGACGGGCGTCGAATCCTGCTTGGCGATGTGGATGCCCGGCGAGGCATTGGTCGCGCCCGGCCCGCGGGTGACGAAGACAACGCCCGGCCGGCCGGTCGCCTTACCGACGGCCTCCGCCATCATGCAGGCGCCGCCTTCCTGCCGGCAAACCGTCACAGTCAGATCGCTGTCATGGAACGCATCGAGCACCGCGAGATAGCTCTCGCCGGGCACGCAGAACACGTGCTGCACGCCATGGATGCGCAATTGATCGACCAGCACCTCGGCGGCGGTGCGCATATTGTCCTTGGCGCGCATGTGTCTCTCCTGGCTTGGCTTTTCGCGATGATTCCGGGCACTATTCCCGGCATCCGCCCCCTGCCCTTTTCCAGCCTAAGCCGGTAAAATTCAATAGTGTAAGATTCGAAGCCTCGGCACCGCTTTCGCCACAAGCCTGTCGTGAAGTTAAGATTGACGAAGGCCGTTCCAGCGGCGAAATTGCGGGCCGCCGGAGACAAGCGTCGATCTCACAAGACGTGACCGAATACAGTCAGCGAGGAATTTCCATCATCATGGCCAATACCGCTACCACAGCGCCGGGCGCGTCGATGAATGGCCACGGCACCCGCCGCGACTTTCTCTATATCGCCACCGCCACTGTCGGCGCCGTCGGCGCGGCGGCGGCCTTAGTGCCGCTGATCGATCAGATGAATCCGGACGCTTCGACGCTCGCCGCCGGCGGCCCGGTCGATGTCGATGTCAGCAAGATCCAGGAAGGCGCCCAGATCCTGGTGCGCTGGCGCGAGCGCCCGATCTTCCTGTTCCGCCGCTCCAAGAAGACGCTCGATTCGATGCAGAGCAGCCAGATGATCTCGCTGCTCTCCGATCCGAACTCGGAGGTCGTACAGCA
The DNA here is from genome assembly GCA_035483735.1 of Xanthobacteraceae bacterium. Classification (GTDB taxonomy): domain Bacteria; phylum Pseudomonadota; class Alphaproteobacteria; order Rhizobiales; family Xanthobacteraceae; genus BOG-931. The sequence continues at coordinate 5,447 of DATHPQ010000193.1, read as the reverse complement.
GCCGCCTTACGCGACCAATTGGCATCGCTCGCTCAAGCCGGAATTGAGCGTGCTGGTCGGCATCTGCACCCATCTCGGCTGTATTCCGCTGTTCTATCCCGATCCCAGCGCGACCGCGCCGGTCAGCAATTGGCCGGGCGGCTATTTCTGTCCCTGCCACGGCTCCAAATACGATCCCGCGGGCCGCGTCTTTTCCGGCGTTCCGGCGCCGTACAATCTGCCGGTGCCGCCGTATCGTTTTGTCAACGACACGACGATCCGCATCGGCGAAAACCCGGCCGACGCCACGGCCTGGGACTTCGACGCCATCAAGCAGCTCTGAGCAGACATCGCAGCGAACCGCCACCACGCACGGCGATGGCGTGCTTTCGCCGTGCGCCTCGCCCATAATGGCGTATGTTGCGAGGAAAAATGGCTTTCGACCTGCGCAGCCTTGCCGTCGCCACGGCGGGCTTCGCTGCCTTCGTCAATCTTTATTCGCCACAAGCGCTGCTGCCGGAACTGGCGCGCGAATTTCATGTCGGCGCGGGTGACATCAGCTCGCTGATGACGGCCGGAACGGCGGCCATTGCGATTTCGGCGCCGTTCACCGGCGCGCTGGCCGACGTCATCGGCAGAAAGCGCCTGATCTGCGTGGCAATGTTCGCGGTCGCGGTACCAACGCTGATCATGACTTTCATGGGCAGCGTGCCGGAAATGGCGTTCTGGCGCTTCGTGCAGGGCTTGCTGTTGCCGCCGATCTTCACCGTCACCGTCGCCTATATCGGCGACGAGTGGCCGCCGAACGAAGTGGCGCGGGCCGCCGGGCTTTATGTCTCGGGCGCCAGCATTGGCGGCTTTTCCGGCCGCTTCATTCCGGGAATCCTGGCCGATCTGATCGGCTGGCGCACCGCCATCCAGGTGGTGGCCCTGATCACACTCGCCGCCGCCGTCATCGTGACGCTGACCTTGCCGCGCGAACGCAAATTCGTGCGCTCGGACGGCTTGTTGTCTTCCTTTACGCAAATGCTGCGGCATTTCCGCGACCGCCGGCTGGTTGCGACTTTTGCCGTCGGCTTCGGCGTGCTGTTCAACTTCATCGCCACCTTCACCTATATCAGCTTCCACCTCGCCGCCCCGCCCTACCTGTTCTCGCCGACGCTGCTCGGCATGTTGTTCCTCACCTATCTGGTGAGTAGCCCGTTCTTGCCATGGACCGGCCGCGCCATCGCGCTATTCGGGCGGCGGCGTTTCGTGCTCGGCGCGATTGCGGTATGGATTGCCGGCGCCCTGCTGTTGTTGGCGGAGCCGATCGCGATCATTCTGGCCGGCCTGACGCTCTGCGCCGTTTGCGGCATGTTCTGTCAGACAATTTCCACGGGCTATGTCACCATGACGGCCAAGGAAGGCCGCTCGTCGGCGGTCGGCCTTTATGCGGCGATCTTCTATATCGGTGGTAGCGCCGGGGCTTTTCTGACGGGGCTTGCCTGGAACGCTGCGGGGTGGAATGGCTGTGTGGCTTTGATCGTCACAATGCAGATCGTCATCGCCGTGATCGTCGCGGCCGCTTGGGATTAAACCAAATCGCCGGGCTCTTGCCGGGCCAAAGGGGAACACGGCAGAACAAGGGGAAACAGGGAGAAATCAGTGTTGTCAGAGAGCCAGTTCGCGTTCCTGCGTTCGATCGATACGCCGACCGTCTGCAATCTGCTCGAAATCGTGGCGCCGGAGCGCCGCGGCGCCGGCTATACGACGTCGCACCTGCACTGCCCCTTCCCCGACCTGCAGCCGATGGTCGGCTTCGCCAAGACCGTCACCATGCGCGCCCGCGATAAAGTGAGCGGGTCGAGCTATATGGCCAAGCGCATGGATTATTTCGATTACGTCGCGGCGGCGCCGCTGCCCGGCATCGCGGTGATCGAGGATCTCGACGACCCCGCAGGCTATGGCGCGTTCTGGGGCGAGGTGCAGACCAATGTGCACAGGGCGCTGGGCTGCCTCGGCACCATCACCAATGGCTCGGTGCGCGACATTCCGCAGGTCGCCGAAGGCTTTCAGATGCTCGCCGGCTCGATCGGCCCCTCGCACGCTTATGTGCATGTCGAAGATTTCGGCATTCCGGTCACCATCCACGGCATGGCGGTGAAGAGCGGCGACCTCATCCATGCCGATCGCCACGGCGCCGTCATCGTGCCGCTGAATACGGTCGATCCGATGAAAGGCGCACTCGAAGGCCTGATGAAGCAAGAGGCACGCATTATCGCCGCCGCGAAGTCGGGCAAGGGCGTCGAAGCGATCAAGGCAGCGTTCAAGGGCTAGCGCGCGGCCTCATAGGCGTCCGGAAACGTCGCCGGGGCATCCTCCGATTGGAGGAAGACGGCGGCCGTCGGGGCACACCATAATGCTCCCCCGAAGATCAGTTTGCGGGGCCGCCGTTCAGCAGCGGGCGATCGTGTTCGCTTGCTGAAAGACAGGCTGGGGACCGATGAAAGCTCTCTTGCGCGCAGGCGCGGCATGCGCCCTGTCAACTTGTATGTCGCAGGGTGCCGCGCAAGCGCAATCGTTCTCGAACACAATCTTCTTCGGTGACAGCAATACGGATTCTGGGCGCTATCTGTATCTGTCCGGGCCACAGGGATTGGCTCCGCCTGGCGCGGGCACCTACACGACCAATCCGGATCCCGGCTGGGCTGCCTCTCTCTCGTCGCGCTTTGGATTGACCTCGGTCCCGCAGGACGCGCCCGGTGGCGGCAACAATTATGCCGCCGGTGGTGCGCGGGTTTCGTTCACCGGCGCAGACCCGAACGCCTGGTCGGCCACGACCCAGGTCGACACATACCTGGCCTCGACGGGGGGCCGCGCAGATCCCAACGCGCTGTACACGGTCTGGATCGGCACTAACGATCTGAAGACGACGACGTCCGGCGGCTTCGGCAACATCGTCAACCCGCCGAACAATGCCGACATCATTGCGCTCGGCCAACAAACTGCATCGCTGGCGATTGCGCTGGCTGCAGCAGGCGCGCGCTACATCCTGGTGCCCGACACGATCTCAACCAAAAGCGCCGCCGCCGGCGCGGCCTCAGGCGAGGGCTTCAATGCCAACGTGACGAGTTCTCGGGCGCTTTATGATCAAACAGTGTGGAACGGCATCCACGCCGCCGGCGTCAATTTCATCCCGGCCGATTTCAACACCGTTTACAATTACGTGCTGCTCAATCCCGCTCGGTTCGGGATCACCACCACCTCGATCACAAACGCTGCTTGTGGAAGCGTCAATTCTTATCAGTGTACCGCCGCAAATTGGGTGACTCCGAACGCCGATCAGACGTTCTTCTTCGCCGACGGCACCAGCGCGAGCGACGGCGGCGGCCACCTCAGCGGCGCCATGCAAAAGGTGGAGGCTGATTATTATTACAGCCTGATCGTCGCGCCGAGCGAGATTTCTTATCTGGCCGAAGCGCCGATCAAAACCCGAACCATGCTGATCGACACCATCTACCAGCAGATCGCCATGTCGGCGCGTAACCGCATGCCCGGCAGCTTCAATGCCTGGCTGAGCGGCGATGTGTCGTCACTCAGCTTCGGCAACGTGACTGGATTCCCGACCGATCCCGGAACGCCCGCGACGGGCACCGTTGGTATCGATTACCTCTGGGCGCCCAATTGGCTGATCGGCGGCGCCGTGTCGGTCGCCACCACGACCCAAAGCTTCAGCCTCGGCGGCAATTTTCAGCAGAACGAATTCGCCCTCAGCGGTTACACCGCCTACACGGCCGGACGCTTGTGGCTCGACATGATCGGCACCTACGGCGGCCTGCACTACGACGTGAACCGGATCGTCCCGCTCGGGATCGTCAATGTGTCGAACACCGGCAGTACCAATGGCAGCAACATCTCGTACGCGGCAGAGATCGGTTATAATTGGCTCTCTCCGCTGGGCGGCGGAAATTCGTCGACGGCTTTGCCGGTCAAGGCGGCGTCTGCCGCGACATTTACTCTGGTTCACGGTCCGGTCGCCGGTGTCCTGCTGCAGCGCGTCTGGGTTGACGGCTACACCGAGAGTGACAGCCTCGGTGGCGTCACCGCGCTGTCCTACGGCGACCAGGTCCGCAACTCGGCTGTTACGGAGCTCGGTTATCAGGCCCACATCGATCTGGGCGTCTGGAGTCCCTACGCCAAGCTGGCCTGGAACCACGAGCTGGTTCCCTACGACCGATCCGTTACAGCCTCGCTCACGACCATCACGGCGCCAAGTTATTCGATGCCTGCAGTCGCCCTCGGCAAGGACTGGGGTACCGGCACGATCGGAACAACGGTTGCGCTCGGGCATGGCATGACCGGCTACGCGAGCTTCACCGGCCAGTTCGGCGAGAGTCAGGCCGTTTTCTACAGCGGCCAGATTGGGTTTAACGTCGCGCTCGACACACCGCCGTAGCCGTGGTTATCAAAGAGGCGGAGTCGGCTGTTCTCGAGTTCGATGTCATGAGTACGCGCGTTAAAATGCGTCCGCGCTCGGATGCCAATGCGGCCGATAGCCGTTCGACAATGCGGCGAGGATGGCGGGCGGCGTGAGCACATCGACGGCTATATCGCGAGGTCGCCGCTCGCGCAAATCGTAGCGCTCCGGGGTCCAGCGCAATAGCGCGTCGCCGTGAACCGCGAATGGTGCTCCATCCAACAGAACGAAGGCCGCATCAGGCAGCGCGTCGATTGCGCGCCGATGCAGCCGCTTGGTCCGGCCGTCGAGCCGCTCATCGTGCAATATCGTGTCCATCGCATCGGCATAGGGTCGCGGGCGAAGCCGCTTTGCCTGGCGCCACGCTTCGGCAAAGGCCTCCGCATCTTTGCGGCGGCATTCGAAACAGGGCCGGTGACCGGCGGCAAGCGCCGTCGGCTCATCGAGAAAGAACAATTCGGTGTAAAAACGGCCCCAAACGTTGCGGCGGCGATTCTTGAAATCGAGTACGCAGCAGATCCATTGTCTCGACGCCCAGCGCCGCGCCGTCAATGTTCGTGCATCGGTATGAAAGCGCCCGCCGCGATTGCCGAAGAGCGATCCACGCGCCGGCGAAGCGAACAATTCGCCATGGGGGCTTACACGATTTTGCAGCGGCATGGCTTATTCAGCTTCAACTTGGAAAGATCAGGCACGTCGTTGTGCCGTGGACGAGTAAGCGGCCTTGCCGATCGGTAATCCGGCCTTCGGCGGTCCCGATGCGGCGGCCGCGGCTCAAGACGATACCTTCTGCCCTGATCAAGCCCGTTTCCGGCGTGATCGGCCGCATCAGCGTAATTTTAAACTCGACGGTCGTCTGAGCGACGCCTTTTTCCGAGGTCGTTTGCACTGCAAGCCCCATGCAGCTGTCGAGCAGGGTCGCCGCAAAGCCGCCGTGGACGGTACCGGCCGGATTGAGATGCGCGTCGCTTGGCGCGGCGGCCACGACCACGCGCCCCTCCGCCGCTTC
>DATHPQ010000192.1:0-8153 GCA_035483735.1 Xanthobacteraceae bacterium | reverse complement strand
GAAAGCCGATATCAAGCCGGCCGACTATACCGATTTCTACCGCAGCATCGCGATGGCGTTCGATGAGCCGGCATTGACCATTCATTTCCGCGCCGAAGGCCGCCACGACTACACGACGCTGTTGTTCGTCCCCGGCTCGCGGCCGTTCGATCTGTTCGATCCCGACCGTAACGGCCGCGTCAAGCTTTACGTCAAGCGTGTTTTCATTACCGACGATGCCGACATCCTGCCGCGCTATCTGCGTTTCGTGCGCGGCCTCGTCGACTCGGCCGATCTGCCGCTCAACGTCTCGCGCGAAAAGATCCAGGAAAGCCCGCTGCTTGCGGCAATCAGGAAGGGCGCGACGGGCCGGGTTCTGACCGAGTTGGAGCGGCTTGCCGACAAGGATCAGGCGGCTTACGGCAAAATCTGGGACACCTTCGGCGCGGTGCTCAAGGAAGGCATCTACGAGGATTTCGAGCGGCGCGATATGCTGCTCAAGCTTTCCCGGTTCAAGACCACGGCGTCAGGCGACGAATGGCGCAGCTTGAAGGACTATAGCGGCGCTCTCAAAACCAATCAGACCGCGATCTATTATCTCGCCGGTGATGACCTCAACCGGCTCAAATCGTCGCCGCATCTCGAAGGCTTTCGTGCCCGGGGCATCGAAGTGCTGCTGCTGCCCGATCCGGTCGATACCTTCTGGGTGACGCCCGGTATCTCGTTTGACGGCAAGCCGTTCAAGTCGGTGACGCAGGGCGCCGCCGATCTCGCGCTCATTCCGCTGCTTGACGCCGAAGCGGGACAGGCTCCGGCCGCCCCCGAAGCTGTCACTCATTTCATCGCTTTCGTGAAAATGACGTTGGGTGAAGCCGTCGCCGATGTGCGGGCGTCGGATCGCCTGACCGACAGTGCGGTTTGTCTGGTCGCGCCGGAGGCCGGTCCGGATCGGGCGCTGGAAAAGATCCTGGCTAACGCCGGCCGGCTCGGTTCGGCATCGAAGCCGATCCTCGAGGTTAATCCACGGCATCAGCTGGTGACGGCACTCGCGGCCCTCGGCGATAGCGAGCAGGGCTTTAAGGAAGATGCCGCGCATCTTCTGTTCGACGAAGCGCGGCTTCTCGACGGTGACCGGCCGGCGGACGCGCGGCAGTTTTCCGATCGGCTGGCGCGGGTCCTCGAACGCGGCTTGCGCGCCGCAGCCGGCTGACGGCAGTTGTTAACGCGAGAAGTTATCGGGCCGGCCATTTTGGGCCGGACCCGTTGGTTCGGAATGACGAATATTATTCCGCCGCGGTCGGCACGTCCGCCGCGACGCGGGGCGGACTCGCTTCGTGCAGCGACGGGTCGATCGGCGGTTTGCTGCCTTTCAGCCGGAAGTAAATCTGCGATCCGACCAGAAGCACGCAGAGCGCGACGAAGACGGCGCTGATCGGCCGTTCGACGAAAACGGCGAGGTCACCGCGTGAGATCAGCATGGCGCGGCGGAAGTTCTCCTCGAACCGCGGGCCGAGCACGAAGCCGAGCAGAATCGGCGCCGGGTGGAAGCCGAGGCGCAGCAGGATGTAGCCGAACAAGCCGATGCATACGACTTCGCCGACCTGGAAGAAGTCGTTGTTGGCGGCGTAGACGCCGATACAGACGAAAAACATGGCGCTCGGGTACAGATACCTGTACGGGATCGCCAGCATCTTCACCCAGATGCCGATCAAGGGCACGTTGAGCAGCACCAGCATGATGTTGCCGATCCAGAAGCTCGCCACCAGTCCCCAGAAAATGTCGGGATGCTGCGAGATGAGCTGCGGGCCAGGCACGATGCCCTGGATCATTAAGGCGCCGAGCAGCAGCGCCATCACCGCGTCGCCGGGAATGCCGAGACTCATGGTCGGGATGAAGTCGCCCTGCACCGAGGAGTGCGTCGCCGCTTCGGGGCAGACCACGCCTTCGATCAGGCCGGTGCCGAATTTCTCCGGATGTTTGGAAATCTTCTTCTCGGTCGCATAGGCGACGAAGGAGGCGATGGTCGGCCCGGTGCCGGGTATAAGCGCACACAGGCTGCCGATGATGGTGCCGCGCCACATCGGGAAGAAGGCCTGTTTCAGATCGGCCTTGGTCGGCCGCATATCCTTGAGGCCGACATGGGTATATTTGGTGTTGATCGGCGCGACCTGATTGACGCTGTTCATGAACTCGGCGATGCCGAACAGGCCGAGCGCGAGCGCGATCAGTTCGATACCGTCATCGAGTTCGGTCATGCCGAACGTATAGCGCTCCGAGCCGGTTTCGAGGTCGGTGCCGACCGAGCCGAGGAACAGCCCAAGCACGGTCATTGCCACGCCCTTGATCGGCGAGCCGCGCGCCAGCGTCGAGCCGGCGAGCAAGCCGAGCAGCATTAGCGTACAGACTTCAGCCGGGCCGAATTGCAGCGCCGCCCTTACGAGGAGCGGCGACAGGAAGATCATTTCGGTGATGCCCCAGGAGGCGCCGACGAAGGAAGCGAACACAGTGAGGCCAAGCGCTACGCCGCCGCGGCCTTGCTTGGTCATCGGGAAGCCGTCGAGGCAGGTCACCGCATGTGGCGGATGGCATGGCAAATTGAGCAGGATCGAACAGATGGCGCCGCCGTATTGCGCGCCGTACATCACGCCGCCGAGCATCAGAATGGCGGCGACCGGCTTCATGCCGAAGGTCAGCGGCAGAAGGATCGAGATGGTGGCGAGCGGACCCATGCCCGGCAGCACGCCGACCATGTTGCCGACGAGCACGCCGATGAAGCAGAACATCAGATTGTGCGGCTCGAGGGCGACGTGGAAGCCGCCCCAGAGATCCTGCAGCGCGGTTCCGATCACAGGTCGCCCCTCCACATGAGGATCGGCATCGGCACCTGGAGGAAATAGGAGAAGAGGGCGACGCCGAAAATGGTGACGACGGTGGCGAGGACGAAGGTACCCAGCCACGTCGCGGTCTTATCGCCGAGCGCGGCGATAAAGACGCAGGTGAATGTCGCAGGGATCATGCCGAAATAACGCCCGAAGAAGATGAAGCAGATCGGGCTCATGAGGATGCAGAACCAAGCCCACCATTGCGGGTTCTCCGGCAACAGGCTCTGGTCTTCCGCTTGGCCGTCCGTGGACGGCGCCATTCCGGCGGCAGCGATGGCGATGCCGAGCAGAACCAGGAGGACGCCGAGCGCGGTCGGCAGAAATCCCGGTCCCATATGCATGAGCGTGCCGGCGCGGTAGCTCGTGCCCTTGAGCGCAACGCCCAGGCCGAGCAACACCATCAAGCCGCCAGCATAGAAATCCCGCTTGCCAATGAGCGCGCGGAGATGGCTGGTGGAAGGCCGCAATTTTTCCTCCCGGCGCCGTCTTCGGGGCCTTTAATCAATCTCGCCCCGATATTGTTCGAAACGAGGAACTACAACAAGTAGCGAGATGTTCCGAAGCGACGAGGTGTCGCAATAGTCAGCTGTCAAAGTTCAGCTGTCGCGACAGTCTCGGTCGGGGTCTCCCGCCCGTTTTCCCCCTGCCGTGGTTTTCGGCACGGTGGAGACCCTGCATTCGGCAGGTACCAAAAGATATAGGTCACCGCACGGGCGTGCAACTCCTATGTATGACGGCACGATGATGCCGGCCGATAGGCTCTGACTATATTTAATGGCCGGCCGGTTTATTCCAATCGGTGCGCTATCGGCAAGTAATAACCCCGGCGGGGCCCAATTTATGATGTCTGAGCTTATCTTGCCCGAGCGGCGCGAACAGATCCGGACTGTTGTTGCGTGCATTGCCGACGCGCCGGTCGACCGGCCAAATGACCATGCCGGCGCTGGGATAAGGCTTGAGCATGGTCTTGAGTTCGGCGTCCTGGACCGCGATTTCGCCGAGCCAGCCGGCCCAATTGTCTTGTGACATCAATGCCGGCATGCGGGCATGCAAGGGTTGCAAAAGCATATTGGCGGTCGTCGTGATGATGGTGAAGGATTTGATGATATCGCCGCCCGGCGCGGTCCAGTTGTCCCACAAGCCGGCCAACGTCATCGGACCGTGGTTACTTAAGGCCACAGCGAAAGGTTGCTTGTCGGCGTCGCGCCACTCGTAATAGCCATCGGCGATGACAAGGCAGCGGCGCCCGTTCGCCCAGGCGGTGCGGAAGGCCGGGCAGGTGTCGATGGCTTCGGCGCGGGCATTGAAGGTTTTGCGCCCGATCTTGCCGGCTTCCGCCCAGGAACGGGTCGAACCCGGCACCAAGCCCCAACGCATCATGGTGAGCACGCGTTCGCCGCGGCGCGATACGACAACCGGAAGTTTGGCCGTCGGTGCCGCATTCCATCGCGGCTGGTAGGTGCCGATCTCCTCCCAGTCGATCTTCAGATCGAGTTTGATTTCGGAAACGTCCTCGGGAAGCTTGGCGCGATCGCACATGACGAGGCTCCCTGACCTTTCCCTCAGTGAAAGTCGCGGCTCTTGAGCATGCGTTGGGAGTCGCGCCCCGCGTCGCGCCATGAACTTTCTTGCTGCCATGAACTTTCTTGCCGCCATGAGCCTTCCTGGTGAGACGGACACGACACCGCAGGCAGTGACAGCTCGCCGTCGCGCAGCATGGGCAGTTCGGCGGAGAGATCGATAAAGCTCTCCGCGACCACATGAACGACGAGGCCGGCGCGCTGCAGACGTCCGCGCACCGCAAGAAAACGCGACGTCATCACCGTGCGGCGGTTGCTTTCGAAGACCTTGGGCCAGACGATGATGTTGGCGATGTCGGTCTCGTCTTCGAGCGTCATGAACACGACGCCTTTCGACGTGCCGGGCCGTTGCCGCACCAGGACAAGACCAGCGACGGTGACGGCCGAATCCTGCGGCAATGCGTCGCTGCGCAATTGCATATTGTGGACGGCGCCAAGGGCCGTGAGGCGGTTGCGGAAAAACCGCACCGGGTGCGCTTTCAGCGACAGGCCGGTCGCTACGTAGTCCTCGACGACATGCTCGGAGAGCGGCATGGCGGTGAGCGCGACTTCCGGCTCGGGGAAAAGCTCGTCGCTCAGATGCGGCGTGAGCAGCGGCAGCGTGTCCTCCGCGCTGACGGCGGTTTCGTTGTTCGGAGCTTTATTCGAAGCTTTGCGGCGCGGCCGGGCGCCGATCATGTCGAGCCGCCGCGCCGCCCATAAAGCGCGGCGGCGGTCGAGATTCAACGAACCGAACGCATCGGCTTCGGCAAGCCGTTCGATGGTGAAGCGCGAAATGCCGGCGGTGGCCGCGAGCCGCTCGACTGAGGCAAAGCCGTTGCCGCGCGCTACGACGAGCGCTTCCAATTCGTCTTGGTTGAGGCCGTGAACCTGACGGAAGCCCAGGCGTACTGCGTGCCTGCCTTCCGCTGCCGGTTCGAGCGTGCAGTCCCAATCGCTGTAATTAACATCGACGGGACGGATTTCGACGTTGTGTGCGCGGGCGTCGCGCACGAGCTGCGCCGGCTGATAAAAACCCATCGGCTGGCTGTTGAGGATGGCGGCGCAGAACACATCGGGGTAATGGCACTTGATGAAGGCCGAGGCATAGACCAAAAGCGCAAAGCTCGCCGCGTGGCTTTCTGGGAATCCGTATTCGCCAAAGCCTTCGATCTGGCCGAAACAGTGTTCGGCGAAGCTACGATCGTAGCCGCGCCTGGCCATGCCGTTGATGAATTTGTCGCGGAACAGATGGACCTTCCCGGTATGCCGGAACGTCGCCATGGCGCGGCGCAGGCCGTCGGCTTCGTCGGGCGTGAACTTTGCCGCCGTAATCGCGATCTGCATCGCCTGTTCCTGGAACAGCGGCACGCCGAGGGTGCGTTTGAGCACCTCTTCTAATTCGCTGGCTGGTCCATGCTGCGGATCCGGCGAGGGATAGTGCGGCTTCTCGATGCCGTCGCGGCGGCGCAGATAGGGATGGACCATGTCGCCTTGAATCGGCCCCGGTCGCACGATCGCGACTTCGATGACGAGATCGTAGAAACTTTGCGGCTTGAGCCGCGGCAGCATCGACATCTGCGCGCGGCTTTCGACCTGGAACACGCCGATCGAGTCGGCGCGCGACAACATGTCGTAGACGCCGCGGTCGCCCTGCGGCAGCGTGGCGAGCGTGAAATCGGTGCCGTAGTGCCGCTGCATGAGATCGAGCCCGCGGCGCAGGCAGCTCAGCATGCCGAGCGCGAGCACGTCGACCTTCATCAGGCCGAGCGTATCGATGTCGTCCTTGTCCCATTCGATGAAGGTGCGCTCGGCCATGGCGGCATTGCCGATGGGCACCAGTTCGTCGAGCGGTCCGCGCGTGAGCACGAAGCCGCCGACATGTTGCGAGAGGTGACGCGGGAAGCCGATCAGTTGGTTCGCGAGCTCGACAGCCTGCCGGATCACGGGATTTTCCGGGTCGAGGCCGGCTTGGCGGATATGGTCGTCGGGTAAATCGCCGTCGCTATAGCCCCACACTGTTTTCGCCAGCGCCGAGGTGACGTCTTCCGTTAATCCCAGAACTTTGCCGACTTCGCGGATGGCGCGGCGCGAGCGGTAGTGGATGACGGTGGCGCAGATCGCCGCGCGGTGGCGGCCGTAGCGCCCGTAAATATATTGGATGACTTCCTCGCGCCGCTCGTGCTCGAAGTCGACGTCAATATCGGGCGGCTCGCCGCGGTTTGCCGAGATGAAGCGGGCGAACAGCAACTGGCTCTCGTTCGGATTGACCTCGGTGATGCCGAGACAAAAACACACCGCGCTGTTGGCGGCGGAGCCGCGGCCCTGACAGAGAATATTTTTTTCGTTCCGTGCATAGGCAACCACGTCATGCACGGTGAGAAAATAATGCGCGTAGTTGAGCTGTTCGATCAGCGCCAGTTCGTCATTCAGCCGCTCTATGACGTCTTGCGGAATGCCGGCCGGAAAATGCGCCTTGGGATAGCGCCGCGCCGCGCCCGCCCAGGTCAAGTCGGTCAGATGCTGTTGCGCGGTTTTGCCGGGCGGCACCGGCTCGTCGGGATATTCGTATCTAAGTTGATCGAGCGAGAAACTGCAGGCTTGCGCGATCGCGGTGGTGCGGGCGACGGCATTGGGAAAATTTCTGAACAGCCGCGCCATTTCCTCCGGCGGTTTGATATGGCGTTCGGCATTGATGGTGAGTCTCAAGCCGGCCTCGGCGAGCGTGCATTTTTCCCGCACGCAAGTGACGATGTCGGCAAGCGGCCGGCGTTCCGGTTTGTGATAGAGCACGTCGTTGACAGCGACGAGCGGGGCGCCGGTGCGTTCGCCGAGCTCCGCCAAGAGGCCGAGCCGGCGCGGCTCATCGCCGCAATGATAATGAATGCCGGCGAGAAACGTGCGGCGCGGCGCGGTATGGGCTAATGTTGCGAGCCGTTCAGTGAAGGCGTTTGTTTGCTTGGAATTTGCAAACAGTGCCGTCGGCGGCAGCACAATAAAGATCTGTCCCTCGCTTGCCGCCAAAATGTCTTCGCAAGCGAGATGGCATTCACCCTTATCGGCTTTGCGATTGCCTGTGGTCAGAAGCCGGCACAGCCGTCCGTAAGCGTCGCGATCGGTCGGATAGGTCAGCGCTTCGAAACCGTCGACCGTTACCAGGCGGGTGCCGACGAGAAGCTTTATGTTTCTTTTTCTCGCTTCGTCATAGGCGCGCACCACGCCGGCAAAGGAATTGCGGTCGGCGATACCGATGGCGGCGAGCCCGAGTTCCTCGGCGGCTATGACCATTTCCTCCGGATGCGACGCGCCGCGCAGGAACGAGAAATTTGTCGTGACGGCCAGTTCGGCATACGCAGTCATCGGCGTTACTCACGCAAACAGGCCGTGTACGAACCAGCGCGCGTTCGTTGTTTCGCGGCCGTAGATGCCTTCGCGGTAAAGCCAGAACCGCTGGCCGCCTGAATCCTCGACCACGTAGTAATCGCGCGTCGGCTCATACATGCGGTGCCGCCACCATTCGCCGGCGATGCGCTCCGGCCCTTCTGCGCCGGTGATGTCGTGGGTTTCGCCGCGCCAGAAAAATTGCCGCGGCGGTCCGTCGGGCACCAGCGCTGTCACTTTGGCGGGCTCGGCGCGCGGTAGCAGCAGCAGCGGGCGCGGCTTATCGGGTTCTGGCCATTCGGTTGCGTTTAGCTCGATTTTTGCCCGCTCATTCCCGAGCAAGCGGGAATCC
>DATHPQ010000191.1:0-3491 GCA_035483735.1 Xanthobacteraceae bacterium | reverse complement strand
CGCGCCAGGGCGTCGAATGAGGTGACCGGGATGATGTTGAGGATGAAGCTGCCGACACCCGCGCCCTTCAGTTTGTGGGCGTTGTCGGCGTAGGTGCTGAGCGCGTGGGCGTCGAGTGAGGCGGTGTTGATGTTCATGCCGTCGCCGGGGGCGAACACGAAAGCCAGGATGAGGCCGACGACCAAGGCGACCGTGGTCATGACCTCGAAATACAGCAACGCCTTGCCGCCGACGCGGCCGACCTTTTTGAGGTCTCCGGCGCCGGCGATGCCGTGCACGACGACGCAGAACACGATCGGCGCGACGATCATCGAAATCAGCTTGAGGAAGCCGTCGCTCAGAATCTTCAGCGAAATGGCGAAATCCGGGCTCGCCATGCCGAGAACGATGCCGAGAACGAGCGCGACCAGGACCTGAAAAAACAGCGAGCCGTAAATCGGCGAGCGGGCGGTGACCGGCGGCGCGGTAATTGTCGTTGTCGTCATTCCACACTCCCCTGTCTTCGAAATTGCCTAAACAATAAGCAAAACCCGTGCCATGCAGGTTGCGACGGCCGGCGGGAACTTGGCCTCGAGCCTGTCCTGACCGCGATCAGATTGCCTCAAACAAAATGTCCTGAGCGCCGTGCCACAGCACCAGCTCGCCGAGCGGACGGACCTTGTCGAGACCTTCGACGATGGTGAGAAAGTGATTGCCCGCGAGCTGGCCGACCTTGCTGGCGAAACAAACATTGCCATAGGCGAGCAGAATTTCGGTTTCGCTTATGCCGCCGGGATATAGGACGATCTCGCCCGGCGCCGGATAGCTGGTGTGATTTTCATAAGTGAGCCCGAGATCGAGATTGCCGAGCGGGATCCAGCAACCCTCCCCGCTCCAGCGCACGTGAATGATCCGCTCCTTGTACGGCAGCATGCTGCGGAACTTGGCGCAGGTTTTCGGCGCACGCTCGGTTTCGAATTTCGCGATGAACTCGAATTGTGCGGCTTTGATGCGGGTGCGTTCCATGATCGGCTCCTGGAAATTTCGGTCAATGCAAATTGGTGATGACATCGAGCAGGACGCGCGCCGCGATATCGGCGTCGTCGGCGGTGATGGTCTCAAGCGGATTGTGACTGATGCCGCCATTGCCGCAGCGCACGAACAGCATGCCGATATCGGTGACGCCGGCGAATTGCTCGGCGTCGTGACCGGCGCCGCTGGCGAGATGAAACGGCGCGATGCCGGCGCGGGCCACGGCCTGCGCGAAGGCTTGCTGCATCGCCGGCGCGCACGGTACCGCAGAATGGCGCGCGATCTCGGTGATCACGGCGGTGACGCCACGACGTTTGGTGATCTCTTCGATTGCCGCGCGGATATCAGCGATCGCCGCGTCGCGCGTGGTGTCGTCCGTCGCGCGCACGTCGAGCGAGAACTCACAACGCCCGGGAATGACATTGATCAACCCGTGCGGAACCTCGATCTGACCCACGGTGCCGACCAGGCCCGGAACGGCTGCGCAGCGCTGCTCGACGGCGAGCACGATTTCGGCCGCGGCCGCGGCGGCGTCGTGGCGAAGCGCCATCGGCACGGTGCCGGCATGGCCGGCAACGCCCTCAATCGCGATCCGGCATCGCACCGCGCCCGCGATCGAGGTGACGATACCGAGCGGAAGATCGCGCTCGAGGAGTTGCGGCCCCTGCTCGATATGGATTTCGAGATAGCCGCGCAGCGATTGCGGCCGACGCGCCAGCCGCTCGATCGTCGTCAGGTCTACGCTGTGTTCATGCAGCACCGTGCCGAGACTCACGCCCTTGCTGTCGCTACGTTGCAGCAGGGCAGCGTCGAAGCGTCCGGCGACCACGCTCGAGCCGATATAGGGCGCGGAGAAACGCACGCCCTCCTCCTCGGCAAAACCAATGACTTCGAGATGAAACGGCAATTGTTGTTGCGCGCGCACAAGCTCTTCAGCGACGACAAGCGCCGTCAATATGCCGAGCCGGCCGTCATAGCGCCCGGCATTGGCCACCGTGTCGTAGTGCGAGCCGACGATGAGCGTGCGGGCCCCGGGTGCGGTGCTTTCATAGCGGCCGACCACATTGCCGACGGCGTCGATCTCCGCCCGCAAGCCGGCCGAACGCATCCACGTCCGCAGGTCTTGCGCCACCGCCTGATGCGCGTTGGAGAAATAGGTGCAAGTCAGTCCGCCCTGCATCTCGGACCATTGCGCCAAGCGATCCGCCATATCGAGGATGCGCGCGCCGTATTTTTCGTCAGCTATCGACAAGGGACCGCGCCCGTCAGCAAAAGCTAAGCATGAGACAACCCACCAGACGTCTCGATGAAACGCACGATGGTTGGCAAACCCTCACCCTTGCGAAGATTGGTCATGACGAAGGGCCGCTCGCCACGCATGCGCCTGGCGTCGGTTTCCATTTTTTGCAGCGATGCACCGACATGAGGCGCGAGATCAATCTTGTTGACTACCAAAAGGTCGGAGCGGGTAATACCCGGCCCGCCCTTTGATGGAATCTTGTCGCCCGCCGCGACGTCGATGACGTAGATGGTCAGATCGGCCAATTCTGGCGAAAAGGTCGCGGCAAGATTATCGCCGCCGGATTCGATCAGCACCAGATCGAGATGGGGAAATTTCGCCCGCATGTCGGCGACAGCAGCGAGATTCATCGAAGCATCCTCGCGGATCGCGGTATGCGGACAGCCGCCGGTTTCGACGCCGGCGATACGCTCGGGCGCAAGCGAGCCGGAGCGGACCAGAAACTCGGCGTCCCATTTGGTGTAAATGTCATTGGTGATCGCCGCGATATCGTAGATGTCACGCATGGATTTGCAGAGCGCGTCCATCAATGCAGTCTTGCCGGAGCCGACGGGCCCGCCGATGCCAACGCGAAGCGGGCCATTGGGACTGTGCGTCATCTCATCCTCAAAGATCAATCAGCTACGGAACAGGCGCGTATATTGCGTCTCGTGGCGGATGCCGGCGAGATCGGCGCGAAACGTCGCGCTGCCGAGATCGTCGAGACTGGCCGCCAAAGCCCGCTGCGCCGTTGCCGCGATGGCGGGCTCCAATTGCCGCAGCAGGCGCTGGCTGTCGGTGTGGCCGAGCGGGATCAGGCGCACGCCGGCAGAGATCCAGTTGGCGACGACCGCAGTAAGAAAGGCATGCAGCGCCGGCGCAAGCGGCACCGCATGCCCGGCACAGGCGGCGCCGACAGCGACCGGATAGGCGATCGCGCCATGCCATATTTCTTGCATCTGTGTCACGGCGCGGCACGGCCACGCCGCTTGCGTTACATCGACGAAAGCGCGGCCGAGCTTGGTCGTCTCTTCGTAGCGCTCGCGGGACGGCACGAAGGCTGTGGCGAGTTCAGCGATTTCTAAGACTTTGGCCTCATCGCCTGCGCTCATCGCCTGATGCATCTGCGCGAAAAAGATGCCGTCGTTGAGTCCCGCGCCCAGGCTCAACATGCTTTCAAGCCAAGCGTGCAGCGTCTCGC
>DATHPQ010000190.1:0-29575 GCA_035483735.1 Xanthobacteraceae bacterium | reverse complement strand
TTCGCCGATATCGATCAGCTCGGAGAGGTCCTCGACGTAGCGCCCGGCGAAAGGGTTTTCGATCACGGCGATCGCCGCCGCGCGCCGCGTCGGCGGCTCGATTTTCTGATCCATTTCGAGGCGCGTCTCTTCGAGGACGGTAAGAAGCTTGCGGATCTTGGCTTTCATGCAGATCGTCCCTTGGTCCGTTGCCCTACTTTGCCAAAGTCAAAGTCGCGTCGGCGTGCGCAAGTTCCGCTTCCGTCTGTGCGACGACGGCGCCGAGCGCGCGGCTTGTGCCTTGCAAATGCAGCGCAGCAGCCGCGATCAGTCCCTGCTTCTGCAGTCTGTCGACCTGAAGCAATCCGCGGCCAAGGGCCGTTTCGATGTCGTCATAGCTCAAGGCGCCGACCGTACGCGTGACAGGGATCGCGCCAAGATCGCTGTCCGGTTGCAGAGAATGGGCGGGCACGCGCTGAATTGCGGGATGGTTTGGCAGATCGACCGCATTAGCGATGACGGTTGCCGCCGCGTCCGCCATCGCTGCGGTCGGCGCCAGCACCGTGACCGCCTCGGCAATGCCGAGCGAGAAGCTGCGCCCGAGATAGCCGCTCGTGGCGATACCGCGAATGCCGTCCGCGGCGCCGATCTCCGTCGTTCCAAACAGAGTTGGCAGATCGGGCCGATCGATCAGGCCGATCTTGAAACGCTGCCGCCCGGTCAGATGCAGCGCGATGTCGCCGCCATTGTTGACATAGGCGCGCGTCAACGGTGCGGCCGCCGTCATGACGTCGATGATTTCTTCGGCGACGGCGCCGGCCACCGCGGCCATCGGCGTAATGAATATGTCTTGCGCGAACGGCGACACGGCTGCCGCCATGCGGCGCGCCACGGGCCCGACGGGCATTGCGCGCGTGCGGTCAAACGGCGACCGCAGCAATACGAGTTCCTGACACAACTCGGCCAGGAGACCGTCGAAGCGGCGCATCGCGGCTTGATAAGCAGCGTGCGCTGCCGCCTCGTCACCAAAGGCCTGCACGACGAGATCGATCGGACCGTGCTGCAGCAGGAGCCGCTTCCCATCGGTCAGAAACCTCGCAGTGGGCTGCTCGAGCATGGCGCCTATCCGTGCGAGCGCGGGGCGCGGCCCGGCGCAAAGGGCCAAGGATTGTCCTGCCGGTGCGGCAGGCTCAGCCGCGCGCCGCCGGTCAGGCTCGATAGCGGCTTGACCGAATCCATGTGCCCGCCAAGCTCCTCATAGTCCGACAGCCGCAAGGTGAATTCGAGCGGCGCAACGATCGCCGGTGTCGGCACATAGCCGAAGGCGTTTTCCGGCAGCCGCGTCACGTCGACCATGAAGGTGATGCCGCCGCCCGGCCAGACATAGACCGGCGCGCCGCCGCAGGTCACATAAGTCAGCGCGTCTTTGACCGAGCGCGTCAGGCGCACCGGATTTTCCGTGACGCCGGCGCGCAACGAGCCGCCCGCGCCCGCCACGAACAGCACGGTCGATAAAGCCGGCTCGCAATTCTCTGCGATGCGTTCGACGGGCTCGACGAGCGGTGCCGGCATGTCCTTCTGCACCGGCCGCAGCGCCTCGTCCAATTCGTAATAGGCCGCGTGCTCGCCGGTGGTGGAGACCATGAGCAGCCGCATGCCCGGCCGCGCGGTTTTCGGATCGAACGGACCGAGAATAGCCAGCGGATCGCTGATATTGGTGCCGCCCCATCCGGTGCCGGGCTCGGCGACCTGGAAATAGCGCCCCGGCGTCGAGCGGCGTCCCTTGATCTTGATGCCGGTCGAAGGAATGCCGAGGAACTTGCCGGCCTGATGCTCCGACAAGACACCGGTGATGTGGTCGTCGACGACGACGACATCGTCGACTTTATCTTGCCATTGCTTGGCGAAAATGCCGATCGTCGCCGAGCCGCAGCCGACCCGCATGCGCTCTTCAGTGACGCCGTTGACCACGGGCGGCTTGCCGGCCTGGACGATCAGCTTCTCACCGCCGTCGACCGCCATTTCGACGGCTTTTCCGTTGCACAGCGCCAACAGTGTGTCGCAGGTGACGCGGCCTTCTTTCTTCGATCCGCCGGTGAGATGCTTGACGCCGCCGAGCGACAGCATCTGCGAACCGTATTCCGCGGTCGTGACATGACCGACCATCTCGCCGTCCACCCGCACTGCATTGGTTTCGGGCCCGAGAAAGCGATCGGTGTCGATCTTAATCTTCACGCCGCAATAACTGAAAATGCCTTCGGTGACGACGGTCACCATGTCGACGCCGTCGACTTCGGCCGACACGATGAAGGGTGCAGGCTTATAATCCGGATAAGTCGTCCCGGCGCCGATCGCAGTGACGAAAGTTTCGTCCTGATTGAGAATGCCGCCGCTCCATTCCGGCGCTTCGGCGAACGGCACGACCTCGCCGCCCTTGGCGATGATCCGGCTCAGCATCACATGGGGATCGACGCGGACCAGGTTGCCGTCGACATTGGCGTAGCGATCGCAGGCGCCGAGCGCGCCGGGCTTGATGTAACACATCACCGGACAGGCGTCGCAGCGTATCTTGTCGTCAGTGGTCGGCTCGGCTTCGGTGACGCTCATGGTGTGCTCATGGCGTGTTGGTGGCGAGGTTCCGGGGCGATGCTGACGCTCGATCGGCCCCCGAGCGGATTGAAGAGGGCTTCCGCATCGCGATCAAGCCTGTTTTGCGCCAACGCCGGCAACTGCTCTTTCCGTACCACGCTCCGGCAAAATCGTTAGTATACAAACAATAATGGCTTTGCTTTTTTGAGGAGTCAAGCCGGGCCGCTAGCGGCTTTTCGCGCTTTTGTTGCTCCGTTATTGAGCAGCCGTCACTGAGCGGCGACAGTGCGGATCGTCGTCAGAGTTTGCTCGACGTTGCGCCATTGCGGCTGCTGCGGGGCAAATCGGCTGCGCAGGTAACGGGCAAGCTCCGTGATCTGACGATCGTCCAAGGACGCGGCAAAGCCCGGCATCGAGCCTGAGGCGTGGCCGCCACCCTCGAGCAGCAGGCGCAGGAAATTGGTCGGATTCGCGGCATAGAGTTTGGAGCTCAAGCCCAAAGCGGGCCCGCGATTGGCCAAGGCCGCGCCCGGCTCGTGACAGACCGCGCACGCGCCTTGATAGAGCCGCGCGGCGCTGCCGCTGCTCGTTGCCATAGCGGTCGACGTCGTGATGTGCTCGGCAAGCGTTGTAGCTTCCGAGCCTGGCAGCGCGTCGTTGAACGAGGCGAGATAATTGGCCATGGCGCGGATATCGTCGTCCGGCAATTGCTTGAGCTCTTCGACCACCGGCGCCATCGGGCCTGATGCGGTGCCGTGATGCGCCGCGGTGCCGGTGCGCAGATAGGCGAAGAGCTCGTCTTCGCTCCACGGCACCGGCGCCATCGATACTCGTGTCAGCGCCGGCGCATCCCAGCCTTCGGCGCTGCCGCCCGAAAGATAAAAGCTGCCGCTGCGCTCGGCGCCGAGCGCATTGCGCGGCGAGTGGCAGGCGCCGCAATGACCGAGTCCGTCAACGAGATAGCGGCCGCGATTCCACAGCGCCGAACGCGCCGGCTCGGTTTGAACTTCGCTCTGCCGGTTGAACAGCAAATTCCACACCGCAAGCAGCGGCCGGATATGGAAAGGAAAGATCAGGCGGCTTTGTTTGTTGGCTTGCACGACGGCGGGCTGCGCCATGAGGAAGGCGTAGAGCGCTTGCAGGTCGGCTTCCGTCGCCGTGGCAAAATTCGGATAGGGAAAAGCCGGATAAAGGTGACGGCCGTCGCGGTGAATGCCTTCGCGCATGGCGCGTTCAAAGGCGGGGAAGGACCAGTTGCCAATGCCGGTCGCGGGATCCGGAGTAATGTTGGTCGTCATTACGATGCCGAACGGCGTCTGCAGCGCCAGGCCTCCGGCATAAAGCAGGCCGTCTTTCGCCGTATGGCAGAGCGCACAGCCGCCGAGTGCCGCGAGCCGTCGCCCTTTTTCGATGGTTGCCGCGGAATAGGTTGTCGGATCGGGGCGTTGGATCGGCGCCATCGCCGGTTTGATCGCCAAGCCAATCGAGGCAAACGTGGCGAGCCCGGCCAAGAGACCGCCGAGACCGGCCCGGAGCGCCCAGCGTCTCGCCGGCGTTTTGCGCGGAGCAGGGGGGCGCCTGCCGAGCCCGGCCAAGACTCGCTCCGGCGTCAGCGGCAATTCGCGAAAGCGCACACCCGTCGCATCGTAGACGGCATTGACGATGGCAGCGGCACTCGGCACCGACGCTGATTCACCGGCGCCGAGCGGCGCGTCGTATTGCCGGTCCATCAACAGCACATCGACCGCGGGCAATTCAGGAAAGGTCAGGATCGGATAGCTACCCCATTCGCGGCTCGCGACGGCGGTGGTCTCGGAGAAGGTCACCTGTTCCTTGAGCACGCGGCTCGTCGATTGCACGACATTGCCGTGGATCTGATGCGCGACACCGGCCGGATTGATCATCAGGCCGGTATCCTGGCCGACCACCACGCGCGTGACAGAAACTTCGCCGGTCGAACGGTTCACGGCGACATCGGCGACCCAGGCCGACCACGCCGCGCCGACACCGGGCCAGGCGCCGTGCACATAGCGCGCTTGGGCGAAGCCGCGGCCGCGCACGATGTCTACGTTTTCCTGATCTTGCGCTTTCGGTCCGACATGCGGCTGCCAGCCGGCGCGGGCCGCGGTCGCGCGCACCAACTCAGCCGCCCGCGCATCGTTGAGATGGCGTAGCCGGAACGCGACGGGATCTTCTTTCGCTTCATGCGCGAGCTCGTCGATGAAGCTCTCGTGCGCGAACACATTTGGCAGCGCCGAGACGCCGCGCAGCCATGCGGCGCGCACGATCGGCGGCATGTCGTAGGCGGTAATGCGCATGTTTTCGTAATTGTAGGCCGGCACCGCCGAGCGGTCGCCCATTTGCTGGGTCGTGGGTTGCGGCGCGACCTTTCCGGTCAGCAACAGCGCCAACGTCGGGGCGGCGTTAGACGGATAGCGTGTTTGAAAATCATAGGCCGCAAGCGCGCCATCCGATCCGAGCGCGCCGGAGACATCCATGACTTGCGCCGCGCCCTTGGGTTCCCAGAGATGCTCTTGTTCGCGCGACAGCTGGACGCGAACCGGAGCGCCGACCGCGCGCGACAACAGAACCGCATCGGCCGAGACGTCGTCGGCGCAATTGCGGCCATAGCAGCCGGCGGCTTCCAGTCGGATGATGTCGACCCGCTGCTGTGGCAGGCCGGCGAGCAGCGCGATGTCGGCGCGCAGCGCGTGCGGATTTTGCGTGCCGGACCAGACGGTAATGCCGTCGTCTCTCGCGTCGGCGACGGCGCAGGACGGGCCGATCGAGCCGTGCATCTGATAAGGCCAGACATAGCTGCAATCGAGCCGGTTCGCGGCCGACTTCAGCGCCGCCTCGACGTCGCCTTGATCGACGAGGCGCCGCACCGTGGCGGGGTTTGCGCGCAGCGCCGCGTTGATGTCGCCGAGGCCGGACGAGGTCTGCCAACTCTTCCAGCGCACATTGAGCTTGAGCGCCGCCTCGACCGCGTATTCTTCGCGCTCAGCGACGACGCCGACGAAATCGCCTTCGACCACCACGGCGCGAATGCCGGGAATGCCATGAAGCGAGGTACGGTCGACCGTTTCCAGGCTGCGTCCGATGAATTCGCCGCTGTCGATCCCGGCATAAGGCGGGCGCACCACGCGGCCGTGCAGCATTCCCGGCATGCGGACGTCGTGCACATAAACGAATTGACCGCTGACCTTTGCCGGAATGTCGACGCGGCCGATTGGTTGTCCGACGATGCGATACTGATCGACCGGCTTGAGCCGTGTGTCGGCGGCAAGCGGCAAAAGGATGCGGCGATTGCCGAGCAGAGTTTCAAGCGTGATCGCGGGCGTGTCATTGCCGTGCCGGCACAGATTGCCGTCGGCGATCGTCAGCTCGGCGGTTGAGCAGCGCAGCGCTTCGGCCGCGAGCGCCACGAGGTGCTGCCGCGCTTGCGCGGCCGCCATACGCAATGGCTGCGCGGTGACCTGAATGGTTTCGCTGGCGATAGTCGGTCCCTGATTGGGAGTTTCCGATGTGTCGCCCAGGACCAGTTCGATGGCAGTGAAGGGGAAGTCGAACTCTTCGGCAATGATTTGCGCCAGCGCCGTGCGGATGCCGGTGCCGAGATCGACATGGCCGCAAAAAGCGACGATGCGGCCCTCGGCGGTGAGACAGATATATATGTCGAGCGTCTCTTCGTCTGAGGCGTCATTCTGCGTTTCCCCGTCACGCGGCGACACGACAGCGAGGATGCCGCTGCGCTTGAGAAGTTGACGGCGCGGCGGCGGTGGGGTCGTCACCGGCTGCCCCCGAATGCGCCAGTGGTTGAGGCGGCGTCCGTGTCCTTGCGCCATCGCGCTGCGGCCGAGGCAATGGCTTTGACGATCTCGATATGCGTGCCGCAGCGGCAGAGATTGAACCGCAACGCTTCGCGGATCGCCGCATCATCCGGCGCCGGATGAGCATCGAGAAACGCCTTCGCGGTCATGATCATGCCGCTGATGCAGTAGCCGCACTGGGCCGCCTGCGCATCGATGAAAGCCTGCTGCAGCACATGCGGCGCGTCTGCGCCGCCAAGCCCCTCGAGCGTGACAATGTCGCGATCTTGCGCCAGCCGCAGCGGCCAGGCACAGCTCCGCACGGCTTCGCCGTCGATGAGCACGGTGCAGGCGCCGCACTCGCCGAGCCCGCAGCCGAATTTAGGGCTGTTCAGCGCCAGATCGTTGCGCAGGAAATAGATGAGCGGCGTATTGCCTTCGCCGGTGACGACATGCTGCTTGCCGTTGACGCGTAACGTGTAAGCAGACGCCCTTCGCATCAGACGCGGCTCGCGAGAGTCATTTGACGACGACGGGGATTTTTTCCGCCGGCGGCGTGTTGCGGCTCCTCCCGCTGCGGACCACGCCGTCGATCACGACCATGCCGATCCCGGGCAGATCGCCAAGCGCGATACTGTCGAGAAACGTCTTTCCCGCGGAATGCTGCGCCTTGTCCATGAAAACAAAATCCGCGGCGCGTCCGGGCTCGATCAAGCCGCAATCGAGCTCGCGCATGCGCGCGGTATTGCCGGTGGCGAAGCAGAACGCGATCTCCGCCGGAACTTCGCCGAGCGAGGACAGCATCGAGATCATGCGCACGATGCCGAGCGGCTGCACGCCGGATCCCGCGGGCCCGTCGGTGCCGAGAATGACCCGTTCCAATTGGCCCATCTCCTTGGCGGTGCGCAAAGTGTAGAGCGCGGCGCGCTCATTGCCATTGTGGACGAGCTCCAGGCCGCGGCGGCAACCCTCGCAGATGCAGCGGATTTCCTGGTCAGGGAGCGCGGTGTGGCCGCCATTGATATGGCCGACGACATCCGTGTCGGCTTCGAGAACGACATCGGCGCCGATCAAGCCAGAGCCTGGAATGGACGGCCCACCGGTATGAATGGTCGATTGAATGCCGTATTTGCGCGCCCAGAGGATCATTTGCTTGGCGGTGACGCCGTCCTTGACGCCGCCGAGGCCGACCTCGCCGAGAAGCTTTACGCCGGATGCCGCGAGCTCCTTGAAATCGGCTTCGGTCATTCCCGGCTCGAGCACCGGGGCGCCGGCATGGATTTTCACGCCATTGGGCCGGAACGCGTCGAATGTCCGCTGCGCATAGACGGCCATCGCTTTGAGCCCGACAATGTCGCGGGGCCGTCCCGGCGTGTGAACCTCGCCGGCCGAGATCATGGTGGTGACGCCGCCATGCATGGTGGAGTCGATCCAGCCCAATTGATTTTGCCGCGGCGTCCAATCGCCGGCGACCGGATGAACGTGGCTGTCGATCAGGCCGGGGGCGAGGACCGTGCCTTGCGCATCGACGACGGTCTTGGCGCCGGCGGTGTCCAATTCGGTGAAACGGCCGACGGCTTCGATCTTCCCGCCGACGGCGACGATGCTGTCGGCCTCGAGGATCGGTCGGTTGAGGTCGCCGCTGAGCAGGAGCCCGATATTCTTGACGACGAGCTTGTCGTCGCTCGCGGCTGCTTGTGCCTGTTGTTCAGCCATGGTCGTGTCCTGACCGAGACCCTTTGATCCGCAGCATCTTAAGGACGATTGAGGCGACCGGACAAGCCGCGATCTCGTTTGTGTACAAATGAGCTTGGCGGGCGGCCCTTGGGCTGTCAAGGCGCAGGGCCGCGCCGGGGGAGCCTGCCGCTGCGGTCAACATGAGCATCGCCAACGAATCCGCTTTGCGCGTATCCTGTGGCACATCGAATCTCATGACAGGTGCGGCGCGATGCGCATGACTGGGGCAACAACGCCGAGGGCTCCGGCGAGCGGGCGCTGGGCGGCTCTTGTGCGCAGGCTCCCTGTGCCGTTGCTTTGCCTTGCCGCCGCGATGATCATCGGATTCATTTCGCCCGCGGCGGCGCAATCGGGCGCGCTCACGGCAACGCAGGCGGACGCACTCACGGCTTATAACAACGCAGTCAGCCAGTTTAAGTCGGTCTTGCGTGAGCGCCGCGCTGAGATCACGGCCAAGCAACAGCTACCGAATGTGCCGGGGCAAGCGCTCTATCTTGCGCGCATCAATATGATGAGCGCGTATAAAGATCTCACCGACGCGCTGCCGTCGCGCATCGGCGGGCCGAACAAGTTCGGCATTCCTCCGGCCTATTTCGATGCCGACAACGAGCCGCTTATCGACGAATATCTTGGCCTCTTCGCCGTCATGCAGGCGCCGCCCGCAAATGCGCAGAAATCGGATACGCCGTTCAAAGACGTCGTCGATTTGGCGACGGCCATCGCGCGCGCGAAGGGCCTCGACGCGGCGAGTTCCGAGGTGGCCGGCCGCATCGGGCTGGGCATTTTCTTCGCCGAGACCAACGGCCAACAAAATATCGGCAATGCACGTTCGAATACCTACAAAGGCAGTCTGCAAACCGGCCCGGCTGAGGATCAAAATGGGCAACGGCGATGGACGGCGATCAAAGCTTCGATCGCGAGTTTTGATCCTGCCTTGATCGCGCGCGACGCCAAGGAAGAAGCACGCGCCGGCAATTCGGATCTTCGCTTCAATCATTGGACCGCCGTGCGCGATGGCCTCATGAACGCGCATGCCGACATTTTCCCAAAAATACCGGTGGTCGTGAAAGCGCTGCCCGATCCGATCGATCAGATGAAGCTCTTTGAGCTCATTCAGATCATTCCTAGCCCGACCAAGGCCGCACTCAATTCGGGAAATCTCACCAGCTACAGAATTTCCGATCCGACGGTCATGGGCTATTTGCGCAACAACGCCATATTCACCTTCGGCAAGGCCGACCGGGCCAAAACATCGGCGACGTTCCGCGAAATTCTCGATGCGATGTGGCTCTTCAGCGATAAATTCGAGCACGCGCGCGCCAGATTTGACGAGATCAGAGCGGCGCAAAAGGGATAAGACTGTGCCTCAGCCTTTGACGATGCGCTGATCGATCGCGCCGAAGATCGTTCGTCCGGCCTCGTCAAGAACCTCGATGCGCACGTGATCGCCGAATTTCAGGAACGGCGTTATCGGCTTGCCCCTGGCGATTTCTTCGTTGGCGCGGACTTCGGCTATGCAGGACGAGCCCGCGCCCTCGTGCTTGTTGGCCACCGTGCCCGCGCCGATGATGGTGCCGGCGCCGAGTTTGCGGGTGCGTGCGGCGTGCGCAATGAGCTGCGGGTAAGAGAAGTACATGTCGTGACCGGCATGCGGCGAGCCGATCTTGTGGCCGTTGACCGACGAGATCAGCCGCACATTGAGTTTCTGGCCATCCCATTGCGGCAGGTCGTCGGGTGTCACGGCGACCGGCGAAAAGGCGCTGGTGGGCTTGGCCTGCATGAAGCCGAAACCTTTCGGCAATTCGCTCCGCGTCAGCGTCCGCAGCGTGAAGTCGTTGAGCAGCATGACGAGCTGGATGTGCCCCATCGCATCCACGGCCGACGTGCCCATCGGCACGTCGTCGACCACGACGGCGATCTCCGCCTCGAAATCGACCCCGAGTTCGTCGCTCGGCAGCACCATATCGTCAGCCGGCCCGATAAATCCGTCGGACATGCCCTGATACATCAGCGGCTCAGTCTCGAAATGGGCCGGCATTTCGGCGCCGCGCGCCTTGCGCGCCTTCTGCATATGGCTGAGATAGACCGAGCCGTCGAGGAACTGATAGGCGCGGGGAAGCGGGCTTTCGACGCGCTCCGGCGCGAACGGCTCGGTGTGTTCTGCGGTGCCATCGTTCAAGTGCTGGTAGACGGCCTTGAGCTTCGGCGCTGCCGTGCTCCACGTCTCGATCGCCTGCTGCATCGTGTGGGCGATTCGCGGCACCAGTGCGCATTTGGTGAGGTCGCGATCGACGACCGCGAGCGCGCCATCGCGACCGGAGGATTTCAAGGACGCGAGTTTCATCGGCGTAGCCTATGCGTTGGCGGCGAGGAATTGCTCCAATCGCGTGGCGAAGGCGATCGGAGTTTCCACCATCGGATAATGCCCGGAATTGGCGATCGTCTCGACCTGCGCCTGCGGATAGAGCGCGGGAAAAACAGCGCGGACCATCTCCTCGCTCACGCCCCTGTCGTGTTGACCGGCCAGAATCAGCATGGGCATCCGTGCTTTGTCGGCATTGGCCGAAAGGTCGTCTTTGACGAACGACACCATATAGCTTTTGAAGGCCGCGGGCAGCGCCGTCTCGCGCGCACCTTGCAGCAGCCGCCGTAACCATGCCGATGAGAGCCGGTTGCCGACGGATTCGCCGATCACCGCAAGCGCGGTGGCGTCGTCCGTACACGCCTTGGTGAAGAAGCCGAACAGGTTGTCGTCGAACGGCAGTGCCACGGCCGGCACCGGCGTCGCCGCGACAACCGACTTGATGCGCGCGGGAGCATCCATCGCCGCTTTCTGCGCCGCCTTGCCGCCCATGGAGTGGCCGATCAGGTGGAACTCGCTCCAGCCAAGATTGTCGGCAAGCGCGGTCACGTCGGCCGCTACTTCAGCAATGTTAAACGAGCCCTCGACGTTCCGGGATTGACCATAGCCGCGGATATCGAAGAACGCGTAAGTATGCTGGTCGGTATCGAGGGCGTCGAAGATCGGCGTGAAGATGCTGTGGTCGGAGAACCAGCCGTGGATGACAATGGCTTTAGCCGGTCCGTTGCCGAGCGTTTTGTACCAAACCATCGGCCTCTCCTAATTGCTCAAGCCGGCCGCGTGCACCACGGTGCTCCACCGTTCGGTATCGGCCGCAATGAAGTCGCGAAATTGCTCCGGCGTGCCGCCGAGCGGGTCGATGCCTTGCGTCTTTAAGGCGGTGCTGACCGGTTCGGTTTTCAGCGCGGCATTGGCGGATTGCGACAGCGCCTCGATAATAGGTGCCGGCGTGCCGGCGGGCGCCAACAGCCCGATCCAGATGCCGGCGTCAAAGCCGGGCATGCCTTGCTCTTCCATGGTCGGCACATTCGGCATGATCGCGGCACGCTTGGGCTGCGCCATGCCGAGCGCCTTGAGGTTGCCTTTCTCGACCTGCGGTGCGAGCGTGGCCGCGACATTGAACATCAGCGTGATGCGCCCGGCGAGTAGATCGACCACCGCCTGATTGCTGCCGCCGGCATAATGCACCGGCAAGATCTTCGTGCCGGCTTTGAGATTGAACAATTCTGCGGCCAGGTGGCTGGCGGTGCCAGCGCCGGACGTGCCGAAGGTGAGGGTGTCCGGCGTCGCCTTGGCGAGCGCCACGAGTTCACGCACATTGTTGGCCGGCACGGACGGATGCGCCACCAGCACATTGGGCACGACGCCAAGGAGTGCGATCGGCGAAAGCTCTTTGGCGAGGTCGAAGTCCGAATGGGTGAAGATGGGATTGATGGTCTGGGCGACCGTCGCCATGAACAGCATATAGCCGTCGTTGGGTGCGCGTGCTGTCGCTTCCGCGGCGGTCATGCTGCTGTTTCCAGGCCGGTTCTCGACCACGACCGGCTGACCCAGTTTTTCCTCCATTTGCTTGCCGATGACGCGCGCGACAACGTCGGCACTCGAGCCCGGACCGAAACCGACCAGGATGCGGATCGGCCGTGCCGGATATGGCTCCGCCTGCGCCGACCCGGACGGCAACGATGACGGAACGATGAGGACGGCAAGCGCAATTGCGCAAAAAGTACGGACCATCGGCGTTTCCCCTTGGACTTTTCCTGAAAGCCGTTTGCGGCTTCGTCGTCGTATCCGGCAGACCGGCCCGATTTTTGTTGAGCTCGGTCGAATGCCCGGCGCTTAAACTCAAACGTTGCGGCTGTAGCCCGTTTTGCCGCCGAACGCTTTCTCGCGCTGCGACCAGTCATGGGTCTGGTCCCACAGGTCGAGAACCCTGGGCGCCTCGTTTTCGAATTGCCTGATACGCTTGGGATCGTGCTCCGTCCGCACCGTCAATTCGAGGCGATGACCGGACGGATCGAAGAAATAGATCGACTGGATGAAATCATCATGATTGGTCGGACCAACGACTTTGACGCCGTTGGCTTCCATGTCGGCCTTGGCTTTCAGCAGCGCCTCGGTGCTCTCGACCTCGAAGGCGAAATGCTGGATCCAGTCCGGCGACTCCATGTCCTTCATATTGCCGGGATCGTTCGGACATTCAAAAAACGCGATCGCGCTGCCGTCCTCCATTTCCAGGAAGATGTGGACATGCGGGCTGTATTTCCCCGTCGAAGGGACGTGATCCTCGCCCATCGCATGCGCGAATTTGAGACCGAGAACTTTGGTGTAGAACGCGACGGTCGCTTTGGCGTCTTTGCAGCGGAACGCGGCGTGATGCAGCTTTTTGCAGAGCATGGAATCCTCCCTGACTTGGCGTCCTTGGCGTCCTTAAACTGGCTTCCTTGAAGCTTCGGCATAAGCCCGCCCGCCCAAACGGCCGGCTGGCCGGCGCACCAAGTCCGGCGTAAGATGGCATCGGAGCAGAAAACCGTCTGTCACATGCCATGGTGACGGCCATTATTGCTGAAACCTGCAACCGCATCCATGCAAACCTATAACCTTGAACACGGCCGCCGCAGCGATAATCCGATCAAACGCCAGATTGGCGATCTGATCGGCAAGATTGGCTCGCCGAGTTTCGAGCCGTCGTTTTTCCAGATCGTGCGGGAGGCGACCGCCTGCGAGCATGTCACGGCCTTTGCCAGTTCGGACCATGCGCCGGCGCGGCTCTTGTTCGCGCTCAATCGTGGCGCGAAGCCGATCGCCCGGATCGTCGCAAATAAATACCTCGAACATTACTGGAATCACGACCCGGCGAATCTGCTTTGCGGCCGCGAGGCCTCGCCCAATTACGAAATGGCCGTCCGCGTGCTTTGCCAGGACATCGATCACGACGCCTACCGGCGCGACTGCTATTCCTCTGTCGACCTGATCGACCGCTTTTCGATCATTAAGCGTCATGGCGCCGAGACCATTCGGCTTAATCTCTATCGCAGCGCACAGCGCGGCCATTTCGTCGTCACCGACTTCGCAGGCGTTCTCGAATGTGCCGACGTCATGTTCGCGCTGCTCGCCAAGCACGACGCGCAACGGAGCGCTGTGGGGCAAAACGGTGAGACGGATGTTCTCGCTCGCCGTCTGCGCCAGATCATGCCGCACCTGGCGCGGCGCGAGCTCGACGTATGCGTTGGCATCATGCAGGGGAAGAGTTCGGAGGCGATCGCGCTTGCGCTCGGCATCAGCGTCAATACGGTTCGGACCTACCGCAAGCGCGCCTATGCCCGGCTCGGCATAACGAGTCACAACGAGCTGATGCGGCTAGTTCTGGTTTGAAATTCTATTGCACCGCACCCCCAACAGGTTTCGCCCGAAGCGCCGTTCCGGATTGATTCGTGGCCGCGAGGTTGCTCTGTCGGTACGATGTTGCCGATCCATTCATTACTTGTTCATTTTGATGGCGGCACTTCAATCGAAAATGGCGACATCGTGGAACGCAGCTCGTGCAGCTACGTTATATTGGCGATATGTAATTGAATTAATGTCGTTCTCGACCGATCATCGCTTGCTTGGACGTATCGGCCAAGCGTACAATAGCGATGCGCAATTGATCGCTTGAGCAACATGCCCACAGGTATGGGAGGACTCTAAAATGGCGCGTGCGAAACTACCCTCGAAACGAAACCGCCGGAGCAAGGCCATCCCCGTTCTGGGAATCGCCGGCGTATCTTTTGCTATGGCCAGTGGGGCGTCTGCAGCAACTGGCGGAGCGGCGGCCGATGTGCCGGCGCAAAACGCGATACCACAACACCAACTCTTCCTCGGTGAGGAAGAGATTTCCGACGTCAGCCTGTCGACCTTCTATGTGTTCGACAAGGAAGGCGCCGCGACAACCAAGGCCGGCGACAAGCTCGCCTGGGGTTGCCGGTGTGGCGGCTGCCGGTGCGGCGGTTGCCGTTGCGGCTGGAGAGGCTGCGGTGGCTGCGGTGGCTGCGGCGGTTGCGGATGGTGTTGGTCGAGAGGCGGTTGCCGCGCCTGCTAGGCTCGACGACGTTTCTGCTACATCAACAGACACAGGTCATATGGCCGGGCCCTGCGTGACCCGGCCGGACCTGTGTCTATTATTGTTGAGCTACTTGTATTGTTGAGCTACTTGGTTCGGACTGATCCACTGCCCGCGATCGCCGCGTAAACGGCCGACTGTCAGGTGAGTGGCGGCGCACTGAGGTGCTGACGCGCTTCTGTC
The DNA here is from genome assembly GCA_035483735.1 of Xanthobacteraceae bacterium. GTDB lineage: Bacteria > Pseudomonadota > Alphaproteobacteria > Rhizobiales > Xanthobacteraceae > BOG-931. Next base: position 14,814 of record DATHPQ010000190.1, on the reverse strand, counting down.
TAAGAACAACCTCGCGAATATTTGCCCGGCTATGGCGATTCACACTGGCGGCAAGAAGCCTCGGGCCCCGCGTACCGGTTCCGTCACGAGTGATCGCAGCGGCGGCGCGGTGCAATTCGACAGCAAAGTCATTGCGCAATTCGCGCCGCATTTCTCCGTTTACGTCCTGCCGCCGGATGTCGTGTGCCTCTATTCCGAGGACCGGAAGTTCTTTCTTCACGGCGAACTCTATTGTGCGGTCGCCGACGCCATCGGCGCCGGAAAAAGCTTTGGCCGGATCGCCCACGATCTCGGGAAGAAATATCCAATCGACACAGTCAATGAAGCGCTCAAGCGCTTGATCGAGCGCGGCTACGTCATTCCGAAAACCCGTTCGTCGGCGAGCACGGCAAGTTCGTACTGGGCAAGCCTCGGAATTCCGCCGGAGACGGCTGAGCAAAATCTCAAGAAATGCCGCGTGCGCCTTCAATCGATCGATGTGAAGGGCGCAAAGGAACTCGGCGCCGCGCTGACGAAACTCGGCGTCCGCGTCGTCGCCGGCAAAGCCGATCTGACGGTCGTGGTGGTCAACGATTATCTCGATGCGCATCTCGCCGAATTGAATCAGAGACATTTGGCGGACAAGACGCCTTGGCTATTGGTGCAGCCGTCCGGCGTTTTTCCTCTGGTCGGGCCGGTGTTCACGCCGGGCAAAAGCGCTTGCTGGGCTTGTCTCGCCGACCGCATGACGCGCAACCGCGAGATCAAGGCGCTGCTCGATCGCCGGCAAGCCCGCCAGATCGTTGCGTCGCCGCTCGTCAAGGACACGTTGGGTCACAACGCCACCGCGCTCGCGGCCATGGAAATCGCCAAAGCAATCGCTACCGATTTCCGCACCGAGCTGCACGATCACATCGTCAGTCTCGATCTCTTAGGCTCGAGCATCGCCAGGCACTACGTCACACGCCGCCCGCAATGCCCGGCATGCGGCCAGAAGAAACTACGCGATCCGCGCCGGACGCCGGCGCCTATTGAACTCAAGGGCGGCGCCAAATTGATCATGACCAGCGGGGGGTACCGCTCCGTGTCGTCGCGGGCGACGGTCGCGCGCAACAAAAAGCACGTCAGCGCGCTGAGCGGCGTGGTGACGAAGCTCGAACGGATCGACGTCGATCTGCCGCTCAATACCAACTACTACGCCGGACACAATTTCTGCGGGCCCGCCGAGTCGGTCGACGAATTGCGCGCCGGTCTGAGCGGCGGCAGCTTCGGCAAGGGCAGCACCGCCGAGCAGGGCGAAGCCAGCGCGCTCATGGAAGCGATCGAGCGCTATTCCGGAATTTATCAGGGCGACGAGATCAGAGTAACGCGGCGGTTCACCGATTTCGCGCCGGGCGAAGCCGTAGTTCCAAACGATATCCTCCTGTTCAGCGACGCGCAGTATCGGAAAGCTCAGGGCCCGTTGCACAATCACGACGATCATGATCACCACGGCACGCCGATACCGATGCCCTTCGACCGGTCGGCCGCAATGGAATGGTCGCCGGTCTGGTCGCTGCGCGATGAGCGCTTCAAATATCTGCCGACCAGCATGTTGTATTTCTTCTACCGCGGCGGTCCTTCGCCCGAGCAGATGATCTTTGCCGATTCCAACGGCTGTGCGGCCGGCAATACGCGCGAGGAAGCCATCGTCCAGGGGTTCCTCGAACTCGTGGAGCGCGATTCCTACGCCATCTGGTGGTACAATCGCGTGAAGCTGCCGGAAGTGGATCTCGCCCAGTTCGACGATCCTTACGTGCGCGATCTCAAGAACCAGCTTGCCGATACCGGACGCCGGGTGTGGGCGATCGACATCACCAGCGACCTCGGCGTTCCTAGCTTCGTCGCGATGTCGCATTCCGACAAGGACGGCGCCGAATTTGTCGAATACGGCTCCGGCTCGCATTTCGATGCCCGCATCGCCATGTTGCGGTCGCTGACCGAACTGAACCAGTTTCTGTCCATCGGGTTGCTCGGTGCGCGCGACACATCGGGGGCGGACGAGTCCGGCCCGTTTCGTCTGCGGGACCATCCCTACCTGCTGCCGAGCGGTGTCGGTAAGCTCGCCGCGGGCCTTGGCGCGAAGTTTGGCAGCCTTGACACCCGCGAGCAGGTGCAGGCCTGCGTGGATATCGCCAAACGGGCGGGCCTCGATTTCCTCGTGCTCGATCAGACGCGTCCCGATATCGAAGTGCCGGTGGTCCGCGTGATCGTTCCTGGCATGCGGCATTTCTATCGCCGCTTTGCGCCCGGCCGGTTGTACGATGTGCCGGTCAAGCTCGGCTTGCTGGACCGGCCGGTAGCGGAGCCCGATCTCAATCCGCTGCATCCCCACACTTGAGGTGGTCTCGTCTTGCCCGCTCGCGTCACAAAGGAGAAGCGACGGGCCGCGCCGGAAGGACTTTCCGTAAGGCTTCTCCAACACGTCACGCTCCAAGCGCGCCCGGGCGGAGACATCGTCGTTGGCGTCGACGATTTTTCCGCCAGTTTGGGAAAGTTCAGCGCGAGCGTGGCGGAACGCGTACAGGATTTGCGCGCGGGTCTGCCGTTAGCGTCCTTCGCGTCGCGAAGGCGGAGCCTCGACAAGGAAATTCACCTCTTGGTTCGGCGCCTGGCCGCGCGCGGTCTCGTGGAATACCGGCTGGGGCGTTCGCGCGGCGGCGCGGATCAAGTCGTCATCGAGCCGCAGCTTCCGGATTATTGGCCGCAGAATCCAAAACTGCGCGATAACGAAGTGGTCGTTCTGTCGCGATTTGCCTATATGCGGCGCCGCGCCGACGAAATGGTTCTGGAATCGCCGCGCGCTGGCGCCTTGTTCAAAATCCGCGATCCGAAGATCGCCGCCCTGTTGGCGGCGCTCGCTACGCCGCAAAAAGTCAAAGCACTCCGCCGTCAGGCCGGCTTGGCCGGCATCGAGCTTCTGGCGCTCCTTGTGGATTGCCAGATTCTCTTCAAGGTCGGCGCCAATGACGAAGGGCTGCGGCCGACGGAAGGCGACGGCAATCTCGTCCTCTGGGACTTTCACGATCTTCTTTTCCATGCGCGCAGCACCGAGGGCCGCCACGCTAATCCGGTGGGCGGGCATTATTCCTACGCGGATGTTGTGCCGGAGCGGCCCGCGATACGCCCGAATTGGCCGGGGACGAAGATCGATCTGCGTCCTTTCTCAACCGCGCTTGCGCAAGAGATTTCGCCAGCCGCAAAGATCCTCAATGAACGTCATTCGACGCGCGACTTCGACGATCTAGCCCCGATCGCGCTTGCCGAATTGTCGCGGTTTCTCGACGCCGCGGCCCGCGTCTATTCGACGGTGGAAACGCCGCTCGACCCCGATGCCGATCCGGCCGGCGGCGGGCCGACGCTCACGCATACGATCAGGCCTTATCCGTCGGGTGGCGCGAGCTACGAGCTCGAGCTGTATCTTGCCGTCGACAAGTGTGAAGGCCTGCCGCGCGGCTTCTATCACTACGACGCCGGCGGCCACACGCTGGTGCGTATCGAAGTCCGTGAACCGGAGTTCGAAGCGCTGTTGAAGGGCGCCGAATTCGCCATGGGCGCGTCGGCCGTTCCGCAAATTCTGATCACGATTGCCGCGCGCTTTTCCAGGGTGTCATGGAAATACAGTTCGATCGCCTATGCGCTGATCCTGAAAGACGTGGGCGTATTGTTGCAAACGCTCTACATGATGGCGACGGATATCGGGCTCGGCGGCTGCGCCATCGGCACCACCAATATCGATCTGTTCGCAAAAATGACCGGGCTGGAATTCCACGTCGAAGGTCCAGTCGGCCAATTCGCGCTGGGCCGCGGCGTGAAATCAGAATCGTCGTGCTGATTACCAGGACCACCGTCGGCCGCCCGCGCCGGGCGCGGAAGCGCCGCGCGCGAAATAGCCAACGGCGTTGTCTTTTCGTTTCTCGATGAGCGCGAACATGGCGCCCTGGGGATCCTCGCATCGCGCCACCCGGCTGCCGCCCGGCACATCGACAGGGCCTTCCAGGATCTTGCCGCCGAGAGCCTTCACGTCCTCAACGGCTGCGCCGATATCGCCGATGTTGAAGTAGTAAAGCCAGAACGGCATCGGCACCATCGCCGGCTTGGTGAACATACCGCCGATCGTCTGCGTTGCAACGGAGAACGGCCGATACGTGCTCTCAGGCTCGATTTCGGCCTCCGCTTTCCGCCAGCCAAAAAGCTCCGCGTAAAAAGGAAACGCCTGCTCCCCATTGGCGGCGAGGAGTTCATGCCAGCCGACCCAGCCGGGTTTGTCCAATTCATCGGGCTGCGCTTGGCCCGGCTTCAGCCATTTGATCAACGCAAACGTCGCAGCCTGCGGATCGGCGACGACCGAGAAGCGGCCGATATCGGGGATGTCAGAGGGCGGAACGTGGACAGCTCCGCCAAATTGGCTAATCCGTCGGGCGGCCGCATCGACGTCGTCGACGGCGACATAGCCGAGCCAGCGCGGCTGCGCGCCCATGCGCTTGGCGTCCTCCGGCAGGGTTATCAAGCCGCCGGCCGAAGTCTCGCCGACGGTCAGCAGCGTGTAGGACATGCCGGGCATCGAGGCATCACGCATGCCCCAGCCGACGACCTTGGCGTAGAAGGCCGCCGCAGCCTTCAAGTCGGTCGTCATCAATTCGTACCAGACGAAGCGTCCGTGAGAATCGGTCATGGCCGTTTATACGCTATGGCGCGGATTTCTTCCGCAGTGCCGGCATGACATGTGCGGCAAAGAGTTCGACCGAGCGCAGCATTTCGCTGAGTGCGAGATCGCCGAAGCAGAGTTGACCGACGACGTAATTCACGCCGCACTCCTTGATCTGCGCCGCCAGAAAGGCGCGCACCGTTTCCGGCGCACCGGCGATGGCCTGGCCTTGCGTAATGAGCGTGTCGAAACTGTCGACGCGCAGCGGCGACTGCGGCAGCGTCCCGTTCATTTCCGACAGATAGGTAAAGCTCGCCCGCCAGCGCAGATAGGCGCGGCGTGCGATCTTCATCGCTTCATCGTCGCTGTCGGCCACCAGAATGAAACGCACCATGCCCATTTTGGGCGGCGCCGTTTCGCTCTGCGTTTCTTGCGCCTCGCCTCGGACCTGCCGGTAGCGGTCGACGATGGCGCGCGTATTGCCCGGCATGTCATTGGTGACGATGTTGAGGCCCTTGCGCGCGGCGCGTGCGGCGCTGTCCGGTGAATGCGCGCCATACCACAGCGGGGGATGCGGCTTCTGCAGCGACGACAGCTCCATCGGCACGTTCTTGAACTGGTCGTAGCGGCCGTTCCAGTCGAGGGTGCCGACGGTAAAGGCCTTGAGGATGAGTTCGAGCCGCTCGGCATAGATTTCCTGCCGTTCTTCGGCGTTCTGGCCGTAATAGGAAATCTCGAACGGCACCGAACCGCGGCCGAAGCCGATCTCGAGCCTCCCGCCGCTCATGTGATCGAGCATGCAGATTTCTTCGAACACCCGCAGCGGGTGGTGCACCGGCAGCGCGTAGACAAAAGTGCCGAAGCGCAGCCGCTTGGTGCGCTGTCCGATGGCGGAAAGAAACACGCTCGGAGACGGCGCCATGCCGAGCGGGGTGAAGTGATGCTCGGCGACGTGATAGGCATAAAAACCGGTGCGGTCGAATGCTTCGATGACTTTCAGCCGCTGTTCGTAGAAGTCGTGCAATGGCAGGTCATTGCGATCGAGATGATCGAAAACGCCGAATTCCAAAGTCATTACCGCACCGCCCGTTCCGTTGTCGCTCGCTTGCGCTTTACGCGCTAGTTTCTGCTCGGCAACTCACCGTTGCGGCGAAGCGTGCCGGCAAGGCGTTTCCTCGTTCTCATTTCATTACCGAGCGGTGGAGGCCGCCGCAACGCCGCGGCTCTGCAAATGCAAATGGGCCAGCTTGCCGAAACTCCCCTGGTGTGCCGTGCGCAGGAGCGCTTATGATGGCGGCGGCTGCCTTATGGCGGCTAGGGAGAGCGACAATGAAAAAACAAGGCGCGCGCGCGGGCGCGGTGTCTCGACGCACATTCATGAAAAATTCGGCCGGCGCGGGCGTCGTGCTGGCCTCTGGTTTCGCCGCACCAAATGTCATCGCGGAAACGGCGCCGATCAAGCTCGGCAACATCAACACCTATACCGGCGGTCTTGCATATGCCGGCGAGGCCAATTTCAACGCCATGTCGCTCTATTTCGACAGCATCAATTGGACGGTCGCCGGCCGCAAGATCGAGCTCATCAAGGAAGACGATCAGTTCAATCCGCAGATCGGCCTGCAGAAGGCCAAGAAGCTCGTCGAGAGCGACAATGTCGATCTGGTGCTGGGGATTCAGGCGAGCAATGTCGCGCTCGCGGTCCTCAATTACATGAAGCAGCAGAAGGCGTTCTACATCGTGACCGGTGCCGGCACCGACGCCATCACCTGGGACCGCTATCCCTATCTGTTCCGCACCTCGATCTCGACCTATCAGCTGTCGGTGCCGATGGCGGATTATGTCTACGACAATCTCGGCAAGGAGATCGTGCTCACGGCGTCCGACTATGCCGGCGGCCACGACGTCATGAATCAGTTCAAGGGGCCCTATGTCGCCAAAGGCGGCAAGGTGCTCAAGGAAATCTGGCCGCCGCTCGGCACCGCGGATTTCAGCGCCTATCTCACCGACATCAAGTCGATCAATCCGCCGGTCACTTACGACTTCATGCCGGGCGCGGATGCGGCGCGTTTCGTGCAGCAATATTCCGAATTCGGCCTGAAGGAGAAGATGCCGCTCACGGGTTTCACCATGATCGACTCGCAGACCGCGAGCGCGGTCGGCAAGTCCGCAGTGGGCGTGATTTCCGCGCTGACTTATACCGACACCGTCGATAACCCGGAGAGCAAGGAGTTCGCCACAAATTTCAAGGCCAAATACAAATATGCGCCGGATCTGTTCGCCGATTACGGCTATGTCGGCGCCAAGGCGCTCTGCGAAGCGCTGAAGGCGACCGGCGGCGATGCGTCGGACAAGGACAAGCTTGCCGACGCGATGAGCAAGGTCGCGTTCAATGCGCCGCGCGGCCCGTTCCGCATGGATCCCGCCACGCACAACCCGATCCAGAATATCTACATCGCGCAGGTGATCGAGAAGGGCGACGGCATTTCCACCAAGATCATCTCCACCAGCAAGGACGTTCAGGACCCGGGAAAGAAGATCTATTGAGCGGCGAGAGCGAGGCGCGACGAACAGCCGACAGATCAGCACATTAGCCTGGGGCATATATGGATCTGTTTGTCGCCCAGCTTCTGAACGGGCTGGTCTACGGCGTGCTGTTGTTTCTCATGGCGGCCGGCCTGTCGCTGATCTTCGGCCTGATGAATGTCGTCAGCCTCGCGCACGGCTCGTTCTTCATGCTGGGCGCGTTTTTTGGGCTCGCGATTTTCAGGGCGAGCGGCAGCTTCTGGCTGGCGCTGGTGCTGGCGCCGATCCCGGTGATCGCGCTCGGCGTGCTGATGGAGCTGCTGTTCCTGCGGCCGCTCTATAAGCGCGGCCATATGGATCAGGTGCTGCTGACCTTCGGCTTCACCTTCGTATTTCTCGATCTGGTGCAGACGGTGTGGGGCCGCATGGTGATGCGCCTGCCGGCGCCGCCGTCGCTGCAAGGTATCGTGCATATCGGCGCCGGCGTATTTTCCGCCTACCGGCTGTTTCTGATCGGCTTCGGTTTTGCGATCGCGCTTTTGCTTTGGCTGTTTCTGGAGCGAAGCCGCGTCGGCGCCATGGTGCGTGCCGGTGTCGATAATGCCGTGATCGCCGCGGGGCTCGGCGCCAATATCCCGGCGCTGTTCACCGGCATATTTGGTTTCGGCGTGGCGCTCGCGGCGCTTGGCGGCATCGCTGCGGCGCCGGTGCTCGGCCTTTATCCCGGAATGGACTCGGAAATTCTCATTCCGGCCTTCATTGTCATCGTCATCGGCGGCATGGGCAGTTTGCGCGGCGCTTTCGCCGGCAGCCTGCTGATCGGCATCGCCGACACGTTCGGCAAGGCCTATTTGCAGAGCATCGCGCTGTTTCTGATCTATCTCGCCATGACGGCCGTGCTCTTGATCCGGCCGCAGGGCCTGTTCGGCATTAAATATTCCGACGTGGCGATTGCGCCGGCGGTCACGACGACCAGCAGGCCGGCGACGATGCAGACGCGCGCCGCGAGCCTTGCGGTGCTGATGGTCCTTATCGTGTTGCCGTTCCTCATCGGCGACTATCCGCGTGCTTTGGTGTCGGAGATCTTTATTTTCGCGATCTTCGCCATGAGCCTCGATCTCCTTCTCGGCTTCACCGGCCTGATGTCGCTTGGCCACGCCGCCTTTTTCGGGCTCGGCGCCTATGCGGTCGCGATCCTTGGCGTGCAGTTCGGGCTCAATGCCTGGCTCGGCGTCGCCGCAGGGGTCGTCATCGCCGGCGCCGGCGCCGCGATGATCGGCTTCTTCTGCGTGCGCACCGGCGGCATTCCGTTTCTGATGCTGACACTCGCTTTTTCGCAGCTGGTGTTCTCGGTGGCGCTGAAATGGCGCGACATCACCGGCGGCTCGGACGGCATGGCGATTGCCGCACAACCGGGCTTTTTCGGCTTCAGCCTGTCGAAGTCGTTGCCGATGTATTTCATGGCGCTTTGTTTCTTCGTGCTGGCCTATTGTGGCTTGCGGCGGCTGTTGAACTCGCCGCTTGGTCATGCCTTCGTCGGCATCCGCGAGAACGAGCCGCGGATGCTGGCCATCGGCTATCCGACGCGGGCCTATAAGCTCATCGCCTTTACAATCGCCGGCGCGATCGCGGGCCTTGCCGGCGGCCTCTACGCCATCTTCAACGGCTTCATTTCGTCGGACGCGGTCTATTGGACCTCATCCGGCGACATTCTGATCATGACCATGCTTGGCGGTGCCGGAACTTTGATCGGGCCGGCCATCGGCACCGCGGCCTTCCTCCTCATGAAAAACGTCGCCAGTTCCTATAGCGAGCACTGGCTTTCCATCGTCGGCGTCACTTTCATTTGTTGCGTGATGTTCTTTCCAGGCGGACTGTGGGGCATGTTGCAGAATATGGCGTGGCGGAGGGCGTTGAAATGAGCGTGCCCGCGAGCGTGTTATGCCTCGATCATCTCAACAAGGCTTTCGGCAGCCTCGTGGTGACAGACGATATTTGCCTCGATGTCGCGCCGGGCGAGCGGCATGTCATCATCGGGCCGAACGGCGCTGGCAAGACGAGCCTCGTCAACCAGATCGGCGGGCAGCTCAGGCCGAGTTCGGGCGGTATCCTGTTCAAGGACCGCGACATTGCCGGGCTCACGCCGGACCGGATCAGCCGGCTCGGCGTGGCCCGCACGTTCCAGCGCAACAATCTGTTCCAGAATCTCAGCGTGATCGAGAACATCCGGCTCGCTCTGGAGGTCCATCAAGGCAATCCGCTGAATTTCTTCGCGCCGGTTGCGCACAACCGCACTCTCTCGGAGCGCGCCGCTGCTTTGATGGCGCAGGTTCACCTCGCCGCCGACGGCGCGCGGCCGGCGCGCCAACTGTCCTATGGCGAGCAGCGCCAGCTTGAAATCGGCATCGCGCTCGCCGGCGCGCCCGAGCTTCTGCTGTTGGACGAGCCGACATCGGGCATGTCACCCACTGAGACCGCGCGCATGATCGATCTGATCGGCACGCTGCCGCGCACTTTGTCGATCCTGATGATCGAGCACGACATGAATGTCGTGTTTTCGGTCGCCGATCGCATTACGGTGCTCTACTACGGCAAGGTGCTGGCGACCGGAACGCCCGCGGACATTCAGGCCGATGCGCGCGTGCGCGAAGTCTATCTCGGGACGGCGCATTGATGCTCGAACTCGATAACATCAATGCCTATTACGGCGACAGCCACATTCTGCATGGCGTGTCGTTTGCCGTGCGGCCCGGCGAAGTCGTCTGCCTGCTCGGCCGCAACGGCGCCGGCAAGACGACGACTATCCTCACCATCATGGGCTATCTGAAGCCGCAACCCGGCCGCATCCGCTATGACGGCCGCGATATCGCAGGCCTGCCGCCTTATGCCGTGGCGCGGCTTGGCTTCGGCTTCGTGCCGCAGGAGCGCGGCGTTTTTCCAAGCCTGACGGTGCGCGAGAACCTCACCGTCTTCGCCCGCGCCGGCGGCAAAACCGGCCCGAACTATTGGACGCTGCCGCGCATCTTCGATCTGTTTCCGGTATTGCGGGCGCGCGAGCGCAATCTCGGCTTTCAGTTGTCCGGCGGCGAGCAGCAAATGCTGTCGATCGCGCGGGCGCTGATGCTCAATCCGGCTTTGCTTTTGCTCGACGAGCCGTCCGAGGGACTGGCGCCGATGATCGTGCGGCAGATCGTCGACGTCCTGGCGCGGCTCAAAGGGGAGGGGCTGGCCATTCTGCTGGTTGAGCAGAATTTGTCCGCCGCCTTGGCGGTCGGCGACCGCCATCATGTCATGAACAAGGGCGAGATCTGCTTTACCGGCAGTTCGGCCGAACTTGAAGGCAACGAATTCGTGCTGCGCAATTACCTCAGCGTGTGAGCATGATCCCGAAAAGTGGAAACCGGTTTTCGGAAAAGATCATGCTCCAACGCAGGGCTCGGCGCAGTCCTGCTATTCCGGCGCGGGCGTTCTCTTGGCCGTGCCGTCGTGTAACGTAAAAGAAAAAGCGTGGCTGGGGAGGAATGCGCGTGGCAGTGACCAAAGACGCTGTGACCAAGGCCAAAGTGGCGGATGTCGAGCTTGAACTGTTTGATTCAGGCGAGACAGCCGAGCGACCCATCCTGTTTCTCCATGGCGGCGGTGGATTTAACGAACGGCAACCCTTCGTTGCGCCGCTCGCCGAGAAGCGTCGGTTTGTTGCGCCGTCGCACCCGGGTTTCGGCGCTTCGAGCCTGCCGGATTGGCTCGACAGCGTCGACGATATCGCGCATCTCCATCTGGAATTGCTCGATCTGTTGAAACTGGACCGCGTCGACCTGGTCGGCTGTTCGATCGGCGGCTGGATCGCTGCCGAAATGGCGACCAAGGCGCCGGAGCGCTTCTCCCGCATCGTGCTCGTCGGGCCGGTGGGCATCAAGGTCGGCCCCGCCGACCAGCTCGACATTCCCGACATCTTCGCGATGCCGCAGGACGACGTACTGAAGCTGACATATCACGACCCCGAGCGGATGAGACCGGACTTCAGCAAAATGTCGGATGACGAGCTTGCCGCCATGTTCCGCGGGCGTGAAACGCTGGCGCTCCTGACCTGGGAGCCGTGGATGCATAATCCGAAGCTCAAGCGCAGGCTGCATCGCATCAGCATGCCGACGCTGTTCATCCGCGGCGAGAGCGACGGCCTCGTGTCGCAAAGCTATCTCGATTCCTATGCGGGCTTGTTGCCGAACGCGCGCAAGCAGACGATCGCGGCCGCAGGGCACGTGCCACAGCTCGAGCAGCCGGCGGCTTTCACGGCCGCCGTCCTGAAGTTTCTGGGAGAGTGAGATGAGAGCGTGGCACTTCAGCGAAAACGCCTATCCCTATCTGCCGCCGGCGGACAGCTATCCTTCGATCCGCGTATCCCTGCCCAATCGTATCTACGATCCGCAGAAGGGTGCGGCACTCTATGACCGCTTTATCGATGAATGGCTCGTCGCCGAGGAGGAAGGCGTCGAGATCATGCTCAACGAGCATCATCAGACGGCGACCTGTGTGGATCCGGCGGCTCCGCTGATGCTCGCGGCGCTGGCGCGCCTGAGCAAGAGAGCGCGGCTCTTGATCCTTGGCAATCCGATCGCCAATCGCCGGCAGCCGGTGCGAGTCGCCGAAGAGATGGCGATGATCGACGTGCTCTCGCACGGCAGGCTCGAAGCCGGCTTCGTGCGCGGCGTGCCTTATGAGGTCCTGCCGGCCAACAGCAATCCGGTGCGCATGAACGAGCGGCATTGGGAGGCGCTCGATCTGATCGTCAAGTGCTGGACCCATCACGACGGCCCGTTCAGCCATGAGGGTCGCTTCTTCCATCATCGCGCGATCAATATCTGGCCGCGCCCGATCCAGCAGCCGCATCCGCCGATATGGGTCAGTTCGACGAGCCCCGGCGGCGCCGGACAGGTCGGCGCGCACGGTTATGTGCTCGCGACCTTCCTCACCGGCTTCGACACCACCAAGCGCATCTACGACTCCTATCGACGCGGCTGGCGCGACGCGGGACGCGGCAATGACGTGCCGATCGATCGCTTGGCCTATGCGGCGCTGATCTATGTCGGTGATACCGAAGCGCGGGCGCGGGCTGGCGCCGAGAAGCTATTGTGGTACATCACCGCCAATAAAGTGCCGCAGCATTTCTCCAATCCGCCGGGTTATGTGCCGATTGCCATGAACGTGCAATTGGCGCGCGGCGCGCAAAATGTGGTCTCGGCCTTCGGCACCAAACAATCGACGGTCGACGGCGCGATCGAGGCGGGCACGATGTTTGCCGGCACGCCCGACCAGGTCCTCGCTCAGATCAAGAAGCATTGGAATCATGTCGGCGGTTACGGCAATCTGCTCATCATGGGGCAGGCCGGATTCCTTGAGCACGACGATACCGTGCACGGCATTCGCATGTTCGCGCGCGAAGTCTATCCGCGGCTCAAGGAGCTTTATCCCGACACGACGATTTCGGGGATAACGGAGCCGGTCAGCGCGGCAGCGAGCTAATAAAGGCTTTACTGCCCGCTCGGCGTGCGCACGCCGACCCAGGCATCGCGCACCTGCTGATAATGCACCGACGGCTCATAGACCTTCACCGGCAGCGCCAGGTCTTGCGCCGACAACCGGCCCACGGCCGATAACAGGCTGTACGAGGAAACTACGCGGTCGTGCTGCGCCACGATCAGGCTCTGCCGCGCATTCACCAGCGCCTGCTCGGCGATCAGCACATCTTGCGTCGTGCGCTGGCCGACCTGGGCCTCGTTGCGCACGCCGTTGAGCGCGCGTTCGGCGGCGGCGTTCTGGCGCTGCGCGGCCTCGATCTGGGCCTTCGCCGCCTGCAATTGCGCCCAGGCTTCCACGACATTGGCGCGCGCCTGGTCGCGCACTTGATCGACATTGATCTGTTGCTGCCCGACCGCTTCCTTGTTGGCGCGGATCGACGCGTATTCGCCGCCGCCCTGATAGAGCGGCACCGTGAGGTTGACGGTCGCCGAATCGGTGAACAGCTTCGGCGTGACGATGTTGGCGCCGTATTGCTGCTGCACGCTCGCTTGCGCCGTCAGCGTCGGATAGAGCGCGCCTTCGGCGATCTTCACCTGGAGCAGCGCGACGTCAACGCCGTATTCCGCCGCCGTCACAGACGGGTTCTGCGCCGTTCCCATCGCGATCGCGGAATTCAATGTCGATGGCGCGAACCGCTCGACCGATGAAGCCGGAGCCAGATTCGCCGGATCGACGCCGACGATGCGCCGGTAATTGGCCTGCGTGATGGCGAGTTGCGCTTCGGCCGCGTGCAAGCTCGCTTGGCCTGCGGCCAATTGCGCTTCCGATTGCGCGACGTCGGTATCGGTCACCTGGCCCGCGGCGAACCGGTTGTTGGTGTCGGTGAGGGTGCGGTCGAGCACGCGCACATTGTTGCGCTGGACTTCGAGATTGGCGGCATCGCGCGACATATCCATGTAGATGGTCGCCGCCGCCAGCAGCACGGATTCTTCCATGACGCGCAGCGTTTCCCGGGCCGCCGAAACCTGGCTCTCCGCGGCGCGCACTTTGTTGCCGGTCTGGTTGCCGTTGAACAGCGTCTGCGACGCAGTGGCGCCGTAACTATAGGGCTGGGTGTGGCCGTTGATTTTGACCGCCGCCCCTTGAGTCAAAGCCGTGCCGGGGATCGGCGGAAAGATCTCCTTCTCGGTGGTATATTGGTCGCCGGCGCTGGCATTGGCCGTCAGCATCGGGCGATAACCGGACAGCGCCTGCGGCACGCTTTCGTCGGTCTGGCGGACGATGGCGCGCTGCGCATTAAGCTGTGGATTATTCTCGTAGGCGCGGGCCAGCGCAGCCTCGATAGTTTCGGCATTGGCCTCGCGTGGCGCGGCAAACTGCCACGCTGCGAGTGCAGCACCAACCGAAACCATCACTCTTATCGGGCGCCGGGCCCATTTCCGCAGGAAGTTCCGCCCCCGCGGAGCCCTGTTCTCACTCGTCACCATCGCTCCAGTCCGCCCGATGGTGACCTTAACGGCGGTAGGGGGGCCTTACAAGGTTGGGGCGGTTTCCGCACGTCTGCTTTGCGCGCGCCGCACAACCAGCCGCAATTCGCGCAGGCCGAACATGATCGTCGCCAGCATCAGCGGCAGGAAGAAATCGAGCACGCGGAATGTGAGCAACGTCGCCAGCAATTCCTCGCGGTTGAATTGCGGCAGACCGATCAGCATCGCCGCCTCGACGACGCCGAGACTGCCCGGCGTGTGGCTGATGGTGCCGATCAGGGTGGCGACCACGAAGATCACCAGCAAGCTCGAGAAGCTGATGCCCGGATAATCGGGGAGCAGCATGAAGAAGGACAGCGAGGCGAGCAGGCGATCCGTCGTGCCGATGCCGATTTGCAACAAGGTGCGGCGGACATTCGGCAGCATGATTTTCCAGTTGGCGCGGCCGACGGTGCGCGGCCGTTGCGCGAGCCAGACCAGATAACAGCCGATCACAAGGAGCCCGCACAGGCCGAGCAGCCGGTTAAGCGAGGATGGCAGGTGATCGAAAACGGTCAGCGCATGCGGCGCATAGAACACGCCGGCGCCGAGCACGAAGATGTTGCCCAGCCAATAGGTCAG
>DATHPQ010000189.1:0-5308 GCA_035483735.1 Xanthobacteraceae bacterium | reverse complement strand
CGTCATAGCCCGGCGCTTCGCCGACGAACATGATGCGGCTTTGCGGATTGCCGTCGGCAAAGACCAACTGCGTTGCGGTCGCGCGTAACGCGCAGCCTTCGAAACCATCGAGCAGCGCCCGCAACTCGTCGAGTGATCCTGCGCTTTTGGCCGCTTCGCGCGCCGCCATGGCCGCGGCCTCGGGCGAAGCAGGCGGGGTCGGCTGAGGCAGCGGCCTCTCCCGCGCCGACACCGTTGCTTTGTGCGGAAGGACTCGGGCTGCGGCGTCACTCGCGGCTCGGGCGGGCGGAGCAATTGGCGGACTTTCGTCCGCCATGCGATCGACCGGCTCCTCGCCGAGCAAAGCATCGGCGCCGGCATCCAGATAGAAGGCGATCAATTCGCGTGCTTCTTTGTGGCCGGGAACATTCATAAGGCTGTCCAAGAGCAAAATATTCATGTGCGCAATAGTCATGAGCGAAGGCAACGCGCGCCGCAAGCCGATTTGAAGGTCGCAGCGATTGTCAGCGCGGCAATTTCGTGAACAATCGGGTTGGACGCTTATTTGAGCATGATCTTTTCCGAAAACCGGTATCCACTTTTCGGGATCATGCTCTGAGCGACCGGGAACGGAGCAAGGATCATGAACGCAACGGAGCTTCCAGCCCGGGAGGCAATGGAATTCGACGTTGTCATCGTCGGCGCCGGCCCGGCCGGCCTTTCGGCAGCGATCAGGCTCAAGCAGCTTGCGCCGGATACTTCCGTGGTGGTCGTCGAGAAGGGCTCCGAAGTCGGCGCTCATATTCTCTCCGGGGCCGTCATCGACCCGATCGGGCTCGACAGTTTGATCCCGGAGTGGCGCGGCGAAGACACGCCGATCAAGACCAAAGTGACATCCGACCGCTTCTATGCGCTCGGAGAATCCGGCGCGTTGCGGCTGCCGCTCGCTTTGATGCCGCCTTTGATGAGCAATCACGGCAATTTCATCGTCTCGCTGGGTGAGGTCTGCCGTTATCTGGCGCGCAAAGCCGAAGCGCTCGGCGTTGAGATCTATCCGGGCTTCGCGGCGGCGGAGCTCTTGTTCGAGAACAACGCGGTCGCCGGCATCGCCACGGGCGACATGGGCATCGGCAAAGACGGCGATAGCAAATCCGGCTTCACCCGCGGCATGGCGCTGCGCGGCAAATACACTTTGTTCGCCGAGGGTGCGCGCGGCAGCCTGTCCAAGATCCTGATCGAGCGTTTCGGCCTCTCGCAAAATCGCGACCCGCAAAAATTCGGCATCGGCCTCAAAGAGCTCTGGCAGGTCGCTCCCGACAAGCACCGGCGCGGCCTCGTGCAGCACACGCTCGGCTGGCCGCTTGGCAATGCCACCGGCGGCGGCTCGTTCATTTATCACTACGACGACAATCTGGTCGCCGTCGGTTTCGTCGTGCACCTCAACTACAAAAATCCATATCTGTCGCCGTTCGAGGAATTCCAGCGCTTCAAGACACACCCGCTGGTGCGCGACACGTTCGAAGGCGGCAAGCGGATTTGCTATGGCGCCCGCGCCATTACCGAGGGCGGCTATCAGTCGGTGCCGAAGCTCGTCTTCCCGGGCGGCGCGCTGATCGGTTGCGCCGCGGGCTTCGTCAACGTGCCGCGCATCAAGGGCAGCCACAATGCCATGTTGTCGGGCATGCTCGCGGCCGAGCATGTGGCGGCTGCGCTCGCGGCCGGCCGCGCCAATGACGAGATCTCGGCTTACGAAGATGCGTGGCGCTCCTCTCCGATCGGCCACGATCTGTGGCGGGTGCGCAATGCCAAGCCGTTATGGTCGAAGCTCGGCACTTTTGCCGGCATCGCGCTCGGCGGCCTCGACATGTGGACCAATACGCTCGGCTTCTCGCTGTTCGGCACGCTCAAGCACGGCAAGCCGGATTTCGCGACACTCAAGCCCGCGGCGCAATGCAAGCGCATCGTCTATCAAAAGCCGGACGGCAAGCTCACCTTCGACCGGCTGTCGTCGGTCTATTTGTCCAACACCAATCACGAGGAAGACCAGCCCGCTCATCTTTTGCTGGGCGACGCTGCCTTGCAGAAATCGTCGGAACACGATGTCTATGGCGGGCCGTCGGCGCGCTATTGCCCGGCCGGTGTTTATGAATGGGTCGAGGATGCCGGCGGGCCGCGCTACGTGATCAACGCGCAAAACTGCGTGCACTGTAAGACCTGCGACATCAAAGACCCGAACCAGAACATCACCTGGGTGCCACCCGAGGGCGGCGGCGGCCCGAATTATCCGAATATGTGATTGCCGGTTATGTGATCGCGCGCTGCCGCGATTTCGCCGCCGTTGGGGCCTAAACGACGCGGCTCGTGCTGGAGCACGAGGGGACGACGACAGGGCGGCGTCAGCCGGCATCCTTGCGGCGGCGCAACAAAAAGGCCATTCTCGCGCATCCAGATGATCGGCGCTTGTTGCGAGTCCGCCGACCCGATTTGTCGCCGACCCAATTCGCTGCAGACCCAATTCGCTTATGGAGATGTCGTGATTCACTCGCTGTTGCCCCGGCGTGCCGCCATTCTTGGCATCGCTCTCGCCCTCGGTTTTCCATCGGTGCTCGCCGCCCAAGCGGCCACCGTCCCGGCGCCAGCGGAACTTTCGCCTGAGAACGCCGCCGGCAGTTATCTCGCCGCCCGCCATGCCGGCGCCGAGCGCGATGCCACCGCCGCGGCTGCCTATTACATGGACGTGCTCAAGCTCGATCCGAAGAATGCGGACCTGTTGAGCCGCACATTTCTCTCCGTCCTCACCGACGGCGACATCGATCAGGCGTCGAAGCTTGCCGAGCGCATGCTCGAAGTCGATCACACCGACAAGATCTCCCACCTTGTGATCGGTATCCGCGAACTCAAGCTGAAGCATTACGGTGCGGCCAAGCAGAACTTCGCGCAATCGGTGCGCGGCCCGGTGACCGATCTGACCGCGGCACTGCTCTCGGCATGGTCGCAGGAAGGCGCCGGCGACGCGCATGGTGCGGTTGACACCATGGACAAGCTGTCGGGGCCGGACTGGTACGGTATTTTCAAGGATCTGCATGCCGGCTTCATCCTCGATCTCGCCGGCGACAAGAAGGGCGCGCAGAAGCGCTACGAGGCCGCCTACAAGACCGATCCGTCGGCGCTGCGTACGGTGCAGGCCTATGGCCGTTTCCTGTCCCGCAACGGCAGCAAGGACGACGCGCTCAAGGTCTATCAAGACTTCGCCAAGGTCCTGCCCGACCATCCGCTGGTCAACGAGGAGATGAAGGCGATTGCCGACGGCCAGAAGCTGCCGACGCTCGTCGATTCGCCGCAGGCCGGCGCCGCCGAGGCGCTGTACGGTCTCGGTGCTTCGATCGGCCGCCGCGGCGGCGAGGATCTGGCGTTGATCTATCTGCAGCTCGCGCTCTATCTGCAGCCGTCGCATGCAATGGCGCTGTTGTCGCTCGGCGATCTCTACGAAGATTTGAAGAAGCCCGATCTCGCCATCAAGGCCTATGAGCGGGTGCCGGCGAATTCATCGCTGTCGCGCAATGCCGAAATTCAGATGGCGGTCGACCTCGATGCGCTCGATCGCACCGACGAGGCCAAGCAGCGGCTGCAACACGTGATCGCGCAGCGCCCCAAGGATTCTGAGGCGATCATCGAGCTCGGCAATATCCAGCGCGCGCGCAAAGACTTCGCCGGCTGCGCCGACACCTATAGCAAGGCCATCGACACGGTGCCCAATCCCGAGAAGTCGAACTGGGTCGTGTTCTATTTCCGCGGCATTTGCTACGAGCGCTCGCATCAATGGCCGGCCGCCGAAGCCGATATGAAAAAGGCGCTGGACCTGTTTCCGGAACAGCCGCTGGTGCTCAACTATCTCGGCTATTCCTGGGTCGATCAGGGCGTCCATCTAGATCAGGGCATGGACATGATCCGCCGCGCCGTCGAGCAGCGGCCGGATGATGGCTATATCGTCGACTCGCTGGGCTGGGCCTATTTCCGCACCGGCAATTACGACGAAGCGGTCAAGAATCTGGAACGCGCCGTCGAGCTCAAGCCGGAAGATCCGACCATCAACGACCACCTCGGCGATGCCTATTGGCGTGTCGGCCGGATGCTGGAGGCGCATTTCCAGTGGTCGCACGCCAAGGACTTGAAGCCGGAGCCGGACGATCTGCCCAAGATCGAGGCCAAGCTGCAGAATGGGTTGCCCTCCGATACATCGTCGTCGGCCGATGCCAGCAAGCCGGCCGCGCCGCTCGATGCGGCGAAGGCGAATTCCGGTTCGGGCGCCGACACCAAGAAAACCGGCAACGGCGGCTGAGCTGGCGCCTTGTCAGTTCCGCTCGTTGCGCGCGCACCGGCCAAGGTGAACCTGACGCTGCGGGTGCTTGGCAGCCGCCCCGACGGTTATCACGAGCTCGAAAGCTTGGTCGTATTCGCCGATTGCGGCGACCGGCTCACTTTCACGCCCGGGAGCGCATTGTCGCTGACGCTCAGCGGCGCAACGGCGAGCGAGGCCGGCGCCGACGCCGAGAATCTCGTGCTCAAGGCGGCACGCGCGCTCGCGGCGCGTATGCCCGATCTCATCTTGGGCGCGTTTCACCTCGAAAAGAATTTGCCCGTCGCGGCCGGGCTCGGCGGCGGCTCGTCCGACGCCGCTGCGGCGCTGCGCCTGATCGCGCAAGCCAATAGGCTTGCACTGGACAATCCGCATCTGCAGGCCGCGGCGCGCGCGACCGGCGCCGATGTGTCGGTTTGCCTCGATCCCAGGCCGCGCTTGATGCGCGGCATCGGTGAGCAGCTTTCGCAGCCGCTTGCCTTGCCGCAGCTTCCGGCAGTGCTGGTCAATCCCGGCGTCGCGCTTGCCACCAAGGACGTTTTCGCCGGCTTGAAGGCGAGCGCGCAAATGGCTGCGCCGTTTGATCTTGTCGCGGCCATCGCCAAGCTCGAGAGTCGCGACCAGTTGCTGCACATGCTGCAGACGCAGCCCAACGATCTCGAAGCGCCGGCGATTATTTTGCAGCCGGTGATCGCCGATGTGCTGACGGTTCTGCGCGGCCTCGCCGGCTGTCAGCTGGCGCGCATGTCAGGCTCCGGCGCGACGTGTTTTGGCCTGTTTGCCTCCGCTGCGGGCGCGGACGCCGCGGCGAAGATTCTACGTGCCAAATATCCGAACTGGTGGGCGCAAGCCTGCACGCTGGGAAGTGGCGTCTAGCGTTAGCGTGGCAGTATTTTTGATTGCGCGTGATCTTTTCGGAGAACCGGTTCCCACCCTCGGATCAAGTCCAAGGGCGCGCTTTTCCGGATCACG